>NZ_JBTLQH010000008.1:0-234438 GCF_054461575.1 Flavitalea flava
GGCAGTTTACCACCAAGGAGGCCCGGATAAAACTAAAAAAACTTTATCCGACAATATTATATTGACTAGACACTAGGTGTTTCCATTGCAAGCATCATGGAGCACCTTTTTGAGAAAGACTTGATCGGAAACATAAAAAAGCTTCCTGCAACGAAAAAGGATATTTATTTTGAAGTATTGACTCTAAAATTGGACGACTCGATTGCTCAACAAATAGTTGCGGAAATCAACAGTGAAGTGGATTTCAGAGCAGCCCGTTTAGATGATCTCAAAGAATTGTTTACTTGCGAAAACAAAGAAGAAAAGCTATTCCGATTCTTAAGCTAATGATAGTGCACATCTTCTTCAACTCATATCATCGCAACCGGCGTTCCCTTCATTCCCTCCCCCACTAGCCAACCTAAAAATTGCGCAAAAGGCTCAATATCCTGGCCCACACTAGCCCTTTCCAATGCTTGCATGTATGCCTTCCGTTGTTCCACTGGAATCACCGTCCAGGGATATCCCCCCGAAGCAAGCATAGCATTCATCAGAAACCGCCCCATCCGGCCATTCCCGTCCATATAAGGATGAATAAACACAAAGACAAAATGCCCCATCACCGCCCGTACGGAAGCCTCCGGTTCCGATTCCAGGAGTTCAAATAGCACGGGCATGACATCCGGCAACGCATCTACATTAATCGGAACATGCTTGGATCCGCCTATATAAACCTGGTGTGTTCGATAGCCAGCTAGGTCTTCCGGCTTCAGGATACCCGCAATCACACTCGGTTCGAAAAGCTGCCGGTACCATTTCCCATGATCCTCACCCGCTACCCGACCCGCATTTTCGTCGGATAAGATTTTTTGCACGCTCTCCTTTACCTGCTGAAAAGCCTGCCAGTACCCCCTGGCTGCCATAGCATTTCGTTCTCTTTTGTCTTCTTCATATTTATGATGATCCCAATCCCCGCTTCGTACCCGCTCGATCAGTTCTCTGCTTACCCGATATCGCTCGATAGACAGGGAATGATAGGCATCGTTTACATAGAGATTGTCCATCGATTGGAGATACGCTTCTCTATCCGCAGGTAGTCCCGGCGCCGGGGGAAAATGAGGAATAACTACGTCCCGCATTTGATGCCACATAAGACGTAGGCGGTTGACATAAGGCGACCGCTCCCGTAGCGGCAAATTGAGATTTAATTTGGTATCGAAAGGATCTTCCTCCCTCACATTATATCCCGCCGCTGCCATAGTATCCATGATCTGTTGAGCGATACGATCCCGGCCAATATTGCGGAATGCGCCGGCCAATCTTCCGGCATAGGTGGTATGCCCCTTGGCTAACAATATATGGAGTACTTCCGAAGCATCCCGGATCATCGCAAGAGCCGTCCGGGCATCTATCGGATTTTGGGAGAACGTATTGGGCGAGCAAAAGATTAGTGAGCCGGCCAAAGTATAGCACCGTATTCCCCGCATTACCTCTACAACCTCTGACGGTGGAAAAGGGGTTTTCATAACAAATAGTGAAGTATCGTGAGGCAGCGGCATATTGTAATTAGATCCCTCCAATGACCGGACCAACAATTGCTTCGGCACAGTCCAATTACCGGCATGCAATTGCAGCGACTGTTCCGGGGCAACAATCCAATCCTTGCCATACTTTTCGTCGAGAAATCGGCCGAAGAATTCCCAATAGCTACTATACCAGGACGTGCTATCACCTGGTCGTTCATCCGGCCGGCTGGGAGTATACCAACCCTTGGATACTTCTTTCAGGTAGCCGGTCTTCACAAGCAATTCCCGGTTTATCCGGTTGATTTCAGTGGATTTTATCGCGACCAGGCCCTTTTCTTGCAAGCCATGTAATTCTTCCAGCGCGTCAGCCAGCTTTTCACCCGGAGTTGCCATAAGTTGAGAATTTGCGCCTGCCGGACTATTTCCAGGATTCCAAGCGGGCTGTTTTTAGGTTTCCGAGCGGACTATTTTTAGGTTTCCGTGCGGACTATTTTTAGGTTTCCGTGCAAAAATACTGAAAATGAAGAAATTAATAAAGGAAAAATCCTATTAAACCAAGCAATTGATTGACAACATAATGTCTCCTAACCCGGACCCTAAATATATCTTATAGTCGAATAAAGACCTCCCAGGTACCTTAAGAGCAATGAAATAACCAACAGACAAGCCGCCAAATCGGTACCTTCATCCCAGCTCTTTCCCTAGGTCGCAATTCGGTCACCACCCAAACGCCATCCTTATAACATATTGTATTTGAAGCATATAAACCGGCCCATTCGAGTCCAGATTGGACCGCAACATTCAGTCATAAGCTTAATCCATTCTTCTGGGACGGGCCAATTTGATTCCAATTGCTGCTATATCCAAGCGACATTTTGACTAATGAGACCTTCATATATTGCGACTAACTGATGGTAGCCAAATTGGAAATTCCTGGTATTTTAGTAAATCTATCTAAAGGCCTCGCAATGCCAAATCGGAGGAAATAGAACCAGTTATGCGTAGATGAGCCAGAACTTGTTGAGTGAAAATAACAGACCGGAAGACAAGGCTTCCTCCGGCCTGCTTTGATCCAGGACTCTTAGACGGCACGTGATTTACTTTATGCTCGCCACTGGATCGGGCAACTGGTTATAGGTTGGCACCACCAGAATCCTCTCGCCTTGAGACAAGAAAGTCATTGTCACTACACTGCCCAAATTGCCGTAGCCTGCGTCATAATATCGGTATACGGCAGGGACACCATTGGCATTGTGAATTACAAGTCGAAGCTCCTGCTCAAGCAACTTATAGGCTTCATTTTCCGGCTTGAGATTGGCTTCGAGATTTTGCACGTCTGCATCCCACTGTTTTAGCATGTCGGCAATATCGCTCTGGTGTTCGCACTGACGGTATTGCCGATAGAGATCATCTCGAACTTGCTTGGCCTTCGTCAGAGATCTTTCTATATTTCCCACGTCTGCTTTTGTCCGTTGGAAACTGTCGTACAGGGTCTTTCGGACGACAACGACGTTCGGGCACTTGTCCTGCGCGTGGATATCCGTAAAAGAAGAGATAAGTAAGAGTCCTGCAATTAACACTTTGATTTTCATAGCCATAAAATTTTTGTTATTAAAAATCAATGCTTTGAATTGCCGTTCGGTGGAAAACAATGAAGGAAGTAGCATAAAAAGAAAATTAGATTTGAAAATGAAAACATTTCGAGGTGCGTAAAATTGTAAGCTGTACCTAATTCCGCAACCGAACAGACTAACCGCTGGGAGTTATAGAAATAATTGTCATGCTCAAAACGAATCTCTACTTTTGACTACCACATCTCAATTAGATTTGGAGAGCCTAAAGGCCATCCGATCCATTTGAACCAAAGCCGGGCGGTTATCTGCTTGGCTTTGTGATTTTTAGGGTGGCTTAAAGACTTTCATGGTATAAAAATAATACGAATATCGTAAATAGTCAAATTTTTTTACAAATTTACTCTGTCTATATTTTCTATTAAATTTACATTTTATTTATCCCTAGAAGTTTGTAATTTGTGCAAAATCAAGTTATTTGCTGACAGAATCGACCCAGGACGAGATTTACGAGGAACTTGGTAAGCGGATAAAGGCGGCAAGGGAAAAGGAAGGGATAAACCAGGACGTAGTGGCCAAATATCTGGACTTGTCGAGGGTCTCCATTTCCAACATCGAAGCTGGGAAGCAGCGAGTTCAGCTACATACGTTGCTCGATATCGTCAGGATCTTGCGTATTGACCTGAACGAGCTACTTGAGTCCCTTTCTCACTTACTCGTGAACGTAGTCTCTGAAGCGAGAACAAAACGTATCCATGATTCACTGAGCACTCCTTCCACCGCCCGGGATGTCACCGAGGAGGATACCAACCGGGTCAATGATTTCATTAGTTTTATTAAATCTAAAGACGCATAAATCGGGTAGCGATGAACCATGCTTAACGAATTGTCATTTCAAAAATGTGAGGACACTGCTCAACAGATGATTTCCGACTTTAAGATCATCGAACCGGCCGTGGATATCTTTGGTATTGTGAAGGGAATGAGTATCGAACTGCTGGAGTACAACCTGGGCGATGATACCTCTGGTGTTTTGGTGATCCAGAATGGAAAAGGCATCATTGGCTTCAATCCCAAGGAAGCCCAAGTACGAAGAAGATTTACTGTGGCGCACGAATTGGGACATTTCCTGCTCCACCGTACAACGAATGACCTATTCGTCGATAATTTCTTTTTGATGAAATTCCGAAAAAACAATGCTTATACCGAAGAAGACTACCGGCACGAGCAGGAAGCCAACGCCTTTGCGGCGGCCCTACTTATGCCGGAAACCTTCCTAGAGGAAGAAATGAAAAAGATGGAGTACCAGAGGCTCTCCGAAGCCGATTTTATTGGTCGGCTAGCCAGAAAATTTGAAGTCAGTATACCTGCGATGACCTATCGGCTGACCAATTTGAATATCTTTTAGCCGAATTCCTCGTCCTTTTATTTTTCATCGACATAACCCACCGCCTCCTTGATCGAGGCTCTTTCTGCGGATTTCCGCCATTTGTGTTGGTCGGACGACGCTTGAATTAATACTTGTTTCTTCCCAGAAACAATTCTATAATATCTGTTGCGGTCTTTGAAATATGCGTATAAGAATCGTCCATCCATCCACCAATCATTACTTTCTTTCTGATAGTCGTATAATGCTTTTTGGAATGCTGGGCAATTTGGGTACCGCGCCTGATAATCAACATTCAAAGCTTTACGCAGAATCGTCTTTAGTTGGCGGTCGACATACACTGGCAAGGAGTCTAGATTCAGAAATTTCCCTTTAACAATTTTGTCTTTAATCTGCTGTTCGAAATAAGGTTTTTGAGATCCAGCAGAAAGTTGATGAAGTTTCTGGCGTTCCTTCGTTTTGAGCCATTGTTCCGGATGATTAACGGAAAATGCGCCGTGGAGTAATTTAAAGAGAATGACGCCGACTTGATAAATGTCGGATTGCCGGTAATGTCTCCCATCGGCGATTAGCTCCGGCGGCATATAATAGAGCGTACATTGGCCATTTTGCGTTTATTCCGTGCCGGTAATAAGCTTCTTAACAGATCCAAAATCAGCGATATAAGGATTGTTATTGGACGCATCGATCAGAATATTTCCTGCCTTCAGGTCCATATGAATAGTAATGTACCTCCTTTAAATACCAATAGCTTTGAAAGGCGTTGATGCCTTGACACGCCCAAAAGTATCCATGTAAGAATATAATCCTTTTCGATTTGTGTATCACGCACAACCACCTTGCGCGCATATTGTTGTATTTCTCCAGGCTTAATCATGTCAGGATTGAAGATTTAATGGTTTCTGAATCTATATTTTGCTGAATACTCCAACGGCTTAACCTCTTCCCTACTTTTTCCATTTCTGTATCTAAGAGGACGTAAGAGTCTGTTTTAAGGCCCTGCAAATCTTCGATGATAGGCGTATCAATTTTTAATAGCTCCAATAAAAAACCAAGCCTTTTAATTACTGCTTGCGAATCAAATTTCTTACAATAGTCCAATAATCTTTCAAAATTGATAGATGTTCTGGCCGTGTAAAGAGCCTTTCCTATTTCTACGATTCCACCTCCATAATCAGGTCTGAACAGGCAATCTATAAATGTCTTTTCCAAATCGGAGCATATTACCTTATTAAAGGAATCTATCCAAACTTTTTCCGTTCCGAAAAAATGCTTTTCATTATGATAGATAAACTGAAATGTTACATTCTTTACCTTGATCAAAGCAGGTTTTATTTGATGATCCGTAACAATTAATTCCGTAAGAGAAGGCTGGGTGATTAACTGGTGCAAGTGAAGCGCTGAATAATAGCCGATATAAAACTTGCTCTCACCCACTAAAAATTCCGCCAATAAATGCCAGTCCGGCATGAATGTTTGAGGATTCTGGTCAAAAGGAATAATATAGTATAAACCTCTTTTGATACGCATTAACAGGCCTCGTTTGGCCATGTCGCTTAGTAATTCCTTAACTGCACTTACGGAAGTATCCGGCAAAGCTTTTAAAGCTTTAGAAATGGTAAAGCAGAGCTTCTGGCTATTGAAAAAATAGCCTAAAACCTTGTTTGACTGATAAGATATATTTTTATGTTGCATATCCATTTAGTCAGGTTAAACCTGACCAATTAGATACAAAATAACATAAAAATATCCATTTTTTCAATAAATTATTCTTTCATATCCATTTAGTCAGGTTTAACCTGACTAAAGTACTATAAAACATCATTTTTTGAGTCGAAGCCTGGTATGATCACATTTACTCAAAAACCACCTAAATCTATTCTCCTATCTTTAATCATCTTACGTTAATTCAAGACCAGTTCGCTATTTTAAAGTCTCTCTTCAAGGGAAGGAAAGACATTTATGCCATCCACTGGGAAAAAATGGAAAAACCAGCTATTTTACCGCCTAGGAATGAAATGAAATGGCAGGAATATTCTTTGCGAAGGCATCTTCAGGATGTTGGGCTAACGACAATGAAAAGGGGACCTAAAAAATGAAGCCTATTTAATATGTTCAAAAAAATCGCTCGCAAAGCATGCCTGGCGCAGTATCCCAAGTTTCCGTGGACCGATCACAGGCACGATAACTATTTTTTTCCCAAAGCCAGGTGCGGATATATTTTGATGCTATCCTCAAACTCTATTAACAGGCATGCGAAAAATCTGGCAACTGAAACGGTGAACTTAGTTCAGCTCCTTGGAGTTGAATCGCTCATATTTCTTGGAGACACCAAAACTCCCTGGCTATATCAGCAAAACGACTATAAGCCAGCGAACCTAGCTCTTGTCTACCTGTTTGAAAAGAAAGTCGGAAGCAAATTCAATGGTGGCTTCGAAATTTCGATAGACGAATTGGCGAAATTCTTAACCCATTTGTTTTGGCTTGTCCGTTGTAACGCAACACTTCCGACGGTCCATTTTATGAACAAGAAACAGGATTTCTTGGGTAGCATCTGCAAAAATGGAAATATTCATTTCTTCGCATTAAATAAGAAGTGTGATAGCCGCCTGAATGATGTCCTTGGCCAAACCTCCTTTAAAAAGGCCGAAAAATAAAAATGCCATGACCAATTTTCGAAACCTGGTCCAATTAAAGGGAGAGAAACGCAAAAGGTTTCAAGGCGGTGATATTGCAGCAAGTGGCTGCAAGATTGACCCATTTTGTCCACGATACAACAAGATTTGTTATCTCCACTTTTTATATACTTTTGCTCTCGCTAATCCTAGTTAGCCAAACAAAATGCGCACCATCTTCACATATCAATCAGGCACACTTGCTACAACAGACATCAGGGCTATTCTGGCAAGTACCCGTATTGTCTTTATTACCAACGGGGAGACAGATCCATTCCCGGTGCTAAAAGGTTAGTATTCCTATAATAGTATAGTATGCAGGCCTCTTCCCGGAAAAGCGGCCTTTTTTATTTGTCTCCCCTACCAGATTCAAAACAATTTTTTCAAGTATCACCACACAGACATGAACCGGACAATTAAAATATGTACCAGCGCTTTTAAAGGCGATTTTCCTTAATGGGTAGGTAGTTAGTTAAGTTTTGTTATTACCTACCCATCCTGGCCTTAATCCCGGTAACTATCTCCATCCAAAAATCTACATCACCATTTGCAAATCTCCAGGTTTCCCTACTTTTGCTCCTGCTAACCCCGATTCCCGTTTCCAAAAAATTGCTTAACTAACTAAAACAATGAACTTGTCCAAATTGATAGCCGGTTTCTGTTACTTATTGTTAAGTGTTCAATTATTGCAGGCACAACAAATGAAAGACTTAACTTCTCCCGATGGGAAACTAGTTTATTCCTTCAGTTTATCGCAAGAAGGCGTTCCGTCGTATTCCATTACTTACCGGCAAAGACCTTTTATACTTTCTTCGGCATTGGGTATTGGTGGTTGGGCAAAAGGACTGGTATTAACAGATGTAACTTTTTCAAACCAGGATACCACCTGGAAGCCCGTATACGGTGAACGAAGCCAGGTGAGGGATCATTACCATCAAATCATCATCACCTTTTTGCTAAACAACAATAAAAGAAATAAATTTCAATTGCAGGTGAGGGCTTATGACGAAGGCATTGCTTTCCGGTATGTATTTCCCGAAAACCCGGTTGCAGGATCGGACGCCAGTATTATGGGTGGAATGGATGTAAGCATAAAAAAAGAGCTAACTGAATTTACGGTGCCTGCGGGAGCTAAAGCATGGTTTACCAGCAGGGCACAAGGCGCCTATAGCCTGCTGCCGTTGACGAATTGGCCCGATGAAGCTGAACGGCCGCTGGTATTGCAAATGGCTGATGGAAAATATGCATGTCTTGCAGAAGCGGCCATGGTTAATTATGCACGCACTAAATTTAGTCTTGATACGGAGAAGGCCAACACCATTCGTTGTTCGATGTACGGTGAGGTGGATTTATTTACACCCATCACTACGCCATGGAGGGTCATCATGGGTGCCGATCAACCGGGAGAACTGTTGGCTAACAATGATCTTTTGCTGAATCTCAATGCTCCCTGCGAAATTAATAATACCACGTGGATACAGCCGGGCAAAATCATGCGTGAAATGACCCTGACCATGAAAGGTTCAAAAGACCTGGTGGACTTTGCCGTTAAACGCCACTTGCAATATATTCATTTTGATGCAGGCTGGTATGGTTATGAATACGTGGTGGGTTCGGATGCCACGAAAGTAAAGGTAGATCCACGCCGCAATCCAAACAGCGATTTGGACATTCAGGAAGTAATCCGTTATGCTAAATCCAAAGGCATTGGCGTTTTCTTATACGTCAACCAGCGAGCACTTTACCAGCAACTGGACCAACTTTTACCGCTGTACGAAAAATGGGGCGTCAGTGGTATAAAGTTCGGTTTTGTGGAAGTGGGCTCGCACCGCTGGACTACCTGGCTGCATGAGGCAGTAAGAAAATGCGCACAATTTCATTTGATGGTTGATGTACATGATGAGTACAGGCCAACTGGTTTCACCCGCACATACCCCAATCTTCTTACACAGGAAGGGGTGCGTGGTAACGAGGAAATGCCGGAAGCGACCAACAGTACCATTCTTCCATTTACGCGTTTTATTGCAGGCCCGGCTGATCATACCATTTGCTACTATCATCGCCCTGAATTAAAACAACGTCTTGCAGAAGCGCAGAATCCAAGGGTTATGAAAACCACTTCCGGTCACCAGTTGGCACTGGCTGCCATTTTTTACAGCCCGTTACAATTTTTATATTGGTATGATTTACCATCCGATTCTCAGAACGAGCCCGAACTGGAATATTTTGATCATATTTCCACCGTTTGGGATGATACAAAAGTGATGGGTGGAGTAATAGGCCAATATATTACCGTTGCCCGCCGTAAAGGAGAAGATTGGTTTGTTGGCACTGTCACAAATACGGATGCCCGTTCTTTGAGCTTACCGTTGATTTTTTTAACGTCAGGCAAAAAATATGAAGCCAGTATTTATTATGATGACCCTGCATCAAAGGTCCGCACAAAGGTTTCCATAAAAAGGCTGAAAGTTGATTCATCTACTGTACTGGATACGCATCTGATAGCATCTGGCGGACAAGCTATCTGGATAAGGCCTGCAAAATAAATTTATTTCTCGCCCACCAACCACATCGCCGCCACATGGGATTTTATGCCATCAAACAAATAGAAGATATCATGAAAACGTCGACACGACATGACCGGCCTGTCGTGTCGACGTTTTTGATGACCGCACTGGATAATTGACCACTCTGGACGAAAGTGAAGTGGATCAGGCTACCTCAAATCTGTCCAAATTCATCACTTTATCCCATGCTGCTACAAAGTCCTTCACAAATTTGTCCTGGGCATCAGCGCTTCCGTACACCTCGCCAATAGCTCTCAGTTCTGAATTAGAGCCGAACACAAGATCTGCACGGGTACCTGTCCATTTTGTTTTACCGGAGGTACGGTCACTGCCTTCATAAATCTCCTTGTCTGCGGATATTGCTTTCCAGGCGGTGCTCATGTCGAGCAAGTTTACAAAGAAATCGTTCGTAAGGCAGCCTGGACGAGAGGTAAAAACACCATGTTTAGAACCATCAAAATTAGTGTTTAAAACACGCAAACCACCCACCAATACGGTTAACTCAGGAGCCGTAAGTGTCAGCAACTGGGCTTTATCGATCAATAATCCCTCGGTAGATACACTGGATTTTGAAGGGCGGTAGTTGCGAAAACCGTCAGCAAGGGGTTCCAGGTATCCGGCTGATTCAACATCCGTTTGTTCCTGCGAAGCATCCATACGGCCAGGTTTAAAAGGAACGGTGATCGTATGTCCTGCATCTTTCGCTGCTTTTTCGATACCGGCCACTCCGGCAAGTACAATTAAATCTGCCAGGGATACTTTTTTACCGTTTGCCTGCGCAGCATTAAATTCTTTTCCAATGCCTTCTAAGGTGTTCAATACTTTTTGCAACTGCGCGGTATTGTTGACCCGCCAGTATTTTTGAGGAGCCAGGCGAATGCGGGCTCCATTGGCACCTCCGCGTTTATCGGAACCACGAAAGGTGGAAGCCGAAGCCCATGCTGTAGAAACCAGTTCAGAAACGTTCAATCCGGATCCCAATACTTTTGCCTTCAGGCCTGCAATATCATTTTCGTCGATCAATATATGATCAATGGCAGGAATAACATCTTGCCACAGCAGTTCTTCTTTCGGCACATCAGGTCCCAGATACCGTACACGAGGTCCCATATCGCGGTGTGTTAGTTTAAACCATGCCCGGGCAAAAGCATCGGCAAATGCTTCGGAGTTTTCCAAAAACCGCCTGGATATTTTTTCGTAAACCGGATCGACCCGTAAAGCAAGATCAGTAGTAAGCATAGTTGGTTTATGCTTTTTTGAAACATCATACGCATCAGGAATGATCCCCGATGCATCTTTAGCTACCCACTGCTGCGCCCCGGCCGGACTTTTAGAAAGTTCCCATTCAAAGCCAAACAGATTTTCGAAAAAATTATTACTCCATTGGGTGGGAGTTTTCGTCCAAATTACTTCAAGCCCACTGGTAATAGTATCTGCACCCTTACCTGAACCATACGCGTTACTCCAGCCAAAGCCTTGCGATTCAATACCTGCAAGTTCGGGCTCTTTGCCCACATGGGTAGCCGGAGCAGCCCCATGGGTTTTGCCAAAGCTGTGGCCGCCTGCTATCAGGGCAACTGTCTCTTCATCGTTCATAGCCATTCGCCCGAATGTATCACGTATGTCCCGGGCTGCGGCAATAGGGTCAGGATTTCCATCAGGACCCTCGGGATTTACATAGATCAAGCCCATTTGTACCGCCGCCAAAGGCTTTTCCAGATTGCGGCTATGGTCCCCTTCAGAATTGTCATCTGAAACCAGTACGCCATGGTTCTCTTCGACACCCGGGGAGCCATGTGCATAACGCAGATCGCCACCCAGCCAGGTGGTTTCGGAGCCCCAATACACGTCTTCCTGGGGTTCCCATACATCGGGGCGTCCGCCGGCAAAGCCGAAGGTCTTAAAACCCATTGATTCCAGGGCTATATTGCCGGTAAGGATCATCAAATCCGCCCATGAAATATTGCGGCCATATTTTTGCTTGATGGGCCAAAGCAGCCTGCGGGCCTTATCCAGACTCACATTATCGGGCCAGCTATTCAGCGGAGCAAACCGTTGCTGTCCTGCACCTGCACCACCACGTCCATCGCTGACACGGTAGGTGCCTGCACTGTGCCATGCCATACGAATGAATAAAGGGCCATAATGCCCGAAGTCGGCCGGCCACCAGTCCTGCGAATCGGTCATGAGTGCATGAAGGTCTTTTTTCACCGCTTCCAGATCGAGTTTTTTAAACGCTTCGGCATAGTTGAAGTCTTCCCCCATCGGGTCTGATAAAGCCGAGTGCTGACGCAGGATGCCTAACCTTAGCTGATTGGGCCACCAGTCACGGTTCCTGGTGCCGCCACCGGCAACATTTTGCTTTATACTGCCGTTATGAAACGGGCATTTACTGATGTCTCCAGATTCTTTTTCCATTTTTACAAATTTATAGTAATGAATGACTTTTACTTGCTCCTGGTGTTTGTACGGGATGATGAATTTATGATATTTGAGAATATAATCAAGATCAATTAATTCTATATTATCATAGTTAAAATCTATCAAGGCATGCTGTTTTACCCGAAGAATAAGCCTCACCGTATATCAAATCCCCCCCCTTTTCATCTCCCCTACAGCAAAATCCACCGCCCGCGCGGTCAATGCCATATACGTGAGCGAAGGATTCTGACAGCCGCCCGAAGTCATACAGGAACCATCCGTGACGAAAACATTTTTTACGGCATGCAGCTGATTGTAACCATTCAGGATAGATGTTTTCGGGTCTCTTCCCATTCTTGCAGTCCCCATTTCATGAATGCCATGACCCAACGGGGAATGATTGTCTGTATGTACGATATTTTTGAAACCTGCCTTTTCCAACATCTCTGCTCCCTGCACGAGAATATCGGCCGTCATTTTATCTTCATTTGTATTCCAGCCGGCATTCATATGCAGAAGAGGCATTCCCCACGCATCTTTTTCAGTCTTGCTTAAACTCATGTGGTTGGCATGATCGGGCAGGCATTCCCCCATGCCAACCATCCAGATATTCCAGGGTCCCGCTTCCGATAGCCGGTCCTTTAAATCAGCACCGATCGAAGATTTATGGTCCTGAATGCTGCCGGTACCTCTCGAAGCGCCGCATGCAAAGGCATAACCACGCAGAAAATCCTTTTGCCGGTCGTCACCGAAGTTGCGAAACCGGGGGATATATACGCCGGTAGGTCTCCGGCCAAAATAGTACTGGTCCTGAAATCCATCATAGCTCGCGCCAAGCCGGCCCCGGTAATTATGATCCATCAGGTAATGACCGAGCACCCCACTGTCATTCCCCAAACCGTTGGGGAAACGGTTGGATGTGGAGTTTAGAAGGATTAAGGTTGTATTGATCGTACTCGCATTGACAAAAATGATCCTGGCAAAATACTCCCTGGCTTCATGGGTATTTGTATCGATCACCCGCACGCCGGTTGCCTTGCCTTTCTGTTCGTCGTAGATGATCGAATGCACGACGGAGAAGGGAAGGATAGTCAGATTACCCGTCTTTGCCGCTGCAGGGAGCGTGGCAGAATTCGAACTGAATGCTGCGCCAAAGGGACAGCCACGGTCGCACAAGTCCCGGTATTGACAAGGCCCTCTGCCATTGATGGCACGGGTAACATTGGCCGTCCGGGATATAATAAGATTACGTCCGGGATAATTCCCCTCGATGCTGGTCTTAAAATATTTCTCCAGACAATTCATTTCCATCGGAGGCATAAATTCTCCATCGGGTACTTGGGAGAGACCATCCAGGTTACCGCTAATGCCGGCAAACTTCTCCACGTAGGAATACCAGGGCGCAATATCCTTATACCGGATGGGCCAATCGACAGCTATTCCTTCCCTGGCATTCGCACCGAAATCCAGGTCACTCCAACGCTGTGTCCAACGGGCCCAAAGCATGGACTTACCCCCTACCTGGTAACCGCGTACCCAGGTAAAGGGTTTGTCTTCCCGATAGGGATGCTCCCGATCCTTTACAAAAAAATGCTCATTGGCCTCCGATACAACCCCTGCCCTGCATAGTTGCGGATTCTCCTGTAAAAACTTCTCCGGTAGCCGGCCTCTATGCGGAAAATCCCAGGGAGGAGTATTTGCCGTAGTATAGTCCTTAATATGCTCGACGTTCCTGCCCCGTTCCAATACAAGGGTCTTCAATCCTTTCTCACAAAGCTCTTTGGCAGCCCATCCACCAGAGATTCCGGATCCGATGACAATGGCATCAAAGGTATTTTTTTGTTTTCCTTCTCCCATGATAAATAGTTAAAGTTTTAGGCCGGGTTCAATCGTCCGTTCACAATAAACGCAGGATTCTTCCGATTCAGTTTCAAGTCTGGATTGCATTAAATTAGGTCAATTTATGATTTTTCATTTAATTAAGGGCTATTGGTTATTTAGCTTTTCAAAATACTCCTTAATAACCCTCGCTTTGTCTTTTTTTATTTTTTTCCCTAGCTCCCTGCGTGGACAGTTGGCATTGTATTTTGCTCCCCAATCCATTATTTCAATGATAATGGGCAGCAAGTCGATTCCCTTCTGAGTAAGACTGTAAATAAATTTTGATTTGTTGTTTGGTGCTATCTGTTTTAGCAGGATCTTTTCACCCTCCAAAATGGTTAACCTGTTCACAAGAATATTGGTAGCGATTTTTTCCTCCGATTTCAGAAATTCGCTGTAAGACATTTTACCCCGAAGCATAATATCCCTGATAATCAGCAACGACCATTTATCTCCAAAAATGTCCAGGGAGCAACTGATGGGGCAATCTGACCTGGTATTGTTCATACTATTTATTTAAAGTACTTGCGAATTGCAATATCTTTTTTATCTTAGCACTTGCAAAATGCAACAACAAAGGTAATGATTGTTAAATCTTAAAAAAGAAAAATGGAACATTCAAAAATGACAAAACAGCTCCTGGATACCTATTACAAAGGTTTTGCCCAAAAGGAGGGATGGGAATCGGTGCTCTCTGATGATTTTACATTTATTGGCGGTGACCTGACAAAAACGACACCCGCTGTAGGAAAAGCGGCCTACATGGAGGTGATTAAGCGGTTTTCCCGTGTGTTTGAAACCATGCGTGTAAAGGAAATGATGATTGAAGGCGATAAAGCCTGCGTTATTGGAAACTATGATTTTAAATTTCCTAACGGAGTAACAATGAATGGAGATGTGGCCGAAATCTGGAAGGTGAAGAATGAGAAATTGAACTCGCTGACGATATTTTTTGACACCCTTACTTTTGATAAGAATACGCCAAAGTAACCTTTATTTCACCGCTTCTCCTCCAATTTTCACCGATAAGGGAGTAATCAAAGCGATCCTTCTTTTGCGGGTTTTTTAAAAGCAGAAGGGCTCATCCCGCTATGTTTTTTAAACATGCGGTTAAAATGGCTTTTGTCGGTGAAACCAAATTCATCGGCAATCTCATTTATGCGCATATTGCTGTGAAGCAGGCGGTTTTCAATGAGCTTAAATTTGTATTGCATGATGTATTGCTGATAGGTCTCATTAAAGTGCTTCTTAAAATAACGGCCCAGGTAGGTTTCAGAAATGGCGAATCGTTGGCTGATAAGGTAGACCAACCTGGTCGGCACCTGTGTAGTCAGCCTAAGTTTGTGCAGTGCGAAGGGCTCCCATGCAGGCAGGATCATGGAATCCCACTAATTTCTGTGCCGGAGAGCCGTAGGACTTAATTATCATTGCGCTAAAATAATGTCGTATTAATACACTACAATGATGCAAAAGGAGGTATTACAGAACGGCCATTAAATTCAGTGAAATTAAATGTTGTGATTCCGGCTACAACATTTACCATTCAGGCTAACTTTCAATGCTAATCTTTATTGAGATTTGTGTTATGGAAAATATCAGAGGAAAAGTAGTAGCCATAACCGGTGCAAGCAGCGGAATTGGCGAGGCCATTGCGTTGCTATTGGCCGCTCAGGGAGCTAAAGTTGTTTTAGGTGCAAGGCGGAATGATCGCCTGGAAGATTTGACAAACCGTATCAATAAAGCAGGTGGCAAAGCAGTATATTTGCTTACCGACGTTAAAAAACGAGAAGACCTGGTTAAGTTGGTAGACCTGGCTGAAAAAACTTACGGTAAGTTAGATGTAGTTATCAATAACGCCGGTATCAGTCACATTTCCCGCATAGACGATTTACAGGTAGAAGATTGGGAAGATATGATAGATGTGAATCTTAAAGGTGTTTTGTATGGGATTGCTGCTGCCTTGCCAGTGTTTAAAAGACAAGGCTCAGGTCATATCATTAATATCATTTCCACGTCAGGGATCAAAATAGTTCCTACACAGGGTGTATACGCCGGCACAAAGAATGCGGTGCGTACCATCGCAGAAGCGTTGCGGCAAGAATCCGGTGGAAAATATAGGGTAACCGGTATTTCTCCGGGATTTGTGCAAACTGAACTGGTAGACCATATTAAAGATGAGGCAACCAAAGCGGTATTAAAAGATAAGGTAGCAAAAATCGCTTTAGCTGCTGATGATATTGCAAATGCCGTGTCTTATGCGATCAGTCAGCCGGGTAACGTTGACGTTGGCGATATTGTGATAAGGCCAACCGTTCAGGACTAAATTCACTTGTATGAAAGCCACCAATTCAAAGCCTTTAGTTTTTAAAAGTATTTCCGGGTTAATGCGGGAGCTGGGCATGCCTACCCCTCTCCATCCTTTGGTGGCTTTGGTAAATTACGATATAGACAAGATCAAATTAGAGCATGCCGGGCAAAGCTTTCTGATCGACTTTTATAAGATCTCATTCAAGCGGAATTTTAAGGGACAGGTAAAATACGGGCAGGGCTATTTTGACTTTGAGGAAGGCGGACTTGCTTTTTTGGCGCCAAACCAACTGGTTACCATGACCGGCGATGAAAGCAGCTATGAGGGTTACACTCTTTATTTTCATGCCGACCTGAACCGAAATTATCAGTTGGGTAAAAATATGCCTCAATATGGTTTTTTTTCCTACGCAATAAATGAAGCCCTGTTCCTTTCGGAAAAAGAAAAAAAAATCATAATCACACTTTTTAACAGTATTTCAGCTGAACTTGAAAACAACATCGATGCTTTTAGCCAGGATGTGATTGTTTCTCAGATAGAACTATTGCTTAATTATAGCAACCGGTTTTACAACCGTCAATTTCTGACCAGGAAAGCTGTTTTTCACGATCTGATATTCGAGATGGACACGTATCTTTCTAAACAGTTTGGAAACGAAACAGCAACCATAACGGGTTTGCCCTCGGTAAAAGATGTTGCCGATCACCTGGGAGTTTCTTCCAGGTATTTAACAGATATGCTCAAATCACTCATCGGCCAAAGTGCGCAGCAGCATATCCATAACCACCTGATTGAAAAAGCCAAGATATTGCTTTCTACGGGCCATCTGAGCATTGCAGAGATTGCTTATCAGTTGGGATTCGAGCATCCGCAATCCTTTAATAAATTGTTCAAACGCATCGCCAACGTTTCGCCAAATGCGTTTAGACAATCATTTAATTAGAAGAAGACAACTATTTTTTTTGAGGTGGAAAATTTTCATAAAACCCTTCTCGTATCCTTACCAGCAAATCCTCCCCCAATTGATAATCCGGAGTTTCCGGCAACCCAGACCTATCATATGCCTCTTCAATCTTCTCCATTTTTTCCTCCACCATTTGGATCAATTCATGATAGTCGAATGTTCCGGACCGTATCTTCAGCAAAAATTCCCTGTCCTCCCGATGAACGATTACCCGGTGATGGGTAGCAATCTCTTCAGCCATGGCCAGGAGGCGGAAAGTATGCATCATATTTTTAGCATCATAATTCTTTCCATGAGATAAGGTGTTCTTGTAACGTTCATCATTCCGTTCTTCTACCCATGTCCAATACTCTCCATATTCCCGGCAAAAAACAGAATAGCCATCTTTATTAAAATGCAGGGTAGCCAGCGGTTCGATAGCTTTGGAAATCGAACTTAGCTGAACATCACTCGCCGCAACAGAAGAAATGATCCCTCTAAGTCTTTCGGATTCCTGTCTTTCAGAGCCAACAAACTGCTCCTGGTGGTATAATAAATAGGCATCCCGGAAATGTGCCAGATTAACCAGGCCGCAATCCTCCTGGCAATAGGCATTTTCCCTCAGCCAATCATTGAGCGGTATTGTCCCATTTCCTTTTACCACATAGCAGAATTCCAGCACCGATTTGCGTTCCTTTTCAAAAGATTGGTTCATCTTTTTATTCAGACCTCTGGCCTTTTTCACCTGTGTTTTGGCGTATCCCGCAAAAGTATCCAGGCATATTTTGGAAAGAAAATCTTCGGGTCTGATCAAATCCATTAGGGGATGCCGGAACAAAACGGAGTCAGCCGGAGTGCTTAACAATTCGAGAATGTTAGGATTATTTTTGGAAAGCAGTTCCATAAAACGGCCTATCTCAAAAAAGACCTCATCATTGGTGCGGTTAGAAACCTGTTCCGTATAGGTCAGCCCGTATAATTCTTTTTGAGGCAGGACGAAAATGCCTTTGATATCCGTGTCTGAAGTAGGCAGGGAAAGATTATAGGCCTTACTGCCACTGATGCTTTTCAGTAAAAGATGCTGCGGTTCCTCAATAAGTTGTTTAAAGGTCATGATTTCCAATATATTTCCTGAATAAGGCGTCCAAGGCTATTATATCACGTTTAACCGGTTCGATGGCATCCGACTGTTCCTTGCAATAGATCAGGGTCTTTTCAATCCATTGTTGTAATAAACCTACGGGGTTGATCAAGGCCTTTTCATCAGCCGATTTCTTTCGATCCAGCAGATCATCCACTGATGTATTCCAATTAGGATCTGTTATTAGTGTACGCAACTGGCCGAATTCCATTGGAGGCAGAGATCTTTTTTCAATAATCCATAGACAAGCCAGGAGCGGCCGCAATGCATAAAAGTATTTCTTCAGCTTTACCTGTTCACCCTGGAGATCGTTTTCAAAAGTATTTCTGGCCATGGAAAAATAGTGGTGGCAGCCTGACCGGTGGGAAAAATAAGCCTCCATTAATTCCTTTAGCTCTTTGGAAAAACTGCCCTTCTCCTTATAAATAATGGGTGATTGCAGCCATTCGTAAAGGGGTGCATTGGATTTCAGGAACAATTGCAAGACTTTTCGGATATCCCAGCCATTTACATCCAATTCCTGGTTAACCGGCAGTTCAATCGTGTCCTTTCTTTCGCGGATACTAAGATAATTATTCACCGGCTGAGCATAAATAAAACGCACATCATAATCACTGTCGGGCGAGGCGAACCCCCAGGCCCTGCTACCCGATTCACAGGCATACAATATCCTAACCTGGTTATTTTGTTCAATGGCCCTGATTTGTTGGTCAATAGCTTCCTTCATATTCTCTAAAAATCGTTTATAATTCCTTAAACTCCTACCCCTTCACGCAAAAACCAGCAAATAATCTTTATAAAATGCAGATCAGGCACCTAGGGAATTAAAATTTTAATTAATATTATACTATGAATACCCCGGAAATAGTCGAACTAAAGAATATCGATCCGGAAGACATTTCGGATGTACTGGTAAAAATCGATAAATCATTTGATCTTAAACTAAAGAACAACGCATTCGATAATGCAAGAACCTTTGGTGATATCTGTGATATCATTTTCAGCAAGATAAGGTTTGATCATGTGGAAGGGTGTACGACCCAACAGGCATTTTATAAAATCCGGCAATCCATTGCCATGACCCAGCAAGTAGAAAAAAACACCATCTCGCCTGATACTGTTTTGGAAGGTCTGATTCCCCGAAAAGGCCGCCGGCAAAAGATGCCACAAATAGAAAAAGAACTTGGTTTTCCTTTAAAAATATTGAGACCGAGGGAATGGCTAATTAGTATTCTCCTAATTAGCCTCCTTCTTTCTATAATTTCATTATTTATTAATTGGGAAACTGGCCTCGTTGGTCTAATCATAGTAATAACCGGCTACATAATTGCAGGATGGTTTGGCAAAGAGTTTTCCGTTCAAACAGTTGGAGAGATTGCCAATAAAATGACCCGTGACAATTATCTGAAATCACGGCGCAATCCAAAAACAGTGACCTTGCAGGAAATTGATAAAAATATAAGAGATCTCTTCAACCACAACCTCAACGTGGATCCTTCTGTATTAACCAAAGAAGCTTCCCTTTTTTAATTTATACTTTATCTTTTTATATATATTTGCAATACTAAAATGTTTTAAGTCTGCATTTTCCCATACCTCAATGGTTATTACGAATACCGGTATTTAGGAAATGAGATTTTTTAGTCCTATTTATTCTACAACCTACCTTGCAAGTTTATAGAGAAATTCAAACACATTTCGTGGGAAGTATTTCTTTCTTTTGAACTATGCCATTCAGAGGAAATTAATAATTCCCTAATCAATTATCTTGATTATCAATATTTTAGTTAATCTTATTTCATATCCATATAGAGACCTAAAAAGTCTCCAAATAGCTATAAGATATGATATATAAAACCCTTTCCAGTAAATCAGCAGAAGTAATTAAATATTTCACTGTTCTAAATAAGCCGGCCTTTACCCTGGATGAAGCCAATTTATTATTAAAGACATCTAATAGAGATGCCGTTAAAAAACTAATGCGTGACATGATTAAACGAGGATTGCTCTTACGCCTTAAAGAGGGAGTCTATTGGATCATACCCTATGAGCAGGATGCCAATACCTATTTTCCGAACTGGCATTTGATTACAAAATACCTGGTTGGAGATGCAGATTATTATATCGGTTACTATAGTGCTCTGGAAATACATAGCTTGATCACGCAGCCATCTCTTATTGAGCGCATCGTTGTAAACAAACAAATCAAGCCTTCCATACTGAAGATTAATGGTATCAAATTTCAGTTTATTTATTATAACACAGACCATTTTTTTGGAAATAAGAAAATATGGGTAGACGGATTTAACAAGGTTAGCTGCTCCGACCTGGAGAAGACATTTGTCGACAGCCTATATAAACCAGATTATTCCGGTGGTATCGTTGAAATTGCAAAGGCTTTGTACAAATCAAAAGACAAAATAGATTTCCAAAAACTTTACCATTATTGTGAACGGTTCAAAACTCAATCGGTAATTAAACGATTAGGATTTTTAATGGAGCTGTTGGATATTAAAAACCCTATTTCCGAATCCTTGGAGCGTTTAAAATCCGACTCCTTTATCCTATTAGAACCTTCCTATGAAAAGAAAGGCAAATGGATAAAGAAATGGAACGTTATGCAGAATATGGAAACAAGGGATATTATTTCACCTTTATTTACATGATATGATCCATCCAAAAGAAGGGAATGCGGTTGCGAAAACCCTCACCTCACTAACATTAATGGGAAGGACCGAACCACGGGACCTTAAGCCCGAATTTGAACGGAAAGCCAAAAACAAAGGACATGACCCTGTTCAGTTTGAGGTCAAAGTGTTGGCAAAAGAGAAAAATCTAGGCCAAAGTTGGCAAAGGAAACTCGAAGACCAGGTATATGATCTTCCGAAATTCGTTGATGTATTCAGAGAAGCAAAAAGGCATTTTAAATTGTAAACATGGCATCCTTAAAATACAAAGTCATAAAAACCATAACCCAATACAAAGAGTATTGTAACCTGTTGGAAGAAATCGTCATGATTAAAAAGAAAACCAGACAGCAGCAGGATACAATAGATTTATTGACCCTTTTGATTGAAAAATGGGATGAAGAACACAATACTTTTTCCGATGCAGATCCGGTGGAAATCCTTGATTTCCTTATGAAAGAAAATAAACTGAAAGCCGTTGACCTTGCCAACGAAATAGCCGTTAGCAAAAGTCTGGTATCAGATATTCTGCATTACAGGCACGGGTTTTCCAGGGATATTATCTGCAAACTAGCTAGTCGGTTCAAAGTTTCGCAGGAGCTTTTCAACAATTAAGAGTCGTATCTTTGTATCGCCAATTTATTAAAAATTAATGCGAAATAATAATACCATCGAAGGCAAGATTCTCACACGGATTTCCCGAATGAAATCCCGTGTGGTCTTGCGTGAAGATTTCACTGATTTAGGGGGATACGATCAGGTTGGTAGAACCTTGCTAAAGTTAGCCAGGAAAGGGAAGATCCTTAAAATCGGTTATGGACTATATGCAAAAACTAAGATATCATCTATGACAGGCGAAGTCCTTCCAATCCAAAGTTTGCCCGCCCTTGCCAAAGAAGCTCTCAATCGCTTGGGAGTAGAAGTCAATCCAACCAAGGCAGAAGTAGAATACCTGGCAGGACGATCTACCCAGATTCCAACTGGTAAACTGATCGGTGTAAAAAATAGAATTAGCCGCAAAATAGGATACAAGGAGATCTCTATCAATTATGAGCGTGTTTCCCGAATATAATTGAAGAAGTCGCTTCATTAAAAGGCATTAGTGAATCCTTTGTTAAAAAGATATTGATTTTAGAGTAATAGCTCCTAACACTCTTTTCCCTCGCGCGGATGTATTGCGGCCACATATCATAGTTAAATTTCCGCCCACCGTCAGTTCCTCCCGTTATAGTAACATCATCCCCTAACTCGCTGCAATTTTTTTCCAAACTATTCCAAATTTCTTATATATATTTGCGGCCTAATTAAACCACAAACAGAAATCAATAAACCAATAAATCACTAAAAAAATCCTATGTCATACATCATGGTAGACGTCGAAAGTGACGGGCCAATCCCTGGCCATTATTCGATGGTTGCTTTCGGGGCCTTCATCGTAGATGAAGCTTTGGATAAATCCTTTTATGGAATGCTCCGCCCGATCTCGGATAAATTCATTCCTGAAGCCTTAGCTGTGTCCGGTCTTACCCGCGAACAAACCCTCGCCTATAGAAATCCTCAAAAAGTAATGGAGGATTTCGCACTATGGCTGCGCCTATTCAGTAAAGGCCAGCCCATCTTTATCAGCGACAACAACGGTTTCGACTGGATGTTTATGTGTTGGTATTTTCACCATTTTACAGGGAGCAACCCGTTTGGCTATAGTTCGCAAAATCTGGGAAGCCTTTACAAGGGAATGGTAAAAGACACGTCTCAGAATTTCAAACACTTAAGAAAGACAAAACACACCCACCATCCGGTGGACGATGCGAAGGGGAATGCGGAAGCTTTTCTGACCTTAATAAAGGAATATGATCTGAAAGTAAGGCTATAGATTAACAGCCGGTGCTATCCGGGTTCCTATCAATTCGATGGCTTGCATGAGTTTTTCATGTGGCAGCGACGCACTATCCATCTGGAAAGTGAGTCTTGAAATGCCGCCCAGGGCTTCGCTATGACGAAGGATTTTTTCTGCTACTTCTTCCGGGCCGCCGACCAATAAAGCTCCTTTCGGACCTCTTTGCGCATCGAATGAAATCCTTGTCATCGGCGGCCATCCCCGCTCTTTTCCAATTTTCGTCATGCCGGCCGCATAACCCGGATAAAAATCATCTATCGCTTCTTTGGTAGTAGGAGCCACATAGCCCAGGGAATGTAATCCTACTTTCAGTATATCCGGGGAATGCCCGGCCTTTTTTCCTGCTTCCCGGTAAAGGTCTACCAGTGGGCGAAAATGATGCGTTTCCCCTCCAATGACCGCCACCATCAGGGGAAGACCGAGACGACCGGCGCGAACAAAGGATTCAGGCGTACCACCGACACCTATCCAGATGGGAAGCGGATCCTGCAAGGGTCTGGGATAGACAGGGAGATTTTTGAGTGCAGGCCGGAATTTGCCGGACCAGGTGACAAATTCGTTTTTCTGAATATTGAGCAATAGCGATAATTTCTCCGAAAAAAGCGCATCATAATCTTCCAGCGCTAAACCAAACAAAGGAAAAGACTCGATAAAAGAGCCACGCCCAACCACCATTTCTGCCCGACCCTCGGAAATCAGATCCAGGGTAGCGAAGCTTTGAAACACGCGTACCGGGTCAGCCGCACTAAGGACCGTGACGGCGCTGGTCAGACGGATACGTTTTGTGCGGGCTGCGGCAGCGGCGAGGATCAGGGCAGGTGCCGAATCCAGGAACCCTTTCCGGTGATGTTCTCCGATTCCGAAGACATCCAGCCCGGACCGGTCGGCATGCTCGATTCTTTCGAGCAATTGAGCCATACTATCCTTATCATTCAGTGAAGTGCCGTTATCATTATTGAACATTGCTGCAAAACTGTCAATCCCTATTTCCATACGTTGTATTTATCAGAAAAAATTCCCTTCCAATAAGAACGTTTAATACCCCGGTTTTGTTTGCCTACCCCGATATCCTCCCCTCCAGCATCTTCCGGGAATCAGCCGTTTTCTTCGCAGCCTGAGCCCCACTATCCAGGAACGAAACGGTCAAACGGTCATCCGAAAAAACGCAGGTGACCCGATCGCCAAAGATCGACTCTACCATACGGGTATTCAGTTGAAGGGTATGGTCATTGATCCAGGTTGCCGTACCGGCGATGCGGCTAGGCATAACAGCGGCCATTCCCGGAGTAAACAGATATGGATCCCGTTGGGGAGTAACGATCCAGTTTTCCCATCCGAAAGTAAGGGTCTTACTTTTTCCGGCAGCGCCACCGACAACGGTACAGCCTTTATCGGAAAAGGAAAATTGCAGGGTATCCAGGCCAAAATCATTGGCAGACAGCGACCATTTTTTTGCATCATATCCTGACGACACCGGAGAAACAACCGAACCTTTAGCAACAGGTAATGTCAGTGCAGCCAGGTCTTTTTTCAAACCGGTCTGGTCATCGTTGTTTTCCGGAAGAACACCCGGTTTCATACCTGTTGGTAGATGATCCCAAATGATGTTTAGGGAATGCTGCATATCGGAACTTTGACTGGTGACGGCAAGAACGGCGTCCAGTTCAGGCATGACGATACAATATTGACCAAAAGCACCGTCTCCCCGGTAAAACCCATGTGTGCAGCGCCAGAACTGGTATCCATATCCCTCCGACCAATCTCCGTTATTAACCTGCGAAGTAGTTTGCGCACGGGTAGCTTCTTTCACCCACTCTTCCGGTAAGATGGCCATATCTTTCCATTTCCCCTTCTGCAGATACAGTTGACCCAGTGCGGCAATATCTTCCGTCTTTACCCTCAACCCATAGCCGGCCGTATTTAATCCCTGCGGGGAGGTTTCCCAATCATAACCTGTAATCCCTAAGGGTTTGAATAATCTTGGGGCCAGGTAAGCCTCCAGGGTCTCTCCGGTTATCTGATGAAGAATGGCGCCAAGCATATAGGTATTTCCGGTATTATAGAGGAAATGCGTTCCCGGAGCAAAAGGCACCGGCTGGGCCAGAAAAGTCCTGATCCAGGTTTCCTGGGAAGCCCGCATCTTCGGCAAAGTATCCTCACCATGGCCCGTATTCATGGTTAACAGGCTGCGAACTGTCATCTCCCGGAGATTATCGTTGATGATAGCTGGAAGATCCTGCGGGAAAAAGGAAATAACCTTGGCATGAATATCGAGTTTCCCTTCTTTTACCAGCAGACCTATTGCCGTACTCGTAAAACTTTTTGACAGGGAATAAAGCGTATGAACAAACTGGGATTCAAAAGGCTGCCACCAGCCTTCAGCAATGACCTGTCCGTGACGTAGTAGCATAAAACTGTGCCAGCTGATATCCGACGCATTGGCAGCGGCGATAAAC
Organism: Flavitalea flava; assembly: GCF_054461575.1. NCBI lineage: Bacteria > Pseudomonadati > Bacteroidota > Chitinophagia > Chitinophagales > Chitinophagaceae > Flavitalea > Flavitalea flava. Next base: position 25,440 of record NZ_JBTLQH010000008.1, read on the forward strand.
TCACGGATGGACCTCGAGGAAACACCCTGCGATTCAGGAGTAGCCCGCGGGAAACGGGGCAGATCGCCACCCGGAAAAGACGACAGATCATCCGGGGTCCAAAAGTTGCCCAATCCGGCAAATGCAGGGGATAGACCCAGACCGGCGAATCCTGCGCCGGCTTTCTTTATAAATTGTCTTCGGTTGGAATGCATACAGGCTGTTTGATAGAAGGTGAGGTGTTATACAAGTATACAAAAAAATAACCAACGTTATACTACACCTTCTATCCGCCTGTCATAAATGGTTTCACCTATGTATCCTGTATCTTATCTCCCCCTTTTTCCCGGCATCCGTACTCTCCAGCAATATCCTCCAGACAGGTTTATTATGCCAGCTGGTTTTTATCTTCTCATCTTCCGGTTCGGTTAATGCGACCCGCTCGCGGGTAATCTTCCATTTTGTCGGGTCATATTCAAAAACTACCTTTTTCCCCGGAACAATCTTTGCAGCAGAATCCGAACCAGCTCCCAAATCGCCCGCCGAATCACGGGGCAACAGGAACAGCAATTTCCCCGGAACAGAAATATCCGTTTCGCAAACCGTCATCAGGGACTGGGTAAGGCGATTATGTGCATGCGTAAAATTATAGCTGTCATTAATATTAACGACACCGCTACGCAGATCGATATCCACCCTCCGTATCCATGCACTAATCCCTGCAGCAGAGTCGTACGCTTTTGCCAGATCCATAGTCAATCGGATCCGGGAAGGATCAGCCACAAAATCAACATCGGTCGCTTTATACCTCAAACCCGCAGGCTGCCCAAATCCATTCACCGTAGGCAAATTGTGGTAGGGAGAGATATTAAACCATAACCGGTAACGGTCCTGGGAAAAAGTCCTCGCGGTATAGGTGCCGGCACCGGCATCGATGATCACGGGCTCTCCGTCTGAATAGAGGATAAAATCGCCGACATCATTATGGTTGTGGCTTTCACCGTTATTACCTCCATGACAGGCGATAAAAAGGCCATTGGGCAAAGGACAGGTCATTAACTGAATATCGGGGAACCAGCCGGGTGTTTTAGCCGGCAGTATATCAGGATACAAAGAACATTCCCGGGCAGCAACCAAATTGTACAGGATCCGGGATTTAAAAAAACGTTCCGTGCCGGCGCCGGTAGTCCGGTCGATATGACGCGCCGCCCAGCTTCCAAAATGCATCATCTCTTTGTCACCTGTTGCTTTGCCGTAACGGTACAGCATATATCCATCGGCATCGATTTCGGGAATAGCATCGGCGATATTGAGGAAATAACGGCCTGCAATATGCGTCTTGTATACATAAGCTCCCATCTTTTGAATAAAGGGTTCGGAGAAAATGGATAGTTTACCTCCGGAGGCATCGTATAAAAGGGTCAGCGCATCGAAGGCTGTTCCACCGGCGGCAAACCAGTACAGCGGTCCTTCATCACCTGCTCCGTCATCCCCCAGTCCGTTTAAATATTGATCCGTATAATGCATGGCCAACAGAACGGCATCTGCCCGTTTGTCCGCATCCTTTTCGAGCAAGAGGACAGCTGAAAGATAATTGGACATGATCCATGGCGCCCAGTTATTCACCTTTGCCTGGAAATTGCCATAACCCATATATTCATATTTAGCCGTAACGATGGGCTGGAAGATCCTCCGGCTAATTTCGGAATAGATCCGTTCATGGATCAGCGGGGAGATCCGTTGCAGTGCGTTTCCGGTGAGATAATCCGTCCAGGCCATTACTGATGCGGTTTCTGCGGCAAAAAGATCCACAACGGGATCGGCGGCATCGGGCAATCCCTTACCTGCTTTTTGCATGGCCAGGTGTGCGGGAAGCCCCCAGAAGGTTTCCTCGCATATGGACCAGATGCCATTCAGAATGGCATCACTGAACCGCCCTTTGCCTTCCACCGATTCGGCCAGCACCAGGTCCATCAATTGATTTCTTTTCGCGAACGACTTCGCTTCAAAATCGACCCGGTTTCCGGTACGCACAAATTCCAGCCATAAAGTGGCAGAGAGTGGGCTAAAATTTTTTTGCTGCGCCTCCTCACCTTTCCGTATCAATCCCTGGATCACCGTATCTTCCAGCACCTTTTTCCATCCTTCCGGTGATTGAGGGAAGGGATGCCAGGAACCTGGCGGTATCAACGACTGCAGGATTGTTTCTTTGGAAAAACGGTGAAGAAGATTGCGGGGGGTTTGTGCGACCAGCGTCAGATTCAGGAAAAGAAAAACGCAAATGGCCGGAAAGGATCTTTTCATTAGGTCAACAAATTTATCGTCCCTTATTTATCGAAAACGTCTGCGCATACAAAGGGACAGGTTTGAATTTTTTCTGATACTCCACGGGACTTTTTCCCGTATACTCTTTAAAACATTTATGAAAATTGGAGAAATTATTAAACCCGCTTTCTGTACATATTTTTTTTGCGCAAAGACTGCTTTCGACGAGCAGGTGGCAGGCATGTCTTACCCGAAGCTCGATCAGATAACGTGAATACGTTTTCTGCGCCTTCGATTTAAACCAACGGCAAAACGAATTAGGGCTCACATAAGCCACTGCCGCTATTTCTTCCAGGTCTATCCTGCGGTGGAAATTGGCACGCGAATATTTATACACCCGTTCCAACCTGTCCATCCCGTATTGATCGGAAAGATTCCGCAGGGAGGAAGGTTCTCGCAGAGAAGAAAAATCCTGCGAAACAGAAAGAAAGGTCAATTTTCCCGAAACAGAAACTTTATTTAGGATCTCCAGCAAAAGGATGATCTTACCCGTTCCACTGGCAGTCATCATCTCTCCCAGCAGATCCCTGACTATAGTACAGGTATGCGGATCGGGCATTATACCCAGGTTCGCTTTATCCAGCAACACCTTAATGAAGGTGTTTTCGTTCAGGTTAAGAAAGGTGTCTCCCCAGAAATCCGGTACAAAACGGAGTACCGCTACCTTCACTTTGTCGCGGTCCACACCACCATAGGTATCATTCAGCTTATACTGATGGCAAAGATGCGTGCCGGTCATAATTACATCTCCGTTTTTAAAAGGAGTTCTGTCATTTCCGGTTATAATAAATCCTGAACCCTCTTCGATACATACGATCTCGATCCGCGAGGAAGTGACCGCTCTGGCAGCAAAAAAAGAAAAATCTTCTATCGTGGTGCTAAAAGAATAAGCAGCAGGTAAGGGTTTTGTGGCGGCAGAAGAAAGCATAATTGCTGAAGTTGGTTAACCAAACTTAACTACAAAATCCATCCAAAAAACAGGCAACCGGTTGCTTGAAAAAAATATACGCATCCGGTTGAATGATTTTTTTTACTTTTGAAACAGGTAACCATGCATAATAAGATCCCTACCATACCGGAAATGGCCAGGCTGTTGAAACTATCCAAATCAACGGTTTCCCGTGCGTTGAAGAACCATCCCAGTATCGGTCTGCGCACAACGGCGCAGGTGCAGAAGTTGGCTAAAGAGCTGAATTATGAGCCCAACCAAATGGCCATCAGCTTCAACCAGAAGAAAACATTTTCCCTTGGTGTGGTCCTTCCCTCCCTGGATGAATACTTCTGTAAAGCGATCTATGGCATTGAAGACTATGCCTACGCCAACAATTACAGTGTACTGATCAGCCAGACCCGCGACGATTACGATATCGAAGTGAAAATATTGGAGACCATGCGCAAACAACGTGTGGACGGGATCATTGCGTCCCTTTCCAAAAACGCGCCGGACATTGAACATTTCCGGAAATGTAAACAATACAATATACCGGTGGTCTTTTTTGACCGGGTACCGGATGTTCCGGATATCAATTCCGTCTGGTGCCGTCTGGATATAAGCACCGTGGAATTGGTCAGCTACCTTGTTTCAAAGGGTCATCAACGGATTGGCCTCATCAATGGACCTGCCACCCTGCCTATCAAAAATGAACGTTTGAAAGGGTATTACGATGGGCATGCCCAGAATAATCTACCTATTCACGAACATCTCGTTAAGATTACCGATCTGTCCACCGTCGGTACCTATGAAGCGATGGATCAATTCCTGTCCCATCGCATCAAACCTACAGCCATCATAACCTTTAACGATTATGTATCGCTGGATGCCATTCATTATCTCCGGAAGATCAAACCCGGCAAATACTCCGATATGGCATTCGTAACGTATTCCAATCTTCACGCTTCCGGTTACCTGGACCGCCCTCCATTAGCTTTTATAGATCAATTCCCTTATGAACAGGGGCATCTGGCCACTGAATTACTTTTCCGCCAGATGGACGGCATCGTCCATCCGGAACTCACACCGCTGGAAAATCTGGTCATGGAAAGCAAGCTCGTGATCCACTGATTAAATTTCGTGCAACCGGTTGCGTCTGTTTTATGTTAATTCCTTTAGTTATGTTTGATAATGATTTTGGAATCCGGTATCCATTCCGGTTCAGTATCCGGAGGCATCCCGGAAAGGTCCTAAACCCACTGTTATGGCTATAAAAACGACGATTAGTACGCTGCTGTTCCTGATGATACAATTGCATCATCTCTCCCTCCATGCTCAAATCAACAGTCAAAAAATATATGTTGCTGTAAATGGTTCTGCCAGGGGCAATGGCACCGTAGCCCATCCCTACGGTACGCTTTCGCAGGCCATCTCAGCCGCTGATAAATTAACAGCAACAGGTGAACAGACTCCCGGCAGACCAATAGAGATCATCATAGGCGCCGGAACCTACTTCATCGATCAGACCATCGAACTCACAGAAGGCAAAAACTGGCATTCCCGTAACCCGTTGATCATTCGATCCGCGGATAATGCCCGTGTCATTATTCATGGCGGCAAAATAGTTCCGCTAACTAAAATAAGAACCGTGACGGATGCGGCATTCCTTGCCGGTCTGGTTCCTGCCGCACGCAAACAGGTGCGGGTCATCGATCTGCAAAAAGAAGGCATCCGGAACCTGGGACAGTTAAGACCCGTTGGATTTTCAAGACCTTTTGGTGTCGCCTGGATGGAGCCTTATTTTAATCAGGTTCCCGGCATGCTGGCAAGATGGCCGAACGACAGTATGCTGCTCATCGGCAAACTGATCGATTCCGGATCCGTTCCGCGTTATGGAGATACTACCTATCGGGGCGGTGTATTTACCTATGAAGGCACAGACAGACCATCCCGCTGGCGTAATCCTTCCAACGTATGGATAGCCGGTTATTTTATGTGGGGTTATGCGGACGATGCCGTTCCCTTACAATCGATCGATACGCTTCAGAAAAAGATCACTACCGCCATACCCACTATGTATGGCTTTGGGACCGGTAAACCTTACCGGGCCTATTATGTCTACAATATTCCGGAAGAGATCGATACGCCCGGGGAGTATTATCTGGATCGGGACAAACAGCAGCTTTATTTCATACCGCCGGCCAATCTGAAAAAGATCGAACTGCCCCTACTGGAAGAACCCATGATGGCGCTGGAAGGCGTAAGCAAGGTACGGGTAGAAGGTTTGGAATTTACCTGCAGCCGGGGCATGGGCATTTACATGGAAAGGACCACCGGAGTAAGGATCGATGGTTGTAATTTTTCCAACCTGGGTATGATGGCCGTAAGCATGGGAAAAGGAATCCTGCCATCGCAGGACCAGATCCATGCCGGGACGGGCACGCCGGCCTCCCGGGTGGTAGGCAATATCATTCCTCATGTATATAACAACAGTACATTTGACAGGGAAGGCGGCACCGATAATGGTTTTGAGAATTGCCGCGTTTTTCAGACCGGCGCAGGCGGAATCTTTATTACAGGCGGTAACCGCCTCACCCTGGAGCCGGGCAACAGCTTTGTAAAAAATTGTCATATCAGCAATTACAACCGGATCGAAAAATCCTATCGTCCCGGCATCTGGATCACCGGTGTAGGCAACCGCATCGTCAACTGCGAAGTTTGCGACGGACCGGCCATGGGTATCCTGCTGCATGGCAACGATCATATCGTGGAATACAACAACATTCATCACATGGCCCTGATGGTGGATGATATGGGCGCCTTTTACCATGGGCGGGATCCATCCGAAAGAGGAAATATCGTACGCTATAATTATTTTCATGATATAGGCAGCAAACATAAGACCATGGCGGTCTATCATGACGACGGGGAGTGCGGCACCACCGTATACGGTAATGTTTTTTACAAAGCAGGTACCGTAGCCGGGTTTATCGGCGGCGGCCGTGATAATCATTACGACAATAACATCTTTATCGATACCAAATATGCCTCCCATATCGATGACCGGCTTAAAAACTGGGCCAGAGCCATGCTGGATTCCAACGGACTTTACCGCCAACGGCTCGAAGCGGTAGCTTATAACAAACCTCCCTATTCCACCCGATACCCTTATCTGAAAGATTATTTCGAGGATGATCCTGCCATGCCAAAAAGAGATACATTTACGAATAATATCCTCGTTCGTGTTGGTAAAATCACGGAAGGCAAAAAAGAATGGCTTCCCTTTACGGACAACAACCTGGTTATCGATCACGACCCCGGTTTCGTAGACGCCGGAAAACAAAACTTCCGGCTGAAAGAAGAATCTGAAGTATGGAAAAAACTGCCGGGTTTCCGTCAGATCCCATTTGGAGAAATAGGCTATGATGAAAAGAAAAGACGATAAGGAAAGGTGCTTGCTGCACCTTATTGCCGAAGGCGACAAACCTTCGTTTACCGTCATTTACGACAGGTACTGGAAAAAAATTTATGCCACCGCGCTCCATTACCTCAAATCTTCTGACTGGGCACAGGATCTCGTCCAGGACATCTTTCTAAAAATATGGATCAAAAGGGCTGCCCTGACGGAAATAGACGATTTTGAATCCTTTCTTTTTATCGTGGCCCGGAACGAGTTGGTTTCTGCGTTGCGCAAAAAGGTGCAAGCCGCCCCCCTGCCGGAGCAAAATGAGGTAATGGCCACCACCGAACTCCCGGATAATGCATTAAGTCTCAAACAGACCGAACAATTGATTGCCGATGCGATAGCCCAGCTTCCGCCCCAGCAAAAACTCGTTTTTATCCTTACCCGCCAGCGGGGCCTCAGTCATGAAGCGATCGCCCGCCAACTGGGTCTGAATACCCGCACCGTCAATAATCACGCCTCCCGGGCCCTCTTCAGCATACGACAGTATCTCAAAAAACAAGGCCTCCTGGAATCCCCTGGCGCCGGCTGGTAAATAAAATTTTCACCGCCACTGTGCGTTCCCCTTCTTCCCTGCGTCTTTAGTTAGGACCTAGTGTACTTCTGAGAACCTTTCCTTCCAAACCCTTTCCTATCCATTTAACCGTTCAATTATTTTGATGAATCCGAATTTTAAAAATCTGATCGACCGATATCTGAATAATTCCCTCACCTCCGTGGAGTTACTGCAGCTCAAACGAATGCTGCAACGTAAAGAGCACCTGGATGAACTGGAACAAATGATCCTGGCTGACCTGAAGCAGGACCATAAGGAGGAAGAGGATGACCGGAAAATACGATCCGCCATTTTTGAAAAACTGGAAGTAAACATGGCCCTGAATGAGAACGAAACGGCAGGCGCTCCCGAAGGCCAATTCACCGGCTCTTCCAGCGTCGGCAACCGTCTTCCGGTAAGATCGATCCAAGGCCGTTCCTGGTGGTTCCTCGCTGCCGCTTCGGTTTTTGTGTTACTCACCGGCGGCACCTATTTTTATTTTCAATACAGGGCTCCGCAGAAAAAAGAACTGGCTGCCCATCCCATACCGGTCAAAAAAATAGTCCCTGGTTCCAATAAAGCGACCCTTACCCTGGCAGACGGATCCGAGATCCAGCTGGATGATAGCCAGAAAGGCGATATAGCCGTTCAGGGCGGTATCAAGGTCATCAAACTGGACAATGGGAGTCTGGCCTATAATGGCAAAAATACCACCGGCGAGACCATGTACAATACCGTCAAGACGCCCCGCGGCGGGCAATACGAGATCATATTGCCGGATGGAACCCATGCCTGGCTGAATTCTGCCTCATCCCTTCGTTTTCCGGCTACCTTTTCCGGCAGATCCCGGGAAGTAACCCTTATCGGACAGGGATACTTTGAAGTTGCTAAAAATAAAGACCATCCTTTTATCGTACATGCCGGTGTAACCGACGTAAAAGTGCTGGGTACCAGTTTTGACATCATGGCCTATGGGGATGAGCCAGAATGCAACACCACCCTGGTTGATGGCGCCATAACGGTGGATCACAAGGGAGTTACGCATTTGCTCAAACCCGGGGAGCAGGCCCATCTGGATCTGTCCTCCCAATCGATGGGCATCCGCAGTGCCGACGTGGATGAAGTCATTGCCTGGAAGAACGGCAAATTCCAATTCGGGAAAAGCAGTATAAAGACCATTATGCGTCAGATAGCCCGCTGGTATGATGTGGAAGTGGATTACAAGGGCGATCTGTCCGATCTCCGGTTATCCGGTGTCTTATCGCGCAAGGGCGATGTAGCCGAACTGCTGGATGCCTTGGAAGAAACAGGCGATGTACATTTTGTAACAGAGAACAACCGGATCTTAGTCATGCCGGCATCGGCAAAAAAATAAATCAACAAAATCCATTCATTAAAAAAAAGAGAAAAATGGCAACCTGAAAAAAAGCGTAGTGACCATATAAAAAAACCGGAAGTGATTGCGACTCACTCCCGGCCAATACAGTTCTGGTCATTCCCGTAACGATCCTTAAATCATAGAAACGATGCTTGAATCCTCACATTCTTAACCAAAACTATTCAAAAGTATGAATCTACATGTTACCGGCAAAGCGGGTCACCGGCTTTTGCCCTCAAAACTGCTGTTAATCATGAACCTTTGCGCCATATTGCTATTAACAACGGCACTCCAGGTGAGCGCCACGGCATTCTCGCAGAATGTGACCATTTCTGAACGGAAAATAAAGCTGGAGAAGGTATTCCGCCTGATCAGCAAACAGACCGGGTATGAATTCATTGTCAACGGCAGATTGCTGGACAATACCTCACCCGTTTCCCTGGAGGTAAAGAATGCCACTATCGAGGAAGCGCTTAACAAATGTTTGCAGGGACAGGCGCTTTCCTTCACCATCAGGAACAAGATCATTGTCATAAAAAAAGCAGGCGAAGAGCCCTCCGCTTCCACACCAGCAGAGGAATTGGCTGCCCCCGCCCCTGTTCCCTTCGCTACCATCCATGGTAAGGTTACCGATGCCAAAGGAGTAGCCCTGATCGGCATCAGCATCACCGTTTCCGGTGGAAAAGGCGGTGCCAGTACGGATGAGAAAGGCGAGTTCACCATTACGGCGGAAAGCAGCGACAAACTGACCTTCAGCGGTGTCGGTTTTGCTCCGCAAACCATCACCGTTGGAACGCGTACTACCCTACTCATTGTCATGGCAGAAGCCTCCAATCAATTGAGCGATATGGTTGTCGTAGGTTATGGCACCCAAAGAAGAAAGGATGTCACCGGTGCCGTTACCAGTATCAAACTGGAAAACTCACCAAGATCCAACATTCCCAATCTTAATGCCCTGGAAGCCATACAAGGCGCTCCCGGTATCAATATCGGACCCAGCACCGGTGCAGGCGCAGATCCTAGTATCGTCGTACGCGGTCAGAACTCCATTTCTGCCAAAACCGCTCCGCTCATCGTTTTGGACGGAGTGATCTTTAATGGCAGTATCAATGAGATCAACATGAACGATGTAGCCTCCTTCGATATATTGAAGGATGCCAGCTCGGCCGCTATCTATGGTTCCCGTTCCGCCAATGGAGTGGTCATGATCACGACCAAACGAGGCAGATCCGAAAAACCCCAGATTAATTTTACCACCTTTTACGGCAAACAAAGCTGGACCCGCAAACCGGACATGAGAAAAGGGGATGCTTACATCCAATGGAGAAAAGACAGCAAATCCATTACCGGCCAGCAGGATCTGACGCTTCCGACCATTCTTGCCCCCCTGGAATTAAAGGCTTACAATGAAGGACACCAGATCGATTGGTTCGACGAAGTGACCCAGAGCGCTCCGCTCCAGAGTTATCAATTGAGTATTTCCGGGAGAAGCAAGACCACGAACTATTATGTATCCGGCGGTTATCTGAAACAGAACGGCGTATTAAGTAACGACAACTATAAAAAGCCGAACATTACCGTTAAGATCGAGAACAATGTGACCGACTGGCTTTCCTTTGGAGTGAACGGTTATTTTTCTTCCCGTGATTATTCAGGCACTTCTCCGGATATGTACCTGGCTACTTATTTATCACCCTATTCCTATATGTACCTGGATAGTACCAATACGACCCTTCAGCGTTATCCGACCGGGACTGCAGGGATCAACAATCCATACTGGGGTAATCCGAACCTGGCTCAGCCCGGGTATTATGATGATGACCTGGAGAAATATTCCAGCTTAAGAGGTACGGGTTTTGTCAATGTAAAGTTCCCCTTTATCCGTGGGCTTAGTTACCGGTTGAATGTAACGGCCAGTAAGAACACCGCAGAACGCGCCTACTTCCATCACGAGTTCAGCGAAGTAAATACCCTGGTTCCGGCAGAACTCGCCAATCCGCTTCAGTTCCTGAACAAAACGAATGGATACAAACAAACGTCCATTAACAATTCCTGGGTGTTGGACAATATCCTGAGTTATTCCCGTTCCTTCGGCGATCATAATATCGATCTGCTGGCAGGGTATACCCGCGATCAAAGCATAACGGATCTGGTCAAACTGGCAGGCAGTGATTTTTCGTCCATCGGCACGACAGCCCTGAGTTATAACGGGCTGCCATTGGCGGCTACCCGTACCGGGCTGACTACGAACACTACCTATGCGAACGTAGGTTATATCGGAAGGATCAACTATAATTATAAAAGCCGTTATTACTTCACCGGTAATATCCGCCGGGATGGTTCATCCGTATTCAGCGATGGACATAAATTCGGTACTTTCCCCGGCGCCTCCGTTGCCTGGGCCGTCAGCGAAGAAAAATTCATGAAATCGGTCAAGCCCGTCAATTACCTGAAGATAAGAGCCTCTTACGGTAAAACAGGTAACCAGGCCATCGATCCGTATTCCACCCAGTTCACCGTTAACTCTACCAATCTTTTTACCGTTTTCGGCAGCACCACCACACCGTTCACCGTTCCCGGCCAATTGGGCAACACCAATCTGTCCTGGGAAAAAACAACCTCCTTTAACCTGGGCGTCAATTTCGCCTTGTTGAATAACCGGTTGACCGGTTCTATCGATGTGTACAAAGGTTCTACCAAGGATCAGTTGCTTACGCAGTCCATTCCTATCCTCAATGGTTTTCCCACCGTGAAGAATAACCTGGGTCAGGTGGATAACAAAGGCATCGAGATCTCGCTTAGCTCTATCAATTACCGGTCAGCCTCCGGCTTTACCTGGGAGACCGGTGTAAGTTTCTGGTTGAACAGGAATAAAGTCGTTCATCTTACCGGTGTTGATGGCAACAAAGATGGTAAAGAAGACGATGACGTAGCCAACAGCCTGTTCATCGGAAAATCACTGGGCGCTATTTACGACTATACCTTCGATGGTATCGTTCAGAATACCGATGTCGATTATATGGCCAGCACAGGATTTAAACCCGGCGATGTAAAGTTCAGGGATATCAGCGGCCCCAACGGCAAACCGGATGGCAAGATCAACACCCTTGACCGTTCTGTGATCGGATACGCCAAAGAGAATTATAATTTCAATATCAGCAATACCTTATCGTATAAGAATTTCACCTTGTTTTTTGCTTTCAATGCCATTATTGGCGGAGGAAAAGATCATTATTTTATGTCCACCAACCTGCGTAGCCTCGATCCGGGAGCCGTACTGCCAACCAGCGCCAACTGGATCAATCTCGATTACTGGATGCCGGACAGAGCGAATAACAAGATCCCCCGTCCGAACTATACCAATCCCCTGGGTTATGGTTTCTATCAATCCAGGACTTTCATGAGACTACAGGATCTTGCCTTTAGTTATAACCTTGGCCGGTCATGGCTGGAAAAAATAAAGATCAGCGACCTGAAACTTTTCGTCAGTGGCAAGAACCTACTCACGTTCACCGGCTGGACCGGTCTTGACCCCGCAAATGGTGCGCAGATCGGCGGCAATGGCGGTTCTTCCAATGCCTCCGTCAACCAGTCGCCACCCTTGATGCGTTCTGTAACCGTTGGTCTGAACATGGGTTTTTAACATAAAAAAACTAAAAGAAAAATGAAAGCAACAACAAATATATTGGCAATAGCTGCGCTGGGAATGCTGACACTGGGTTCCTGCCAGTCCGACAATCAATTTCTGAAAGAGACACAAAAAGATGCGCTGAATACCGGCAACGCCTATCTGAGCAAGACCCAGTTCGATGAGCTGATGGGTTCTATGTACCAGGGCGTACAGAAAATGTATAATTCGGCAGATGGTGTCCAGGACGCCTTTATACTGGGCGCGGGAACGGATGTCTGTTTCGATCCCCGCGACAATGCCAACTCCTACAACAACTGGGCCCTGGTCAATGCTATCGAGCCTTACTCGGCCGCCTGGTTTAACCTGCAATACGGCACCTTTCTTAAAGTAGCCAATACCGTTATAAGCGGCGCTGACAATCCGAAAGTACAGTGGGCCAGCGATGCAGACAAAAATGCCATCGTGGGCGAAGCCCGCTTCTTCAGGGCCTTTGCTTACCGCAACCTGGCCAATATTTATGGAGGCGTTCCTATCATCGACAAACCTGCTACCACGCCCCGTTTCGACTATGTACGCAGCAAACGTGAAGATGTCTGGGCCTTTGCCAAAGCCGATCTGGAATTCGCCAGGTTATGGCTTCCTGTGACCACGACCAAACCGGGCCGGGTGGTAAGAGCCGCCGCCGATCATCTGTTGGCGGAGATCGATATTTGTCTGAAGGATTGGGATGGGGCTATAGCAGCCGCCACCAGGGTCATCGACGGAACGGATGGCACCTTCTCCCTGGTAAAAGCCCGTTTCGGAGCCCGTGCCGCCGAAGCGAATAAGGATTATTACTGGGATCTTTTTGTCATGGGTAACCAGAATACGCAGACCGGCAATAACGAAAGCATCTGGGTAGCGCAATTCGAACCGGTGATCGATGGCGGTACCGTTAACTTTAAAAGACCATTGATCGAAAGGATGATGTGGTGCAGTTACTGGTCCCAGGCAAAGTTCGGTTATAAATCACTGCCGGTGGATTCGACCGGCAGAGGCGTAGCCTTCATCAGAGGCAGTAACTATGTGAATTATGATATCTGGAATAATGCAGGAACCGATATACGGAATAATGAGACCAATATCAAACGTCATTTTTATTTCGGTCCCACCAATCCCGCCGCGCCCTTTCAGCCGGGCGATCCGATACCCGCTTCCTTCCTGACCCTGAGAGAGGATACGATGTCGTATATCTATCCGAACTGGCAGAAATTCGGGACGGACAAACATATAAATGCGCAGCCCGACAATGGATATATCCGCGATTTTTATGTCATGCGTTTACCCGAAACTTATCTGTTGAGGGCAGAAGCCAATCTGGGAAAAGGATTGACCGGACCTGCTGCTGATGATATCAATGTAGTAAGGAATCGTGCACAAGCCCAGTTAATAACGGCAGGCGATGTTACCCTGGATTATATTCTGGACGAACGCGCCCGTGAGTTGTATGGAGAAGAATTCCGTATGCTTACACTGGGGCGGCTTGGCCTGATCTACGACCGTATCAAAAGATATGGTCTCCCTGCGGCACAGGCATCCGTCCAGCCATTCAATAATTTATTGCCTATACCACAAACAGTCATTGACCTGAATTCTCAGGCCCCTATGGATCAAAATCCTGGTTACACGAACTAAGGATCCGGTTACATGAATTGAAAATCCGGTTACACTAAAAAACATCTATTCCCGTACCATGACATAGTGAAGACATCCCCTGGTGTTCTTCACTATGTCTTTTTAAGCCCGGTTCTGTTTTTTCTCTATCCATTAATTGAGCAAATTTCCAGCATATGAAAAATAATCTGTTCCTTACCGTCCTGTTCCTTACCGTCACCCTTTTCTGCTCCCTAATCTTGCAGGCCCAACAAAAGCTATCCTTTCAAAAGGTCACCATTTCCGGAAAGGGTCCAAATACCTCAAAAGCCTCTCCCTATTTCCCCCTTAGCGTCTCTGACCGGCAAAAGATCGATGAACTGATCGCCAAAATGACCGTTGAAGAAAAAGCGGGTCAGTTGGCCTCCTTTTATCCCAATGGTAATGTACGGCTTAACATCCCGCATATGCAGGCCGGGGAATGTTTGCATGGCGTGGTGGCCAATGGCGCCACTTCCTTTCCTGCGGCTATTGCCCTGGGCAGCACCTGGGATCCGGCATTGGCAGAAAGCGTCGCTACGGCGATTGCCATGGAAGCCAGGGCACTGGGTATCCAGCATTGTTATACGCCGATGTTAGGCGTGGTAAGGGATGCACGCTGGGGAAGATTCGAAGAGGCCTATGGCGAAGATGCCTACCTGGTGAGCCGTATGGGCGTTGGTTTTATCAATGGCCTGCAGGGGAAGGGCAAAAATCGTTTCGACAAGGACCATGTCCTGGCAACAGCCAAACATTTTGTGGCGGATGGTGAACCTGTATTAGGTGCCAACGGAGCCCCGGTGGAGATTTCCCTCCGGTCTCTGCACGAGATACATCTTCCGCCCTTCCGGGCGGCCGTGGAAGAGGCCCATGTAGGGGCGATCATGCCCGCCCATCATTCCCTGAACGGAATCCCTTGCCATGTTAATACCTACACGCTGGATACCATACTGAGAAAAGGATATGGGTTCGATGGCCTGATCGTTTCCGACAACAACGATATCCGTTGGGTACAGGACAGATTTCATTTGACCGATAGCCGCGACAAATTAATGAACATGTCCTTAGGTGCAGGCGTACATACAGAGCTTGCCTTTAAGGAGGCATGGACCGGCAGGCGCATCTATGGAGCGGCCCTGGTGGCTGCCGTAAAGAAAGGGGCAGTTCCCCTGAAACTCCTGGACAATGCCGTCCGAAAAGTGCTGGAAGTAAAGTTCATGATGCACTTGCAGAACGATGAGACGACTGCTCCCACAGAAGTGGTGTTGGAAAAAAAAGGCGGCAAAACAGCCGATGAGTCGGATGTATTCTTTACCGATATCAGCGGTTCCTTTGCACATCCCCGGAAGGACTACCTCGCCACCCTGAATGATCCCGCCCAGGACCAGCTTGCCCTGGAAGCGGCACGCAAGGCCATCATTCTCCTGAAAAATGAAAAGGGAACGCTCCCGCTGAAAAAAGACAAACTCATCATTGCCGTGATAGGCCCCAATGCCGATACCATACGCCTGGGAACTTATTCGACCCAAAAGCCAAAACATTTTATTACGGTACGTCAGGGCCTCGAAAAGCTCAAAGGAGAGGATTCCCGTATCGTATACGAAAAAGGCTGTGAGATCCAATCCACATCAGATGCCAGGATTCCTGCGGCGGTAGAGTTAGCCAGCCATTCGGATGTATGTGTGGTGGTATTGGGAGACGATGAACGGACAATCATGGAAAATGTAGACCGCGATGATATCAATTTACCCGGCGGACAGGAAGAATTGCTGAAGGCCGTTGTTGCCACCGGCAAACCGGTCATCCTTGTATTACTGCATGGAAGACCCGTGGCCATACAATGGGCAAAAGATCATGTATCCGCCATCCTGGACGGATGGTTCCTCGGTCAGGAAACGGGAACCGCCGTTGCCGAAGCCATTTTCGGCTTGATCAATCCGGGTGGCAAATTAACCGTGACTTATCCCCGTAATGTAGGACAGGTA
The DNA here is from genome assembly GCF_054461575.1 of Flavitalea flava. NCBI lineage: Bacteria > Pseudomonadati > Bacteroidota > Chitinophagia > Chitinophagales > Chitinophagaceae > Flavitalea > Flavitalea flava. Next base: position 41,338 of record NZ_JBTLQH010000008.1, read on the forward strand.
CCCGCCTTTTATAATTCCCTACCCAATGGCCGGCCACGGACCTTGTGGAATGCTTCCTCTGAGCCCACCTATCCTTTCGGATACGGGCTTAGTTACACCACTTTCAGTTATTCGGGAGTCTCGCTCTCCGCGCCTGCAATGAGACCAGGAGACACGGTCTATGCAATGGTCAACCTAACCAATACCGGTCGAACAAAGGGAGACGAGATCGTTCAGTTATACATCCATCAGGAAGTCAGCAGCCTGGTCAGACCGGTGAAGGAATTAAAAGGATTCCGGCGGATAACCCTGGAACCCGGTGAAACAAAAAATGTACGTTTCCCCATCGATGCCCGGAGTTTGGAATTCTGGAAAGAAGGGAATTGGATCACAGAACGCGGTATATTTACCATCATGATCGGTCCTTCGTCCGAATCATTAACCAACACAAAATTGGAACTAAAATAAGATGGGAGTTAAAAAACCGGAAATAAAAAACTGGAAATAAAAAAACCGGACCTAAAATAAAATGAATATAACAGTTGCACAAATTCCCCCTTCTGTAGAGCAATGGTCCTTGTTTATGGACAACCTTACCCGTCATCCTATTGACCATTCCCCCTGGGTCGGATATTCTCAGGAACCAAAGGCTTCCTTTTCCATTGCTTATACCAAGGACGCGATCTTGCTAAAGTACTACGTGTCGGAGCGGGATCCGAGAGTCACCTTCCATACAACCAATGATCCGGTATACCAGGACAGTTGTGTGGAATTCTTTATAACCTTCGAATCTTCGGGCCCCTATTATAACCTCGAGTTTAACCCCATCGGTACCTGCCTGATGGGCTATGGTGCCGGGCGTGCAGAAAGAATCGAATTCCCTGCCGAACTGATCCAAACCATTGATGTCTTCAGCAGTTTGCCATCACCCCGATCACCAGCATCGGGATCACAGGCATCGGAAAACAACAATTCCGGCAGCGATCCGGCATCCGGGCAATCAGCATACGGACAATCAGCATCCGGACAACCAGTGTACGACAAGAGTATCGACTGGTCCCTTACGCTAAAGATTCCTTTGCAGGTATTTAAGTATGATAAGATAAATGCCCTCACCGGAACAAAGGCGAGGGCGAACTTCTATAAATGCGGAGATGAATGTATAGCTCCCCATTATCTCACATGGAACAATATATTAGCACCCGAGCCGAACTTTCACCAGCCCGGGGACTTTGGTGAATTATCGTTTTTGTAGTCTGATCACTTGTTATTGTTTCTTTAGTACGATCATATACCCTTTTGCGGCTTCTATTTCTACAGGTCCATTGATATCGATGGACCTTTCTGTTTGAAAATCCTTCAGGGCCGGAATGTTGGCTGTCACTTTATCCGGCGATAACCCAAGCCTGTTCCAATCGATCCTGAACCTGCAGGTTTGCACCGTATCCGTCCAGTTGGCGACCGCGATGATCACTTCCTTATCATCGGAATAAATGGAGGCTGTAGTATTCGGATTATCCGTTTTCACGGGCATTTCTTCATCCCAGAACCCGGTCATCTTTTTATGTTCAAAATCATGCAGATCCCAAAATTTCCAGATGTATTCGGGAGTGATCGAACGATACCAGCCAAAACGATCGGTTATCCCGAATACCATTCCCCGCCAGGCATTGCCCCCCCTGTTCAGCATCTGGGAAGTCAAACCAAAAGGAATACCGCTTACTTCGATCAGCCAGTAGTCCGCCGGTTTATTATAATCCCTTGCCTCTCCGATCCACAACTGATCGATATAAGGCAGCAGATCCATATACAGATAAAGGGAGTTGGCCCATTTACCATAATCGTTAAAATGATTCCAGGTATGCATATCGATCCGGGATCCGGGACGTTCACGGTCCAGAATCTTTCGCGTCCGTTTGAGGGTTTCCCTGTCCAACGCCAGATCATCGATATAGATACCATCGATCTTTAGATTTTTGCACATCCAGTCCAGACCGCCCAGGAAAAAATTATTCATCCGGGAATCAGGACGGGTGAGGATGGCCAGATCCTGCTTGCCTTTGAAACGTCCATGCTGAAAAGTAGCGACCCAGCCCGGAATAAAATCTTTTTTGAAATTGGCACCTAACCAGGGATGCACCCCTTTTGGATTGACCAGCGACCGTGTAGCCATACCGGGGCCGGGATAAAGGATCTCATTGTTAAGACTCCGCAAGGCCCATATCTCCGGGGTTTTGACCGAAAGCTCCCGGGTCGTATAATACAATTTTGCCTTCAGGTCATTTTCATGCGCCCGTTGGATAAATGCTTTCAGGCTGTCCGCGTTATCGGGAGAGAAGGGATAGTCAATATAGGGATAGATATCTTTTTTGTGATGGATATTGACAATATTGGCGCCATGCTCCCTGGCGATCTTTATAAAGTTCTCGCTGGTATCGATATCGGAGTGATAATACCGGTCTCCATACTGGATCTTTCTGTCGATCAGCTTAAAGGGCGTTACCAGCAATTCAAAAACAAAACGGTACGTGCTGTCCTTATGCAGCAGCCGTTGCCCCGAAAACGCCTTGATCAGGGCGCCCTGTGTTTCGTTGTTTATCGTTACTCCCCCTTTTTGGCCATTGCCCCAGGACTCCGGTTCATTCAGCGGGCCAAAGGGATAATAGATATTCACCAGCTGACTATGAAAATTGGCGCCTTTCAGACGTAACCGCATACCGCCATTAATTCCGCCAACCCATATTCCATCCTGATTTTTGTTGATGACATCCCATTTCCAGGCCCAGTTATCCGTCCGGGTTCCGCCTTCATGATCGAGCCCCATGATATACCCAGCCTTCTTTTTATCCATGGGGATCTCCAGCCGGATATCCTTGACATCGACATCCTTCAGCGGTTTAACCATCACCTCATAACCGATAAAACCATCGTATTCCGCATGACCTTTGAGCGTGAGCGTAATATCGGGATTTTGAAGGATCGTTTCCCAGCTGGAAGAACCGGGCAGATGATCCGTATAACGGGTAGCACCCGGCGTAAAAGACAGAGGCGATCCGTTACGGTCAACAACAAACTTTATTTTATCGAAAAGGACCGGTTCTCCTTTCTCTACCAAGGCCAGGTTATCTTTATCAAAAAAACTGGTAATCTCCTTTGGCAGACCGTCATTGCCCAGGCTTATCTTTCTTCCCAAAATAGAGACCGTATTTCCATCCCTGGACAAGGGAATGAATTTCCCGGTGATGCCATCATCAAGAGCCATTTTATTGTTTAACCAGGACATCCTGGATAATCTATCGGCATCGTCCACTCCATTATTCTCTACAACCGCGCCGGAGACATTCAGGTTTACCGTTACTACAGCAGCAGGCAGACCCGCCGGTCGTATCACCACCTTTCCCGTATACAAACCCTTGGCATTTTTGGGGATCTGTACGCCAAACCACAAAGGCAGCACCTCTGTTTTATGGAGGTTAAGGTCCTTTGTAAAGGGTTTACCCAGGTAAGAAATTCCTTCCGCATTAAAACAGGTGACATCGGTCAGGCTCTGGACCCCGGCTCCGTTCGGAGATCCTTTCAGCGTCCCAATCCCATCCAACGATCCATTCCCTTTCAGCGGAAGTATCTGCACCTTTATATTTTTCAGATCGGCACCGGCAGCATATACCCCGATCTGGAAAACATAATATTCACCAGGTTGCGGTGTCCCATTGAAAGTTTGCAGGGCGGCCGGAGAGCGTTGCAGCCATATTTCCGGAATGGCATCCAGCATGCGGATGGGTTGTTCCCGCTTTTCGGGAAAGGTAAAATACAGTTTGCCACGCGATTTGGCCAGGAACGCCAGTAAATGAGCCGGATCGGCAGCTTGATTCATGGCAGTCGGCGGAATGCCGATATCACCCGTCAATTCTGTCTGGCGGATGGCATCCACATCGATCGCGTGTTTTTTTTCCTTTTCCTGTCCATACGCCATGGTTGATATCAGCGGAAAAAATAGAGTTCCGAAAAGGAATCCTGTCAGGCATATCCTACAACTCTTCATAATTGAGTTTGTTTTTTACCGATGAAATAATAATACAGCGTAAAAAGATAACAGGGGATCAGCAGCCAGTACGCCAGCTGATTATTGCTGCCCTTAGCCACCCATCCGTATACCAGGGGCATGATCGCGCCACCGGCTATCCCCATGATCAGGATCGCAGCCCCCCGGTTAAGCGCCTTGCCGGTAAGCCCTTTCAGCGCCTGGGGCCAGATAGCGGGCCATAACAAAGCGTTGGAAAGACCAAGTAAAGCAACACCCCCGACAGAATAAGTGCCGGGAACCACCAGGATACCCATAGCTATGAAGATACCCAATACCGAGGAGAACAGTAAGGCCCTTTCCTGCGAAATAAACCGGGGAATGGCCAGGGCGCCAAAAAGATAACCGACCACAGTAAAAGCCAGCGTATAGGAGGTAAGATGTTTACTGACACTCAGCGGCATCTTATGATAAAGACCATAATTTCCAATAGTATCCCCGGCAATCACTTCCAGACCCACGCAGCAAAATACCGCAATAAAACCCAGGATAAAACCACGGCTATGATCCGGGGCATGCCCACCCTCCATCTCACCGGTTCTGCCATTCGACGGATCTTCGTTCTTTGCCGACGTTATATTGATTTCCGGAAGATGCGCATATTTAATCACAAAGGCGATCAGCAATAAAATAACGGCTAATACCCCGTATGGCATCACAACGGCGCGCGCCAGTTCATCCAGTCTCGCCGTTTTCGCAGCAGGCGCCATTTCACTAAGTTCCCTGATCAGGCTATCGGAATTGCTCAGAATGATCGCACCGAGGATCAGCGGGGCGAGCACACCGGCGAACTTGTTACAGATGCCCATAATACTCATCCGTTTCGCCGCTTTTTCGGCAGGTCCAAGCAGCGTGATATATGGATTGACCGCCGTCTGCAAAAGAGTGGTTCCCGTACCGATGATAAAAAGGCCGCAAAGGAACAGAGGATAAGAACGTAGCAGCGCAGCCGGTATAAATACGATACATCCGGCGCACATGATCAGCAGGCCCAAACGCATTCCTTTAACCATGCCCGTAGCCGCCAATATCATACTCGATGGAATGGCCATGATTGTATAAGAAATATAAAAAGCAAAGGTGACCAGGTAAGCCTGCCATTCCTTTAGTTCACAGGCAATACGGAGATAAGGGATCAGTGTTCCGTTTACCCAGGTTATAAAACCAAAGATAAAGAAGAACGCCCCTACCAGGGTGATCTGCGCTGTATACGATTTTTTGTTTTCCATTTTTAGGTACAGTTAGGTGCAGCTAGGGTTTATATCTCTCCTTCAAAAAGTTTTTCATGTACGCATTGACCTCCCATTGATCCGTAGCCGGCTTATTGGTAAATGGTATATACGGCATATAAGGTGCAGGACCGAATTCACAGGTAAAACCCAGATCGGAGGAGTTTATCTTACTATGCCTGGCCACCACCTTGTCCCATCTCTGCAGATGTTGCTGCAAGGCCTTTTCCCACAAAGGATCACGTGGATCCGGCACCTGCGAGCCTTGTGTATGTCCTATGCGGGCATGAATATGCGCCGTTCTGCTTATTGCCAGTTCCACCGCTTCTTCCTGGTCCTCCAGGTAACTTTCCGCCACCGTGAACCAATGCGAAATATCGAGATTCAATCGTAGGGAGGGGATGGCTTCCAGGTATTTCCGCGTATGATGCGCCGCAAAACTGAATTTACCCCGGTGTGTCTCATGAATAATAGAAACTTTATGCTCCTGGGCGATCCTTTTACTGATCAGTATCAACTGGGTATTTTGTTCAAAGCTAAAATGATCCTTGCCGGTATGGGAAGTGATCAGCACCGCCCTGGCATCCGCCATCGACCGCAACCGTTGTTCCAGTTCTTTGGCATGTGCCGCAAAGTCTGCCGTCACCGTATCCCAATGCTGACCGATCAATTTCAATCCATACTTCTCCAATCCATTCAGAATAGGTTCCTGTTCCGCCGGACTTAATGGCAGCGCCGTTTCCACGCCGTCATACCCTTCCTCCTTCACCCTTCTTAAAAAAATGGTCCAGGGTATCTCTTCCTGCCCCCACCGGGTACAGTAAAATGACAACTTCATCTGCATATTCCGTTTTGGCTTTTACTTATCCGTCTTTTCCCGTTCGATCAGCAAAGGGAAAAATTGCCCCCCTACTTTTTCACCTTTAGCGATAGCAGGCGTGCCGGGCATCAGCGTACTATCCGAGCCGGAGATCGTTCCATCCGCAAAAACATTCAGCACAAAGGCCCGGCGCTGTTTGTCCGATTTATTTTCATAGGAACCGTGTACCAGCAGCGGGTGATGAAAGGTGGCATATCCTTTTTTTAATTCTATCGGGATGGGATGGAAGCCTGCTTTTTGTTCTTCATTCAGCATGGTCATCAACCCCTCCATTTCACCGGTTAGCTCGGGCTTATCCAACAAACCCCATTTATGACTGTCGGGCACATAATACATACAACCATTTTCCGTGGTGGCATCATCCAGACCTACCCAGCAGGTGAGGTGCTGCATGGGAGTAGTGCGCGTCCAGTAAGAATAATCCTGGTGCCAGGCCACTACTCCGCCGTGTTTGGCCGGTTTGCAAAACAACTGATCATGCCAGAACCGGATGTCCTGGTCATTCAACAGCTGGCTGGCCGCCATCGCAAAGGCCGGGTTCCAAAGAATATCATGGAAACCGGGTTTGATCCGCCATGCTCCAAGCGCATGGAACAAAACAGATCCGGGATCCGTAGACGAATTCGAAAAGAACTGGTAGAACAAGGAATTATCGGGATGTTCCGGATCGATGATCTCCGACAGCTCTGCATTTAACTGGTCAATCTGCCAGGCTTCCAGCAATTTGATATTGCTCAGGTATCCATGTTCTTTAAAAAAATTTATCTGCTCATCACTGAGCCGGTATTGATCCCATTCCTCCGGCGTGGATGGCCAGGTAAATAAGGGGGACACCAGTTGATGGAAGGCAGAAAGATCCTTCGGTATGTGTTTGCTCATATATTTAAATTTTAGTGCGCATTATTATTATTATTCAAAAAAACGCTCATTCAAAAATCCCTCTTCCGGAAAGCCCCACTTCAGGAAAACAATCCTTCAGGAAAGCAATCCTTCTGCCACTAATTTTTTAATCAGGACAAATTCCCGGTCCTCGAAAGGGATTTCATAGGGCAGCACAACAGGCGGCAACATCTTTTCCCGGGAGAGCTCCGCTAACCTGTTTTGATCCCTATCGAGAAAGGCATTACACCAGCGTATCGGAAGACTGTCATTTCCGCGATCGAGATATTTCCCGCGATAGGCTGCAAAGGAAGTTTCATCCATCCGGACCTCTTCAAATAGAAGGGCCAGCAGATCATTGGAACTTACCTGCCATTCCGGATATTTTTCCCGGAACGAAAGAATCCTTTCTTTAAACAGCCGCCCATCTCCACCACCCTGTTTGACCAAACAGGTATAATCAAGAAAATCTTCCAAACGTTCATCCACATCATAAGGCTTTCCGACGCCGATATTTTCCGGCCAGGACCTTGCTGCACGAATATATCCTGCGGCCAACTCATACCGGTTTACCCGGAGGGCTGCAATGGCTGCATGAAGATTCGTCTCGCGCCATACGTTCCGGCCTTCCGATGCGCCTTCGTTCGGCAGGACCCGGAGTGTTTTTAGCAAATCGATCCCTTCTTCAAACTGGCGGTTGTACATATAAGATTTGGCGAGCTGAAGCCCCAGGTAATAATTTTCCGGATGCAGGGAATATCCTTTCAGCGCAGCTTTAACAGCAGATTCCCATTGCTCCTCGTCTGCATAAAATCTGGAAAGTTGTATAGATACCCTCCAGGCCTCCGGCTCAAGCTCGGCAGCCAGGAGCATATCTTCTTCTGCGTCTTTCTTTTTCGGATCATCTGTAATAAATTTCATGCGTAACTGCGCCCGCAACAGGTAAAAAGGATAATACAGCGGTTCATTCCCGCAGGACTCCAATAAGCCCAGAGCCTCTTTTTCCTTCGTTGCCTGCACAAGCGCCAGGGCCATAAAGTACCTGATCTTCCAATTGTCAGACCGGGACATCGCCCATCGCAGAACAACCATATCCTCATGCCGGTGAGGGAAGACCTGATCGGGCGGCATGGCGGCTGCCTGCTCCAGCGATTGAAGCGAAAGCTCGTTTTGAAAAGAGACCTCGTTTCCTCCTTTTTTAAAATACAGCCAGGCCTTCCAGCATTCAACCAGGGGATGTTCCGGTGACAAACACAGTAATTCCACTGCCTCTTCCCAGGCTTCAATAGCCACATAAAAAGAAGCCAGTTCAAGAAAAGTTTCATGTGGCCATTCGCTGGAGATGCCGGAAATAAATCCTGCCGCCAGATAATTTTCAACCGGCAAACTTGTCTTCGCTGGAAAATCTGTCTCCGAAGGCAAACCCGTCTTCGCTGGAAAATCTGTCTCTAATCTGTATAGTTCAAATTGCAGCAAATGATCCAATGGATCCTGCTGCAGACGTCGTTCAGCCAACTTCTTTGAAATTGCCGTCCTTTTCAATTTACGATTAACAAAAACTTGTAGTTGATGGGCCTGGCAATTCCCCGCATTCGCGGCAAGCGCTTCTTCCAGATAACCAAGTGCTTTTGAATATTCCTGCTGGCTTACGAGGATGCGGCCCAGCTCCGTCAGGGCAGCAGAACGATAGGTGATAGTCTGGCTGGCAATCGAAAAGCCGTCTTTGGCATCGTAACGATTACCCAGGCGGAGATTCACCAACCCATATAGATAATTGGCCTCGCAGTCGTAACTGTCTATAGAAAGCGCCGTGGTGAGATAACCAAGACTTTCAGTATAGTCCAGCGTACGCAGCTTCAGGGCAGCCATGCCAAGAAGCGCCCTGGTATAAAAGGGATCCTTCTCCAGGCAAGCCCCATATTTATCACCAGCCCGCACAAAGAACCGCTGACGCTCCCATTCCTTTCCCTGTAAATAAAGGCCTTCCACGGAATCGTACCGGTAACCGGGAGCTATTTGCAAAGGGCGTTTCAGTTGGTATTGCTGTTCGGCCGCATCATAGATCAGCGAGTCATCCAGCCAAAGCCGCAACGAATCCGCAGCAGGCATTACCGGCAAGGCCAGTGACCGATTCTCCATCGTCTTCATATCCACCCGGGAAGAAAAAAGAAGACCATTTTTATCTTCAATCTTAAGCAAATGATCCAATGGTTGATTGGCACAAATATGTATGACTGTGCGAGTGTCAGCACCAGTGCCAGAGTCAGTGAAAGTGCCAGAATCAGTAATAGTGCCCGAGTCAATGGCAGTGTCAGTGGCAGCGTCAAAGTCAATATAAAAAGACAAAGCAGGACAGCAGTAATGCAGCCCCCCTGTTCCTTTAACCGGCATCCAGTATTCTTCCCATCTGTCAAAGGAACAGGGAAGAAAAGAGCGGTGTTTAAAGGGAGTAGCGGAACTGGAAGAAATGCTTTGGTTGAACAATCTTCCCGATTGCACTTCTGCATACTGGCCGTCCTGATCCGTGAGCAGATCCTCCCAGATCATACCATACCGCGAAAGGCCCCATATCCAGATCTTTTTTCCCGGTTTCTGATCATAAAGGGAATAATGTGCCATCCCAAAATCATCTTTTTTCCAATAGCTCCCCCAGAAATCGGAGGAGGAACCAAATACGTGATAGGATTTATAGTGACCAAAATTATTTTGCTCATAAAAGGAAAGATCGTGACCCTGCGCATCCATTGGCCAGGAATGTGGTTTACCATCATGCCCCAGGTAGGCATGCCCCGGAAAAACAAACTCCAAATCGCCGGAAGTTTTTATGCCCGCATTGCTCCAGTTATAATATGCCTGGTCTTCGCCGCTGTTATTGTACCAGGAAGTACGTGTCCTGAACCAGGCGGCATCATCCGTCAGGGAGATCTCGACATACCAACGGGTCCTGGAAGGCAAGTCGGTGGCGCCGATAAAACAACTTACGCTTCCATCGGTATTTGTCCGGATATAATGATCCACAGCTGAGGCACAGGATAAAGAGTGGCCGAGAATGCCCACATTGAACTCTATGCCGCCGGAGGTCCAGGGTCCCCGCATGGCTACATCCCTGAACTTGGCTGTATGATTAAAATAAATGAATTCCTTTCCGGTTGATTTTTCGATGGCGCCCCAGACCTTACCACCGGCAGCAGGATTGATCCAGAGCTTTATGTACTGGTTTTCCATCACCACCATATCCCAGGACTGAACCGTTCCCTGTAATGCATATCCGTCGAACCTGTTATAGGGATATATCCGTCCAAACTCCGGCAAAGGCGCCGGATCCGAGTACGGGTAGGTGGTTAGCAGAACTTTTTCTTTCCTGATCACGGCCTTCATAGGCCAAATATAAAGCCCCCGCCTTCCCTAAAAACAGGTCAGGCAGCGATTGCTAATATATTGGAAAAGAATGCCAATCTACACCATCCCCGCCTATGCCTTCAGCTAAAAAAGGGGTCTTCCGCTGAAACTGGATCTTTTGACCAGATTGGTTCCAGAATTCTATCAGTTTGAGCGTATAGATTTGGGTCAGCTCAAATAATTGACCTAAAAATTAAATTATTCTCAAAATTTTTAAACATGAAAAAAGTATCCTTTATCATTACGCTTTGCGCCGGTCTTTTCATTACGGCTCAAGCCCAGAAACTGCCGGCATCCAAAGTGCCAGCCCCTGTAAAAGCAGGATTCACCAAACAATTTCCCGGTCTTTCTCCATCCTGGGAAAAGGAGAACGGAAAATATGAAGCCAATTTTAAGGACAAAGGCAAATCCATGTCTGCCCTCTTCGATTTGAAGGGAACGATGACCGAAAGCGAAATTTCTATAAAGGTGGAAGAATTGCCGGCGTCGGTTCTGGCCTATGTCCAACAACATTACAAATCTGCTTCGATTAAAGAAGCAGCCAGGATCACCAAGGCAGATGGTTCCATCAATTATGAGGCTGAAGTAAACAAAATGGATGTATTGTTCGATGTGAACGGCAAATTTATCAAAGAGGCGAAGGATTAGGTCAATGTTGGCCAGTCCTCCCGGGACCTACTGCGTATCGTAGGTCCTGGTCAAATTGAAGGCCATCTTGCCTTCCGGATTTTTGCCCAATTGGTAAAGAAGGACACGGGTACCGCCGGTGGGTTTATCCTTATCGTCTCCTGATTTATAGATAGGGAATTTTTGCTGCAGATAACTGGTCATTATGGCGAATTGGTCATGACCTTTATAACCCGCATTTACTTTCCCATTCATCATGATATCGGGCAATACGCAGGGAGTTATGGTTTTATTGCCTTCCGACAAAAAGGCATATACCGTTCCGAACAGGGAGACGGAGTCACTATAGATGGTTATGATGAGATCAGGAAATCCATCGGCGTTAGGATCCTCAATTTCTACTTTTGACACCCGACCTCTGATCATAAAATTCATATCCCTCGCTTCGCGGTCAAAACCAATTGGTTTGATCATCAATTGATTCTGATCAACGTTTTTATTTTTACAATCCACCCGGTAACCCGCCTTACCAATTTTTACAGTAGTATCTATCTTACCAAACGAAAATTGGGCGTTGGCCGTACCAAAAAGGGACATACACAGCAAGGAAAGGGAAAATAATTGTTTCATTGCCCTAAAGATAATGGGAAAAGGGATAATCTACCCTAAATTAATTGCCCTACCCTCCCTTAGCAATCTCGATATACACCGACAGTTCGGTCACCAGTTTCTCATTATTACCATCGAAACCTACCGCCTTAAAGGCAATTTTTCCCTGTGGTCCGATGATGAACTTTGTCGGAATACCGCCAACGCCATAATCACCCACAACACTGTACAGTCTTTTCTCCTGATCGATCATTTTATCCAGCAGGACCGTAAAACTATATTTATTATCCTGGATAAATTTTTTGACCTGGGAGATGCGTTCCTCTGGCGTCAGCGATTCATAGGTATCCACAAAAAGGAACACCACATTCGTATCGTTTTTATATTTGTCAACAGTCGTTTGCATAGCAGGAAAAGAAGCCTTGCAGGGGCCGCACCAGGTAGCCCAGAAATCGAGGATCACGACCTTTCCCTGGAGGGAGGCCAGCGAAACTTCTTTGCCATCGAGAGAAGGAATATCAAAAGCCTTTGCGGGCAGATCCAGCTTTTCCTTTTGGGCTTTCTCCCGGAATTTTATCACCGCTACTGTCTCCAGGCTGCCCAGGTAAACCGCATAACCTTTATCGGAGCCTTTTTCTTTTATATAGGCTTCTTTGAACCAGATTTTCACGGAATCCGAAGCCGCGCCTGTCTTTATAAATTCCTCCGACTGTGTCCTTGCCTTTTTAGCATCTCCGGCCTTGGCCAGGTAGCTCACCAATCGTTCGTTATACCCGTTATTCTCGCCCTTGGCCAGATCGACAGCCTTCTGCTGCACTTCCAGGGCCCTGGCATTCTCTCCTTTCCGGATCAGGATCTTTCCATAGGTATCCGTAAACGCGGCCGTATAATAAAGACTGATCTCTTCTTTCCAGTCTGAGAACGGAGCACTCTGTCTGCGGAACAATTCCGGATGCGCCAGTTCAACCTCCACTCCCGTAAGCGCCGCCCGGATCAGGCTATCGGCCAGGGAAAGTGCGGAATCCTTCTTTAACAATTCCAGGGCAACCCAGCTATACATATAACCGCGGTAATCCGCCATTCCATCGTACATCTGGGAAGCATAACCGATCGCCTTCCGGTATTCCTTTTTGCCGATATACTTTTGCGCTAACGAAGACGCAAAATAAGCTGCTGTCTGGGATGCTGGATCTTTAGGCCCGGCCTGGGGGTGTTTTTCCTGAAAAGCAGCATAGAACAATTCCAGGCTATCCAGATCTTTTATAGCGTAAAATTGATTTTCATCATGTTGAACAGCCAGATCGCTGGCGGGGAATTTTCGCGCGACGATGGCCAGCAGAGAATCAACACCCTTCTTTTTCCGTTGCAGTTGATACAATTTTACCGCCAGCTTATAATCGGCCAGTGTCACATCCGGAGCCGATAATACATCCTGGGCCCTTTTATCGAGCAAAGGATAGGCATCCTGTTTTTTCAGACTTGCCAGGTTATAATAAAAGGAAGATTCATATTTCGGCTTGAGGTCCGGGTGAGCGGAAAATTCTTTTTCCAGCAGTGCGATAGCCGTATCTGCGCGGTTGGGAAGATTCAACAGACTTTCTCCGTTACTGTACAAAATAGCGACCCCGGCATAGGCCCCGGGTCTTACTGTTCCATCCTTATAGACCAGGGAAATATAACCCCGCCCATTATTATCGGCAATAAGTTTACCGGATTTCAAACGAATGGCAAAAGCTACCGCCGAATCGGGAACTAAAAAATTCCCCTTCCAGTTTTCTTTCCCCTCTCCTCTTATGGTAACATCCTGCGCATAAAAACCATTGGCCGTATTGGCGGTATAATAGAACAAAGCCGCGTGGATATCCTTTGCCCCTGCCAGCTTTCCACCGGCAGCGGAATAATCGAAAGAGATCGTTTGTCCTGCCTGTGGTTTATCGGTGTCAAAATGCAGTTTTTCTGCCGGGCCGGCATTTTTATCATCGCCCCCCGTCTTTCGTGCCCCGGCCATCAGCACAACAGCCATCAAAATACCGGTTCCAATAAATCTTTTATACATAGTAGTTGTCATTAATTTTGTTTCGGTGCGATACGGATCAGCGTTTGGAAAGGTGCATTTTGTTTGGCATTGGTCAATTGTTGTTGGTTGATCTCTTTGCGTGTCTGAAGCGCAAGATCTGTCCGGCCGTTCTTTTCGAGTAAGGTGGCATGCAGATCGAGATAGGTCGCTTTATCGTTTGCGCTTATGCCCTCTATGGAATAGCTGATCAGTTTGGTCCATTTAACCGCTTCGGCTAATTGTTTTTTATCGTCTCCGGCAAACCGGTTAATCAGATCGGCAAAGGAAAAAAGCCATTCCGCTCCTTTGGCATCCATAGGAACGATCCTGGAAGAAAGCATTCCATTCACGGTGGCGGAATAATTGTTCCAATCTTTTAATGCAAAATATACCGTGAGCTGGGACCGTGTTTCGATCTCCTCCTTTTTTGAATAAGGGCTTATTTTCACCTGCTTCAGAAATTCAGCAAATGGCTCCTGATCCAGTACAGCCTTTCCTTTTTCCGGGTAGTGCAGATAATGCTGCGCCCAGCCCATATAGGTCAGGTAGATTTTACTTTCCACTTCATCCTGGCCATACAAATTCCCGAATGCAGGTTGTTCCTTTACCAGTGTCAGGAAGGGAGCAGAGGTGGCATCATTGACATATTCCTTTATCAGGAGCCAGTTGGACCGCTGCTGCCATGCCGAAGAATTTTGTGTTCCCAGGTAGGTTACTGCCACCGTATCCGCCTTTCCTGATTCATAGGCATCCCGGAGAGCAGCTAAATAGGTGGTCACGAAATCATCATCCTGCTGATTTTTTTTATACGCAGTGGCCAGGTAAAGCAGGTTACGGGTGGGGCTAAGAGCGTCCAGTGCATGCTGACGAAATTGCGCCGCATCGCAGGAGCCGACGACTTTGTGAACGACCTCACCATCCCCGTTGATAAAAAGAAAAGTAGGATAGGCCTTTACGCCGTATTGTTTCCGGAAATCGATGCCCTCCCCTTTTTCCATGTCCAGATCGATATTGATAAAATTCCGGTTGTACAATTGTGCCACAGCCTTCTGCGGAAAGATTTCCCGGCGCATTTGTTTGCAGGGACCGCACCAGGTCGTATTGGCATCCACGAAGATCAGTTGGTTATTTTTTTTTGCCCTAACGAGCAGATTAGCCCAGGTCACTTCCGTGAAATGGATACCCGAATCGGCAGGGTTGGCTGCGGCTTTAGCAGGAGCCAGATTCCCCACGGCGGCAATTCCCGCTGAGGCAGGAACAAACGTCGCATCTGCGAAAGGTATCACCTTCGCACCCGGAGCTGCTCCGCCCATTCCCAATTCTTTGAGTTTTTGTGAGCCATCCGTTTTACCTGCTGCCTGTTGGGCAATGGCAGTCCTTCCATTCTCCATAAATCTTCCCGCCTCCTGGTATCCGCCGTCGCTGTGAACCAGGATGCCATCTCCGTCAATATACAGGAAGGAGGGATAACCTCTGATGCCGTATTTTTTTACAATGCCGGGGCCATCCGTCTTTTCCATATCCATGCTCACATTGATAAATTGACTATTATAATAATCCGCCACGCTATCCAGGGTAAAAATATCCTTGGCCATCATGATACAGGGACGGCACCAGGTGGTCTGGGCATCGAGGAAAATAAGTTTCTTTTGTGTTTTGGCCTTTTTCAGCAAATCATTCCAGCTAGCCTTATCAAAACTGATAGAACGGGTATTGCTGTTCTTTTGTTGGTTGATCGCCAGCGAGGACCGGGCTTTTGCCAGCAATACCCCGGGATCTTTCGTAATGGAACCCGCATTGGTAAAATCCAACTGATCTCCATTACTACCATGAAAGACATATACAGGATACATGAGCATAGCCAGCCTGGGAGCGAATTTTTTCCCTTCTTCCGAATTCATATTGACCCGTATGCTGATGCAATGGGCATTAAAAAAATTAGCTACGCTATCCAGCGTAAAGATTTCTTTGTCCGCTTTTTCATTATAACTATTCGGATTCATTCCCCGGACGTCGACAAAAACTATTTTCTTTTGGGATTTGGCTTTGTCTACAGCCTCTAAAAAGGAGATATCCTCAAAGTGTATGGATTGCTGAGCCTTCAGGGCACAATAAGATAAGAGCAGGCAAAAAATAAATACGGACCGGCATAAGATCCCTTTTGGTGGTAACATTCTTGTATGGTTTAAATGATTAGACTTAAGTTTAATTCCTTGCGAATATTTTTAAAATAGCCCGGCAAACCTCCCAGCTGTTCCGCGACTCAAATTGTACTGATGGCTGTTCCGCGACGCATAGGCTATTGAGTTCGGCACGCGACACATTCATAGGGTAAGCGTGACGAACTCAAAAACCCGGGTTCTGCTTCAACACCCCTCCCGATATATCGATTTCCGATTGCGGTATCGGCAAAACCTTCCTGTTGGCGGCTAAATCGGGATCATGAACAGGCCGGTCCGTCCGGATAAGATCATAGCGGTGATGACTTTCGAAGGCCAGTTCATTGTCCCGTTGCCGGAGGATCGTATCCACCAGGTCGGCTCCCGTTGCAAAATCACCGGTCGTATAAGCCACTGCGCCAGGCACCGAACGGCTTCTGACAGTGTTCAGCAGCGACAGGGATTCGGTATTGATGCCGCCCGTTCTCGCCAGCGCTTCCGCGCGGGTCAGCAGGATCTCGGCCAAACGGATCAGGGTTACATTATCCCTTCCGTTGGGATTATTAAATTTGAATGTGGTCAGAAAAGCAGGCTGGTAATTATAGATCGTATCTCCCTTATACATCAGCTGGCTGACCCGTTTATCCCCCGTCTCGAAACTGCTGATGAAAGCAGGATTGATCCAGAAATCATTTTTCAGGTAATAGTTGTATCCCGGACCATAACTGATGGCAGACGAAGAACTGACCGCCTGGCTGACTGGCAAGGCAAAAATATGTTCGGTCGTCAGGTTCTGCGATGTACTGGCCGGATCCGGCGGGAATAATTGCAACAGATCGGCCGACAGCGAATAAATATCGTTACGGTCGATTACATTTTTTGCCGCTGCCGCGGCATTATCGTATTGGCGCATATACAAATAAGCCCTCGACAACAGGGCATTTGCTCCTCCCTTTGTGGCCCGGGTCCTGGTAGAAAGATCATTCGTCTGTTTGTCATTCAACCCGGGCAGAGCATCGGTCAGATCCTTAACAAGCTGCGCATACACCTGTGCATTCGTAGAACGTGGAACCACCTGCCCTGTATTATATCCCGCGAATGGAGTCAGCTGCAAGGGCAGACCTAAGCCGTCCGCATTGCCGGAGAGCGCGCCGTCGCCAAAAAATTTGAGCAGGTCCAGGTAAGCATAGGCACGTATGAACTTTGCCTCGGCAATAAACTGCGCCTGTGCGGTTGCCGGGAATTGTGCATACTGCGGAATTTTGGCAATGACATTGTTGGCGATATTGATCGTTTTGAAATAACTGGTCCAGATGCTGGTCACCAATCCATCTGTTGGAGACGCCTGCCCCAGGGCATATGTGTTATAATAAACCGTATGCAGCAGTTCGGGTGTCGTGTAATCCCCATAGACAAAGGACTCATTACCTATAATGGAAGTGAGCAGATTGTAATAGGCTTCCGCCAGGGCCTGCTCCGCTCCTCCCTGCGTATTAAAGACTTCCCTGTCGACCAGGGTATTTTCCGGGGCCAGTTCCAGCTGGCGGTTGCAGGCCGCGATCAACCAGAACGTGACACAAACAAACAGGTATTTGGTAGCTGTATTTTTCATATTCTGTCTATAGACCGATATTAAAACCGAACTGGTACAATTTATTTTGCGGCATGGTGAGCTCGTCATAACCCGACTGCAGGGCCGATGAGCCAAAAGCGTTCACTTCCGGATCCAGACCGGTATAACCTGTCAGCGTCAGCAGATTCGTTCCCCTGACAAATACCTGCAAAGAGCGGATCGTATTATGCGTAGCCTGTTGTAGACGGGCAGGGTTAAGATTATAGGCCAGCGTTAGTGTTCTCAGCCGCAGGTAGGAAGAATTTTCCAGGAAGCGGCTGTTGGTCCGGCTTGTCGTATAATCATAAATACTGGTCGTAGTCGATCCGTTGGGAATGGTAACCGAGCGGTTGGCCAGTTTGGGAATAGCCGTATGGTGACCGGGAACCAGCCAATGGTCGAGGACCCGGGTATCCAGGTTGACGGCATCTTCCGTCGTATAGGTGAGCAATGTTGCCCTGGAGCCATTGATCATCTTTCCTCCCGTGGAGAAAGAAAAGAAGGCATTCAGTTCCCAGTTCTTATAAATTACAGTATGGCCCATCCCTCCGTAGAGGTCCGGAAGACTCGTCCCGTAGGGCCGCCGGAAATCATTGACATCCGCCACGTCCAGGTAACGTGACGCGGGAGGAATGGCGGAGGAACCTCCCTTTCCATCACCCCAGAGCGGATTACCCGTCATAGGATCGACGCCCTTCCAGTCATACAAAAAGAATTGTCCGGCGGATTGTCCCACCTTCAGATATTTGAACGCCTCACTCGCCAGGCCAACCTCTTCTGCATTGGCGGTAAGCCGTAAGATTTTATTTCGGTTGGTCGACACATTAAAGGTCGTTGACCAGGTAACATTCTTTTTCCGGAGCAGCGTGGCATTGACCAGTAATTCCAGTCCTTCATTCAGCATATCCCCGATATTCTGCGGCTGGGATGTCCATCCCTGGTAGATCGGAATAGCCGAAGCCAGAACCATATTGGTGGCGCGGCGGCGGTAATAGTCAATAGTAGCCGAAAACCTGCCGTTAAAAAGACTGATGTCCAGACCTGCATCGATGGATCGCGTGCGTTCCCATTTCAGATTTGGATTATCCGGTTGCTGCATCTGGAGGATTGGCACACCGGAATAGGCCAGGTTATTGCTGTTGAGCAGGTATTGTCCCTGGCTTCCATAATAAGAAGAGGAATTGTTATTACCGGTAAATCCAAGGCTGGCCCTGAGCTTGACATCATCTATCCATTTATACCGCGACAGGAAAGATTCGCGGGAGATCCGCCAGCCTGCCGAAAACGAAGGGAAAGAAACATAACGCCGGTTAGCGCCGAATTTCGAAGATCCGTCAACCCGGTACGTGATCCCTGCCAGATAACGGTTGCGGTATTCATAATTCAACCGTCCGAAATAGGATACCATGGCCCATCTTTGCGTCAGGGCATCCAGGATATATTTATGACCTGCCGCATCGATACTGCGGATATTATCGCTGAAAAAGGTATAGCCCCCTATGGAGTTTTCGGTCTCCGTAGACTTTTCGAAACTTTGTCCTGCCACGGCATTAAAATAATGACCGCCGTTCAGCGACCGGAGAAATGAAATGGTATTGTTGATGACGAATTTCCGGTTCTGTGTGGAAGTTTGTATGGCATCATCGCCGAAACCACTGGGTCTTTTGACACGACGGGTAAAGGCTTCCCCGGAATTAAGCTCGACCCCTAATTCGGACCGGAACGCCAGCCCGGAAAAAGGGCGGTATTGAACAAATGCATTGCCTGTCTCTTCGATGGACTGCAGGGAATTGGTATTCAGCCTGGCATCGGCAACGGGATTGACATCGGTAGCCCCATGCGGATTGGACCCTTTATCATAGGCATAGGTTCCGTCTGCGTTGGTGATGGGAAGATTGGGTGCCTTGAGCATCGCCCCCCTGAAAATTGCCGGCGCATTGAGCGATGAATTATCGGTAAAGGACAGGGACATACCTGCTCCGGCCGATACGGAGGCAGAAGGTTGAAAGGCCAGATTGATCCGGCCTGTATAACGTTTATAGCCGTTATTGATAATATAGGAAGGCTGGTCCGTATAGGAGCCGCTGATAAAATATTGTGTCTTATCACCGCCGGCGGCCATCGAGACATCGGCCTGCTGAGTGAGAGCGGTGCGGGTGACGGCTTTCACCCAGTCCGTATTATTGGAGGAATTAAAGACCGAATTGTCATTCAGTTCCTTATAATAAGCCGTATAGACCGAATTATACTGAGGTCCGTCCAGGAGATGATATTTGCCGATCGGTTGCAGTACTCCGTTATTATAACGCAGATTAAACTGCGCTTTTCCTTTGCCGCCTTTTTTGGTGGTGATCAGGATGACACCCGCAGAACCCCTGGAACCATAGATAGCCGTGGCATAGGCATCCTTCAGGATCTCGATGGATTCGATATCGGCAGGGTTGATCGTGGATAAGGGATTACTTTCGAATTTCTGCGCTGGGGTCAGGTTGTCACTGACATTCGTCCCGCCGAAACCGATGAGCGGGGAAGTACTGTTGTTAAATGTACTGGTATTCAGGTTCTGCCCGGAGCCATAAATGGGAAGACCATCGATGACGATCAGGGGCTGGTTCCCATCCGAACTAAGCGTACTGAGACCCCGGATAGTGATACCCGTTGCCGATCCGGGAACTCCGGAACTGGGAAGTACCTGTACCCCCGCAGCCTTGCCCATAATGGCATTGTCGAAAGATATCGCCGAAGATTTTTCCAGATCCGCTGCGGAAATAGAGGAAATAGCTCCGGTAATATTCCGTTTGCGTTCATTACCATACCCGATGACTATGGCCTCGTTCTGCCGCTGGTAGTCCTCTGCCAGGACCAGGGATAACATGGCGGTTTTATTACACGGACAGAGGATATGGGCAAAACCGACAGCGGTGATATCCAGCGTATCACCCGGCCTGGTCAGCAACTGGAAACTTCCTTTGTCATTGGTCATGGTGGCCTTGTTCGTGCCCTTGATCATGACCGAAGCCCCGGTGACGGGAGATCCGTCACGGGAGGATCGCACTACCCCGCTGATGGGAGTTATACGCAGGAGCGGAAGGGAATCTGCCTGTGCCCGGGTGGCAACAGGCAGACCCAGACCGATCAGGGTACAGAGCCATAACGGGTTCATCAAGGAAAAAAAGGGGTTTTTATGAGTTGGCATTACCCGGATTTCATTTATTATTAAAACGATAGTTTATTTCGCCAGCACACCCTTCCAGACATCGTTCTGATAAGTGTATTTGTTGTTCACATCTTTTGCTCCCAGACCACCGACGATATACAGCGCAGTGCCCTGAACGAAGAAACTGAAATAAGTACGGGCCGGGAAATTCGCCGGAAGTGCACGGACATCTCCTGCCTTTACCTGCGCCCAGTTTACACCCGCATCTTCGGAGACCCAGAGGTCACCTTTGACGCCATCCGCATCTTCGCCGCCGGCCAGGAAGATCTCGTTATTATAGACAGCTACGCTGTGACCGAAACGGCCGGTAAAAACCGTACTGGTCGTAACCTGTGTCCAGTTGGCGCCATCGGTGGAATTCCAGACATCATTCAGATAAGTACTGCCGCTCTTTCCACCGGCAACCCATATTTTATTGTCGTACACAAATACGGCAGGGTTGCTGCGTGCGGGGAAGGCCGCCGCCGCGGTTACCTTGGTCCAGGCTGCACCATCAGGTGAGCTCCATACATCGTTGTATGCCGTACCCTGAGAAGCCGTGTTACCGCCAAAAGGATAGGCATTGCCTCCGACCGCAAAAATATTATTGTTGAATACTACTGCACCGATACGTTCCCTTGCGCTGAAACGGTCTGCTGCATTTACCGGTGCCGAAACAGTCCAGGCAGTACCGTCTGAAGAGCTGTAGGTGTTAGCCGTCACGAAATCAAAGGCAAAGCCTACACCGGGGCGGTGACCGCCTAATAAATAGATTTTGTTGTTGAAACTGGGGACCAGTGCGCTGAACTCGCCGTGGGAGACAGAATCGCCCTTATCGTCGACGGCGGGAAGTTTTCCCCAGGTAACGCCATCCGTGGAAGACCAGGCTCCGAATTTGATAGAATTGGAGAAACCAAGCGTTGCACCGTAAGCATAGAATTTATTATTAAAAGCGCCTGCCACTAAATTATGGTTATTCCCCCAACCGGCGTCCAGCGTCAATTGCTGCCAGCTGACGGTCTTGGGATCTACCTTGGCCACGTTGACGGTCACCTTATAATTACGGGTGGAAGAACCGTTCTGCGCAACCACTACATAATTGACGGGGCTGCTGAAATCGTTGGTGGTGCTGCCTGATACCTGCAGCGTTACTCCGGCCTTAACCGTGGCATTGGGAACGGTGGTAAATACAGCCGTCAGCGAGGACACATTGTATTGGAAGGCAAGACTATCTTTATTGGAGATGGTCCCTGCTGTTTCGTCAATCGTGAACGGAACATTCAACTCTTTTATGCTGAATGTCGTAAACCCCGCAAGGTCGCTCAGGTTTGCGCTTTTTTTACAGGCTCCTGCCGCCAGTATGATCAACAGGGCAGCGGACAAGGACCGGAAAGTACGAAAAGACCGGAAAGTACTGGCAGACCGGAGGACCGGGGAATTGCCGGTGCGGGATCCGGAGAAAAACATGGTTGAATGAAGTCTGGAAAAAAGCAGCATAGTATGATGGGTTTATAGTTGAAAAATGACATAGCCTTCCCTGTCCGGTCTCAGCCGGCTTTTTTTATCAGGCAAAATAGTTCCCGGAGCCGTCTGTGAACGGCTCATGACAGGTGTTCCTGTTTTGCAAAATGGTGGATAGGTTATAGCAGTATTAGTCCTGTATGGCAGGATATGACCAGACAACTATGGCAGATAGACCGTTATTTTATAAAAATCAATTATTTCTGGTGGCGGGCCTGCAAAAACACATGCCTGCCTTCGATTCGATATTCGAGATTCAGGTCTCTGGCGATATGGCTTAGCACCTCGGAAAGGGTGGCATCCCTGAAACCGCAATTCAACGTCTTCAGCGGAGCTCC
Organism: Flavitalea flava; assembly: GCF_054461575.1. Taxonomy (NCBI): domain Bacteria; kingdom Pseudomonadati; phylum Bacteroidota; class Chitinophagia; order Chitinophagales; family Chitinophagaceae; genus Flavitalea; species Flavitalea flava. The sequence continues at coordinate 63,903 of NZ_JBTLQH010000008.1, forward strand.
ATCCGTATCCAAACTGACTTCCACATCGAACCATCTTTCCAGCTTGTCTACCAGGGCCGCAGAATCCGCATGATTAAAATAGATAAATCCATCTTTCCATGACCGGAGTTCTTCTTCATTAAGCCGGGCCGGTAGGGTAGTTATTTTATTTGCCTTATCGAAGCTCACGGACTCATTGGCTCTGACCACTACCGGACGGATCGCCAACATCGGCATGAACTTTGGTTTCGATTCAACCGTTGCGGTGTCCTTTTTGGCAGCCGAGTCACGGGCCGGAAACCGCAGCGCGATCAGCGGAAAAGTCTTTTCATTATTCGAGCTTATTTCCGTTCTTCCCTTCTCTACAGATACAGTAACTTTACTGTCCTTTGGAAAGGCGGATATATTGAACTGGGAACCCTTTGTAGAAGCCACCAGGTCCTTTGTTTTCACGATGAGTGGTTTTTCCTTATCGGGCACTTTAAAAAAAGCTTCTCCTTCCAGGTAAACAACCTGTCTCGCATTGCCTTCATTGGGAAAAGAGACCTTGCTGTCGGCGTTCAGAAAAATTTCCGATCCATCGGTCAGCACCAGGCGGGATCTTTGCCCACGAAGGGTTTGCGCCGAGGCATAATAAAGAGGTTCTTTTTGATCCTGTTTGGCCTTCCCATGATAATAATACCCGATCCATGCACCACCCAGCAAGAAAAAAAGACTGGCAGCCACACCGGTAATAATTTTGATCAGCCGCCCCCTTACATTCATGCCAACAACCTTTGTTGCCGTGTTTGCTGTACTATCTGCCTCCTTCGTTACTACGCCTGAGGTTCTTGCTTCCGCAGCTGTTGCCTCCCGGAAAAGCTGGCTAAAGGGAAGATCGGCCTCTTTAAAAGCCTCATCGAGCTCCTGTTCGGAGGGCGACCAGTCGGCCCATTCGGCATCCATAAATAGAAGAACTTCCTCACGGTGAAGAGGATCGGTTAACCATTTTGTCAGCCTCTCCCGTTCTTCCGCAGAACAGGTATTATTTAAAAAACGTTTGAAGAGATCATTATTCACAAGACAATGGTTTTATTCCGTCCCTCGATATAGATATACACATGAGAATGGCAGCGCACCTATGCCCGCCCAAAAAAAAGTAAACTTACCCCGTTTTGGATCGGCATGACGGAAAATTTTACCGTGAAATGAAATGAATCAGTATATGAAACAGCCCGGCATAACCGGTGAGGAGTGCAGGCCCATATCCATTGTTTTCCAGGAACTTACGGATGGTTTTCAGGGCCTTGTTCAGTTGGTTCTCCACCGTGCTTTTTGAGATGGAAAGTTCATCGGCGATCTCCTGGTTGCTGAACCCTTCAAAACGGCTTTTCCAGAAGATCTGCCGGCACTTATCGGGTAATTGAAGAACGGCCTCGCCAATCAGCCGTTGCAGTTCCCGCTCGTCGGCCGGGGCGGGTACCATCCCGGCAGCCGGCCATTGAAGACCCGCCTCGCGAAGATATTTTTCCGCGTAAGCCGCACGGCGAAGAGAATTCAAAATAAGATTTTTGGCTATTGTAAAAAGATAGTTGTTGAAGGAAGCATCGGAACGAATGTCCTGCCGGTTCTCCCAGATTCTTGTAAAGGTTTGTTGAAGTATATCCCGGGATTCATCGACCGAAAGCCCGAACCGTTTGCAGAACCCATACAGACGGGGCCCGTATGCATGATAAAGCTGTCTGAATGCCGACGGATCACCATTACGGAGTTCCGGGACAAGCTCCCGTCCATCGAAATCTCCCTGTGTCATAAAAAAGCTTCCATTTATTATTAACAATTTTAATGCGACCAATCGGCAGCTCCGGCGAATATTATAAATATAATACTTTTCTCCGATCTGCATTCCTCCATCCAAAGATAAGGGAAAGCAATTAGTCTACTAAATTAGTATACTAATTATATACAAAAAAATTACATAGTATACACAGAGCCGTCCGCGAATCTGGCGGGCAGCACAGTACAGGATAGTACCAGACAGTACCGGATAGTGTCCTATTTTATAACTTTCCTGAATTTGCCGGTAATTACCGCCTCATATTCCACTCCGTTTACTTCGGCCACGCATTCGACAGCGCAAGTTCCGTCCAGACAGCTTATCCGGCTTGGGCGTTTGATATTCGACCGGGTTGTATTAACCGTCGCTTTCTGTTCATTGGATCCGGGTGGCAAACAGTCGAAGCTGTTTCCCGGGACAGGGCGATTGGTGGTTACCGTTTTTAAGACTGTAGAAGAAGGCAGCAAAAGAGTATGTTCGGCACCGTTACTACCCGGTACCCGGAGTTCACTTTTGGCTTCGTACAGTGGATTTTCACCATGACTCCCTGAGGAACGCAGATTGCCTTTCGGCTCGTACAAGGGATTGTTGCCACTGGCACCTCTTCCCTCGCTCATTGGATTGCTGCTGCTGGTGCCGCTTCCCTGATACAATGGATTATTGACAATACCCCTTGCCGCCAGATCACGATGGACAATTCCTTCTTTATGCAGATGCACGATACGCAGATTTCCTTCATCATCATTATCCGCTGATGCATAATCCGGTATTCCGTCTCCATCCACATCTCCCGTCAGGACCATGCGACGCCCGCTTGCCATGCCGGTACCGGCTTCCCTTGATCCGGTCACTTCCGCATACAACCTGCCATCACTCGTAATAATATTTTTCCAGTTTATCTCAAAAGCCCTGTTGGTAACAGGCAACGGATCGGAAGATAGAGCGACCATCCTTCTGCCGCTTGCCATGCCGCTGCCAGCCTCTCTCGCTGCTACGATCTCTACAAATAATTTATTTTCCGACAAGACCACATTATTCGCAGAAGTACATTCATTAACCGGTACGTCCAGCAACGAATACCCGGGATTGACGACGGCATTGTTTACACCGACAGGCAGCGTATCGCGGCCAATGACTGCCCGGTAATTACCCGGAGGTATATTGTTAAGGGCAAAACTTCCGTCCGCATTCGTCCTTCCCTGAAACGGAGTATTGGAACCATTTCCATCTTCGCTTAAAAATTTCACATCGATTCCGGGAACGGGATCTCCCGGCATTTCGCTTGGGCCGCATTGGCCGACAAGAGGCCCGTTGTTATCCCGATAAACAAAACCGGTAAGATAATTATTCACAGAAGATAGGCTATGTCCTGACCGCTCTCCGAAAGTTGCGTTCTGTGTCTGGCGGGTCCTTTTAATGACTAGTTTTTCGGGGACAAAGAATAAACTGTCTTTTCGCGGATCTTTATCGGCACCTTCTTCAACATCCTGTCCGGAGATGCCGGTAATAGCCTTATCAGTGTACGCCTCCTGCGTTTTGTTCCTCGTCGCTTTCCTTCCGGTCTGATCCTTCTCCCCCGTTCCCCCGATCGTAAAGACCAAACCTGCGGAAGCCTGTATATAGGCATTATTCGAACGGGTGTATAAGGGGCTTAATCCCTTTTCGCGTTCAAAATTATAATTTACCTGGTCTGTCGCCGTAGTGAAATAATCAGCGGCCAATTGCAGCCCCACATTTCCGCAAAGGCCATAACGGATCCCTCCGCCCAGACTATAGGTTAATCCATTCCGGTTCTCCCCCGCCTTATTGGCATATAAAGTATTGGTAAAATTTCCTTCCTTATAGATCACGGAATAACTGCCAGGCTCATTGATCCCATAGCCGCCTTTTGCCCACAAATCTATAGCCCAGCCCGCAGTCATAACAGAAGCCACAGGGCCGAGTAAAATATGAGTACTCTTGAACGGAGTGGTATTGTATACCAACCCCTGTGCGGATAATCCAAATTTTTCTGCGATAGCCTGTCCGGTCTGTTTGTAGTTAATATCGGTGCCCAAGGCATCCAAAAAGCCGATATAAGTGCCGATGCCCAGGCGCAGCGCTCCGTTTCCCATTAAATAATTAAGACTGCTGCCGAAATGGATACCGCTGCCGTTATAAGTCCCGTTTACCGCATTATTGTGCAAAGGGACACTGACGCCGGCTAATAAAGAAGTCTGGAGTACAGGCTGGGCAAAGGGTAGATGAGCACAGCATATGCTCAGGCAAAGCAAAAGAGGTTTTCTCATGATATTGGCTTTAGGAGTATTGGAGGTTTGTACAAGGCAGGACTACTCGCAAAACGCCTAAAGCCAATTGTTATTGTTCATTTCCATTCAGGGGCCATCCCACTCCTGTTCTGAGAGCATCCTTACATCGGAGGAGGTCCCTGCGAATTCATATCCTTGCGTTTGAACAGATTCAGATCCATTTTTCCAAACCGGTAAGCGAACACCACTTTAAAAAGCTGGGGGTCCCGCAGACGGTCATACTCCTGCAAAAAATAAGCGCTGTGGCTGTTCTGTTTGGACCACCGGGTCCGGAAAATATCGGTCATCGTCGCTGTTACAGAAGCCGCATTGTTCTTCAGGAAACTTTTTTTCACCGCCATATCGATCCCATAAAAAGGACGGATAAAACCCTGCGAAGAACTTTGGGTCGTGCTGCCCGGAGGTCCGAACTGGTTGGCCTGCTGGTTCGCCGGTATATTGGTCTTCGATTGGTAAATAGCCGTCAGCTGAATGGAAAAATTAGAGGGCAGCTTAAAATTACTGTTGAACTTACCGAACCAGCTCCAGATCGCATCCTGGGAAACTTGTTTCAGGTTGTCCGTATTGATATGTGAATTGTAAAGATTCAGGTTCACCGTAATGTCCCACCATTTGGTGATATTGTCGGTCGAGGTTATCTCTCCGCCCACCGTATAGGCATTGTTGGCATTTTCATACGTATTGATCAGCACCGGATGTCCATCCGGGTTCAGGGCGCTGTCCTGGTAACGGGTCATCAGGTTCGAAGTATATTTATAGTAACCGGACACCAGTAACGTATTGCTGTGGGCAAAGGTCTTCATATAAGACAACTCGAAAGAATTCGTGAACTCCGGCACCAGGTTAGGATTGCCACGGGTAATATTCAACGTATCTGAATAATCCGTATAAGGGATCAGCTGGAAGAAACCGGGGCGGTTGACCTTGCGGGTGGCGCTGACCTGCAGTTCCTGGTTGTTTTTCAGCTTCTCACTTAAAAAGATGGAGGGGAACAGCGTGACCGGGTAAGAATTGTGAAAATGCTGCCCTGTATTCAAGAGGTCTCCGGAATAATTGGAACTCTCACCTCTTAACCCTACCGAGTACCCGAAATTTCCGATGGTATTGCTGAAATTCACATAGGCCGCATAGACCCTGCTGATGCTCGTATAATTACTGGTACCGTATGGAGTGATCGTTGGTTTCCCGTTTTCATCGAGGTTATACGTATCGTTATAATTACTTAGCTTTTGGAAAGTGGCCCGCAAACCTGCTTCCAGTTTGGCCTTTCCAAAGGGATTGGTATAATCCGTCTGAACGGTCGTAAAGGCTGGCGAAGCCGTGCCCAGCGTCTGCTGCCGGGTAGTAGAAGTCACGATAGCATTGGGTCCGGGCTGGCCCGCATAATAATCGGTCGTATACAGGGAAGAAGAATGAGAGGTCACTGCGAAATGAGAACCGTCCACAGTAATCTGCTCTCCCTCTTTTGCAAAAAGATGTTTCATACCTACCTGCACGCCATTGACATCGAATTCGCGACTGGAATTCGAATTCCGGAGAGAAAATAAAGTCTGTTTGCCGGAAGAATTCAGACTGTCGGTCTCGATATTGGAGACATCAGTGGGAGTGAATCTGCCATGCACCTTGATATAGGCAGCCGATAAGGTCGTTTTGTTGGTAATAAAATAATCCAGACCGATATTGCCGAACATAAAATGTCCTTTGTTACGCTGGAGATCGTCCTGTATCAGGTGCGTAGTATTGCTCAAATAGGTGAACCGGTCGGTGTTGCCGACCGTTTTTCCATTCATCCCGTTATACATACCGTTGAGGCTCAGGTTCACCTTTCCCTGGCGGGCATTGAACCCGGCAAGGGCATTCGGCGCACCGTGGGAATCCATACCCGTGGAAATACTGCCGTTATAGCCTTGTTTTTTATTTTTCTTTAAAATGATATTAAGGATACCCGAGCCACCGCCCGAAGCATCATATTTGGCAGATGGATTGGTCATCACTTCAACGCTCTCGATCGCATCGGCCGGGATCTGATCGAGGGAAAGGGTCGTCGGCCGACCGTCCACGAAGATGGTAGGTGACGATCCACGGAGTGTGACATTTCCGTCGATGTCCACATTTACCGATGGAACATTACGCATTACATCCTGGGCCGTTCCTCCGGCGCTAACGATATTCCGGTCTACGTTAAAGACTTTTTTATCCATGTCGAGACGCATGGCCGGCGTTTTTGCCGTAACAGTGACTGCCCCCAATTCCTTCATATCATTTACCAGTTTCAGCGATCCCAGATCCTTATTAAAAGATGGCAGATTACCCAACGGAGAGCCCTCTCCGGGTTTGGAAACACCGCTGGCGGACGCGGGCACGATCATAAAAGAGACATCCTGTGGTTTGTAACCGGTAGCGGATAATTTCAGCACCAGCGGGGAGGCAATAGGCAGGTCTTCGAAATCAAATTCTCCGTTTGGCTTGGTATCCATTCCTTTGAGTAAAACCAGTTTCTTTTTTTTGGTGGTGGGATCGACACTTGCCTTTAATACCAGGGCAGAGACCTGTCCCATTGGCTGGCCGGTCGAATCGGTTACTTTTCCATAAGCGCGTCCGATAGAGGGAGGGCCGCCTGCCATGCCGCCGCCGGGACCACCTGGACCCCCAGGTTTAGGGGCACCCTCTGTTTTTGGCGCGCCCTGGACTCCCGGAGCTCCGGGCTTTGCCGCGTTTCCCTGGCCGGCGGGAGTCTGTGCCAGGGCAATTACCGCGTAAAATAAAGATAAGGATAAAGTAAAAAGTAGCTTTCTCACAAAAAGTATGTTTAGAAAGCAAATGTAGGATCAACTGTTTCCCCCAACCAGCAATTTGCTGCGAACGGGGGAAAAAAATCGGTAAACGGCAGAAAAGCTCCGTGAAATATTCCCACTTTACATACAAACCTTTTTCAATATGAACCACCAGACAAAACTGCCCGATCAAACAAATTTATCCGGGCGAAGATTATTCCTGAAAACAGCCGCCGCTGTTTCCGCAGGTCTTACAGGTATGTTGTTGATTCCCAACGCTACATACCCCAATTCTACCGGGGCAAATCACCCTGACACCGACCCTGACCCCAGCCCGACCGTCATCGGACCGAGGCAAGGCTATTCTCCCCAGATCGGTACATTTGTCAGCATGATGGGTTTTTGCCGATATGCCGTTGAAAGGGCCGTAAAGGGAATGACTACCGAACAGCTCGACTATCTCCTGGACGACAAGGCAAATTCCATCGGCGCCCTTCTTTACCATCTTGCAGCAACCGATGCCTATTATCACGAACATACCTTTAAGGGTCTCGAATGGGGGAAATTTGATGAATCGGTGACCAAAAAATTCGATGTGGCCATGAGCCTCGGCGAACCCGCCCGCAAAACGATCAAAGGAAATAATGTGGATTTTTATTTGGGCCTGCTGAAGGAGACCCGGGAAAAAACATTAGCAGAATTCCGCAAACGCGATGACGCCTGGTTTATGACCATTGATAAAACATGGCCTTGGGGACCTACCAATAATTACTGTAAATGGTTCCATGTTTGCGAACATGAATCCCATCACCAGGGTCAGATGGCGTTGATAAAAAGCAGGATACCCGGGATCAAGGCTGCAGAATAATAAGCTGCCCTTTGCCCGACCGGTTTTATGGAAGAGAAAGGATCTCCTGGAAGAGACCGGATCTTATTGAAGAGACTGGATCTTCAATTTAAAATCCTTGGTCATGTTGATCTTGAAATAATTATTCGACATGAACTCTTTTGCCGATGGAGAGTTTTTGAGGACCTCGAACAGATCCCTGGCTACAGCCGTGCCCCTGATATTGTTTTGTACGATACCTTCTTTAACTTCCAGGTTAAAACCGTATCCTGCACTCGTCCTTCCGCCAATCGTCTCAAATTCCTGCTTGGACAGTTTGTATTCCTGTGGCTCGGTTAAAGATGATTTCAAAAGACTTAAGATGGCGGGTCTGTACTTCTGCCAAATCGGGGTGTAAATGCTGAATTCACTCATAATTATACTATTTTGCCTTGAACCAATTAAAAATACATTACCTGAATAAGTCTTCCCAGTACGGTCTTTTTAGCATCTTATTTCTGTTATAGCTGCAACGATAAGATGTTTTCGATGGCTTGTACTGCCGGGCCAGATTTGACAGGAAATTTCCGAAGGGCATTTCCTGGTGCCGCCTGAAGAATGATGCTGATTCGGGGGTTTGACACTCTGCCCATGCAGGATGAACGATAAAAGTAGTCAAAATGATCCATTATCCATAAAATCTGCCGAAATTGAGCTGAATTAGCTACATTTTTAGCATAAACGGGGGATTTCTCCTTCGATACACTAACTAAGGCCTCCTTGTATGAATTATGGCAGTTTAGCTTTTACCGACGAGGTCAGGATGTTGCAGGAAGAGTTTGGCAGCAGAAAGACCTATGAAAGAGTTGAAAAAAAACAGGTGGTTGACGGTTTAAGCGCCAACGAAACAGCCTTTATAGCGGCACAGGATCATTTTTTCATGGCCAGCTATGGCGAAAACAAATATCCCTATATCCAGCATCGCGGAGGCCCGACAGGATTTGTGAAAGTAATCGATAAAAAGACCATTGGTTTTGTTGATTTCTCCGGCAACAAACAATACATTTCGGTTGGCAATATCGCCACCCAATCTCATGTAGCCCTTATAATGATATCCTATCCGCACCAGGCGCGGTTAAAATTATATGCCAATGCAAGGGTCGTAAGTATCAAGGATGACCCTTCTTTATTCAGGCAGTTAGACCCGGCGGATTACAAACACCATTCCGAACGAATGATTGTATTGGACATCCAGGCATATGACTGGAATTGCCCGCAGCATATTACCCCCCGTTATACTATCGACGAAATACAAGCCGCTTTTGCCCCCCAAAGGGAACATATCGCCCGGCTGGAGGAAGAAGTCAAACTTTTGAAGGAAAAGTTGAAGACTGGAAAATAGCGATGAACATTAGTCTGATTTAAATTTCAAATAAAATATTGATTATCAAAATTTTATCATAATTATGTTCACGTTTTATTAATGTTCACATTTTGTGAACGTTCATTTTTCGTGAACAAATAGAAAAAATCTATACCTTTGGCCCAAAACAAACCCTTTACTATGAGAAAAGAAGGTAAAATAAGCCTCACAACAGAACAGAATTTCATAGTAGATACCACGCTGGAGCAACTTGAAAAAGGGACTGGGATATCTGGAAAATGGAAACATGGGAATCAAAATAAGTTGGATGGAATCTTGTTTCTTAACATTAATGGTGGAAAGTTTTCTTTTCCAGCCCAGGTGAGAAAAGAATTGACAGAAAGTCTTCTAGCCAAAACAATAAGCCTTTCAGGAAGTAATAAGGGAAATTTCATCCTCATAGCGAGATACATTCCTCCTGCTTTAAAACAAAAGTTGCAAAGTTTAAATATTGCATATTTAGATACAGCCGGTAACATTTTCCTGAAAAAAAAAGAGGTTCATATCTGGATAGAAGGCCGAAAACAAACAACTCCTCCAATAGAAAAGGGAAATCGGGCATTTACAAAAACCGGCCTGAAAGTAGTTTTTAACTTTTTACTCAAAGAGGAAAGAATAAATGATACATATCGGGAAATTGCAAAAACAAATGAAGTAGGGTTAGGAAATATAAATAATATTATTGCAGGCCTGCAATATGACCATTTCCTTATTAAAATAAATAAAGGCAACTTTGGATTCAATAATAAAAAAGAACTTTTAAATAAATGGATATCGGCATATAAAGAACGCTTAAAACCGTCTCTGTTCCTGGGAAGCTTCCACTTTCTGAACCCTTCCGATTTTCTGAATTGGCAAAGTGTCAAGTTGAACGATACCAAAACCTGGTGGGGGGGTGAGGCCGCAGGGGATCTTTTAACCAACTACCTGAAGCCCGAAGAAATTACCTTGTATACCCTTGAAACCAGAAGCGAATTAATTAAAAATTATAAGTTGATCCCGGATGAAAAGGGAAATCTCAAAGCGTTTACAAAATTCTACCATTCGGATAAAGAAGATATCCACATCAAAACCGTTCCTGCCCTGTTAGCGTATATCGATTTGGTTTTAAAAGCGGACCGAAGATGCTTCGAAGCTGCACAAAAGATATACGATGAGCATTTACAAAATCAATTTGGATCAAATTAGATTAAATTCGGAAGCAGGTGAATTACTGAAAGCTCTTAACAGGGGGTTTTAAAAATTTGAAATGAACGACCAGGAAATTTACGAACACCATAATGATTTATTTTCCGGAGATGACAATTTTGAACTTATAGATATTTCTGCGGAAGTATTAGGTAGACAAATTGGAAAAATAGCAATTAGAAATTCTAAAATCTTTACTCGTATCGATGGAATTCTTGATGTAAATATATTCGCAGGGGATAACAGTAAGGTTGGGAGAATAATGACAAAATACTTTCATAATGATGTTGCGGAAAATGTAAAACGTTTGTTTTTAATAAGGAAAGGTCTTAACACTGTTACGCTTGTTCATGAATAAACAGTAAATTACAGGAACAGGTAAAACCAATATTTACTTCGATGGCAGAAAACACTCCTCCCCTTCCCATTCGAAAAAAGGAAGATTACAAAAATCTTAGCCGGGTAAAAATATTCAACCACTTTAACACCGAGTATAAAAAAGGTAACCCGGGGAACAGGTTAAACAACTTTCTCAGCAAAGGATTCTGGACCTGGGTATATCACACCATAAAAAGTGGATTTGGGAAAAAACATCCCTACCCCACCTATCCTGAAGCAGGCAACAGTATGGCATCAGCCATTAGCAAAGTATCAACCATTAGCAAAGTATCAACCAATACCAACGAATCAACAAGTAGCAACGAGCCTGACAATGGCCGATACCAACTGAAAAAAGCGCCGGGTTCTATTTCGGAAGAAATTATAATAGCCCTGGCGGCAGATTGGGCAACCTTTACCCCCGAGTCCTTTGCGGTATCGGCCGGGATAGCCAATCAAAATCCTGACTACACGATCCACATGGGGGATACCTACTATGTGGGTGCTCCTCCTGAGATAAAAAGTAATTTTTTCCCCTTGCACCGTTCTCCCTGGGTTAGAGGCAATGTGGGCAGTTTCGCCATTTTAGGAAATCATGAAATGTATACGCGGGGTGTCGCCTTTTTCGACACCCTCCTGAAAAGTATGGGCATCAGAGCGCCAGATGGAAAATTCAGCGGACAAAAAGCAGGATTCTTTTGTCTGGAAAATGAACATTGGATCATACTCGGTTTGGATACGGGTTATCATTCTTTAGGTATTCCCCTGATCGAACTCATACCGGGTCTTGGCGCCGATTGCCGGTTTGATGACCTCTTAATGGAATGGCTTGAAAAGACAGTCTTTAGCGACCCTGCGGTAAAAAATAAGGGCATCCTCATCCTGACCCATCATCAATACATAACCGCCTTTAACGAAAAAGAATATTCCAGACCTGCCATTCAATTAGCCAGGCATATTGGAAAGGATAAACCCGTACTTTGGTTATGGGGTCACGAACACCGGTTCTCTATGTTTGAAAGAGCGGGTGTAAAAGAGGGCATTACAGCCTATGGACGTTGCATCGGGCACGGGGGAATGCCGGTTGAATTAAATAAAAAGCACAATTTCACAAGATGCTCCAACAAACACGGAGCGGGTAAACTGGTCATGGTGGATACCCGTCCTTATCCCAATAAGGAGAACCTTAACCTGGCCTTCAATGGGTATGCCGTGCTTAAATTAAAAGAGAACCGTCTGAAAATAGAATATCGTGACATTCATAAATATCTGCTGGCAGAAACCTGGACGGCTGACGGCAATGGGAATATTAAAGGCAGTATTGCAGTCCCCTCTCCTTCTGCATTGAAACTGGAGAACGGCAAAACATGGGAGGATGCCGTAAAATGACCAGGTCAAAAATACCCTTGTCGCAAATTACCCCTTAGATTGTCGTTTTCACACATTTCTGTTTCCGGTAAAAGGTCGTTTATTTGCTGGTATAAATTAGTGGTCAAAAAAATACAAACTAACCGCTACCACCAAATCAGCAAAAAAAACAAAAACCAACAACATGGAAACAACTACCATTCCGAAAGCACAGCTTTGGACAGGTCGCATCATGAGCGGGATCGTAATCCTCTTTATGTTATTCGACGCCATCATAAAATTTCTAAAAACTCCCCAGGTCATTGATGCCACTGTGAAAGAACTGGGATTTAAGGAACATCATATCCTGTTAATGGCTTTTCTTTCCCTTATCCCTGCTTTACTCTATATGATCCCCCGCACAGCCGTTCTGGGAGCGGTCTTACTGACTGGTCTTTATGGCGGCGCCATTACCGCGAACCTCCGGGTAGACAATCCGCTCTTTAGCCATAATTTATTCCCGGTTTATCTCGGTATTCTTATGTGGGGCGGAATCTGGCTGAGAAGTCCAAAATTACAGGCTTTACTTCCGGTGAACAGATGAAAGATTTGCAACAAAAAGTCAAAAAAGACATTGGCAACCAGGTTACCATTTGCATTTTGGAACGTATAAAATGAAATAATGATGCCGGAGTTTCCTTAAAATAACAGACCGGGTTGCTGAGTATCTGAAATATTGTTTATTTTCCCTCCCCGACAAACCTTGTCCTGTTAAAATGGCCATTCTTATCACGCAAACCTGATCAATAATATGCCTGAATCCTTTCTGACCTTTCAAAAATTCAATGATGCAGGACTTGCCTCCGTTATAGCGGAAAGATTTAAAGAACAGCAGATCGAATACCTGATTGAAAATGAGGTGCCCGTTTTTGATGTAAGTTTCGCCAACAACAGTATCGAACCCACGATCCAGCTCAAAGTCAGACCAGCCGATTTCCCGCGGGCCCATGCCACCCTTGAAGCCTGGTATCAGACCCAATTGCAGGACGTTGATCCTGATTATTATTTACTGTCCTTCACCGACAGGGAACTATTAGACATCGTATCCAAGCCGGACGAATGGGGCCATTTTGATTATGCTTTGGCTAAAAAATTATTGACGGACAGGGGAATACCGATCACATCGGATACCGCCAACACCTTAAGGGAAAAACGCCTGGAGGAATTGTCCAAACCGGAAAGGAGCAGCCCGAATTGGATCCTGGCCGGGTATTTTTTTGCTATTTCCGGAGGACTCCTTGGTTTGTTTATAGGCTATTTTCTATGTTATTTTAAAAAAACACTGCCCAATGGCGGGCGGGTCTTTGTATATGCCGAACCGGAAAGAAAACACGGCCAAAGGATCATGATCATATCGGCAATCAGCTCGGCCATTTGGCTATCAGTACTTCTATTTCGGGGATCCTGATCCACCTTGATCTTTTTTAAAATGAACCAGGAGATTGACTTTACCACTTTACGAAAAATCCTATTTCTTCATTCTCAGCCGGTCCGCCACCAGGGCTCCTACTTCTCTGCCCATTTCATTACTGCGTATGCAGCAATAGTAAAAATGAATGCCTCCATAAAAACGGGCCATTACATTTTCTTTGGCGGCTTCCCGGAAAGAGGAATAAGATCTTTGCGGGATGCCAAATTCCAGTTCCGTAGTGTCCGTGTATTTAAAGTTGTCGCCAAAGACACTCGTCAGTGCTTCTGAACAGGCGGCAGAGATCGTACAATGCCCGCAGGTATATTCCGGGAAGGGGGGCGTTTGTAAATGAGGGCGCCAATTGGGATCGAAATATTTATTGATCACGGTTTCCGGACGACTGGTGTTATAGGTATATTTTATATTCCAGCACTGGATAAATCCGTCAAAAAGAGCGATGGCGGTCTTAGCATAGGCATAGACTGTTTCGGGAAAATCGGCTCCGGATTGTTTGGCCGCTATTCCTACGATACCCATCCAATGGCCGCCGGGAGAAAACTTCTTGGTACCGAACATCAGGTGCCCGGATACATTTAGTTTAAAGGGATTGTCATCCCAGAAATCGGCGATAAAAGCCTGTTCGGGTGTAAGACTATCGACCGCTACCTGGATCTTCTTCACCTCTTGGAAATAGAGGCTGGATGGATTAGTTATATCAAAGGGATAAGGAGGTTGGGGAATGAACTGTCTGGGACTATCGATCACCAGGGTCCGGATCTCCTTCCAATGCGGTTCCATGGCCGAGGTATAAGCCGGTGGCGTAGGCACCCATCTTCCGGGCGAATCATTAACCGAATACTCAGGGGCTCCCCTAGTTTGCAAATAATTGTCTTTTTTACTCCAGCGAATAATGGCCATACCCACAGAGTCTGAAAAGGCAAGGGTGTTATCATACAGATCATCCGGCATACCATGATCTTTGGCCAATCGTTTCAGACTGTCCACATACCCCTTCATACTTCCTTCCGGGAAAGTGACGGCTTCGCCCAGCTTGCAATAGGCCAGTAAAGAAGCCAGTTCGACATTCACTTTTTTCTCTGGGAGTGGTTGGGGAACCTCCTTTAAACCATGTAACTGACCGGCCAGGGAGGTATACTTGTCCGGATACCCGGCGGCAACCACCTCATAGGCGGCGATCGCGGCATACATATAATTCCGGGAGGCGACAATGGGACTGAAATTATTACCCATCACTACATAGTTCAATTCATGGACGGTATTGTATAAAAGAGCAGGATCCTTAAATACCTTATCATAATCCTTTTTTGAATTACAGGAAATAAGCCCCAAAAGGATCAGGCTGAAACCCAATATAAAAGCAGTACAATTTTTCATACAACAAACATATAATTAGTGAGAAACGCAGCTTATAAAAGAGGAAGAGTGCATCCTGCAAGGAGCGAAAATAAGGATTTAATAGTGATATTTTTTTACATATATCACTTTTTTCATATATTAGATCCAAATTTCGGCCATATGAAACAGGAGCTAATACCGCTCAACAAGGGTTTGAAAAAGAAAAACAAATTAAAAGCCGTGATACGAGAGTGGGCAAGACGTCAGGCTTGTCGTTTTGGCGATTGGCTGGGTGTTTACAATGTTGATATATCCACAAGATTATTGGGACATTTCAGGTTATACCGGCATTTTAAAATTGATTATGAATATTACCATGGAAAGCTGCCCCCTGCCAATGCCTACATCCTTTATTACAGGAGCATGTGCAATACGAAATTCCGTATTTCCCGTGCAACTGCCTTATTTTTTCTCTCTTCCTGGAGTTTGTACTATTCGATTATGGAAATAGCTCAGATCAATCGACTTTTGGTCAATGGGTCTACCGACATTTTGCATGAATTCTTACTGGAGGCGGAGAGCAATTACGAAGCAGCCTGTGCCAGAGCAATGGAACGGATCAAGGACCCTTCCTTTTTAAACAAGCTGGTCAATAAGTCCTCGATCACACTTCCGCCTAAAATTTTTCAAATCAACCAGGAGAACAACAACCACACTACCAACAATCACCAATACAATACCTTCTCCCATACAGATGTCCACACAGAAGTTCATAACGAAATATATCAGGAAGTCCATCAGGAATTTCATACCCAGTCCATTGTCCGGGAGGGTATAAAAGGGAAGGAAAAAGGAGTATTCTCTAAAAAACAAATCCTCATATTATTTGATCTTCTCGGAGAAGATTCCAAGATAGACAAGATCGATTTCACCAAACCCAATAAATTCGGGGAAATTGCCGGGCTCTTCCATGCCATAACCGGTAAGGGTAGGGATACATTTATCGAAGAATTACAGAATGCCCGTAACAAAGGATTGTATACTTTCCATACCCAGGGAGAATTGAACCAACTTTTAACCATCCTGACCAACTTCGCGGAGATATTCCGAAAGGCGGGTCAAAAGTCAATTGCTAAGCTGGCGGAGAAAAAGATCATGGAATTGGAGGCTAAGAAAAAAAAAAATTAATATTCGAACCCAGGTGCACAGCCTGAGTGGTTTACCTTTTCCCCTCTGCCCGCCATACACCCGAAGATTCCTGCCCCCTCTACAGCAGTACTGGTTAACCGTTGAAACTAAATATGTTGTGAAGGAAGGCAATCCTTTCAATTTTTTTTGTCGAATAAGTTAAAATAGTATTTGCAAATATAAAAACTATCAGTAAGTTTACACTTACCGTAAGCTAACACTTACCATTAAAAAATTTATGCCAGTAGCTACCCGATACGACCTCGCTTTTAACGCGCTTGGTGACCCAACTCGCAGGACCATCTTTGAAAAGCTACAAAACGGACCGCTTTCCGTCGTCCACATCGCCGAAGGGCTGCCCGTCAGTCGCCCCGCAGTCTCCCAGCACCTCAAAGTGCTGAAAGAAGCCAAACTTATAAATATCAACCAACAGGGCACCCGTAGCATTTGTGCCATTAACCAGGAAGGAATAATTGCCTTGAGAAATTACCTTGACCGGTTCTGGAACGATGCTCTTGCCGCGTTCAAAAAAGTAGCAGAACAAGAAGAAAAAAAAAGAAAAAAATAATAATATGACGACCACAACGATCACACCTATCAGAAAGGAACTCCTCGTGGAATCCTCGCAGGAGACTGCATTCAATGTATTCACCAGGAAAATGGGCCTTTGGTGGCCGAAGAGCCACCACACCGGTAGTTGCCCTATGATAGAACTAGTCCTTGAACCCGGCCTGAACGGCCGCTGGTATTCAAGACACGAAGACGGCAGCGAGGTCAATGTCGGTCATGTCCTGATCTGGGCTCCCCACGGAAAACTCGTGCTCAACTGGCAAATCAACGGAGATTTCAAATATGATCCCGAACTAACCACGGAGGTGGAGATACAATTCATCGCCAAAGGTCCCAAAAAGACGCTTGTCACACTGGAACACCGCGACCTTGAACGCCTCAGCGGCGACAAAACCATCGCCATGATGGATGAGGGTTGGGGCATGATAATTAACCTTTACAAAGACCTAACCAATCAGCAGGCATGAAACCAAAATTATTACTTCGTATCGCGGCCGCACTGATGCTATTGCACACCATCGGCCACAGTATAGGCGCGCTCAGCTGGAAAAAGGCACCCAACGCTCAGATCGGGAACGTAATAGGGGCGATGCAGAACCAACATTTCGAGTTTATGGGACGCCAGGTCTCATTCGGCGGTTTTTACGAAGGCTATGTCATCAGTATGATCTTTGTGCTGCTGCTCATCACCGTGCTGTTAACGCTGGTGTCAAATAACCCTCAATACCCTATGGTTGCCGCACTAAGCGTGTTCCTGATACTGCTAGCCATCACCGAATACATCTATTTCTTTCCCTTTGCAGCGGCATTCTCCCTGCTGGCAGGGCTTTGCGCAGGATTCACCTTATTTAAAAAACCAATCTGATGAAAAATAAACCCGTTCAGTTCATTGCATGATCAGTGGTTTGAAACACTTCCCGTCGCCATTTTTAAATCTCGCTCCATAATCGTACTCTTCTTCTATAAGCCATACGATGCAAAGAGTTCATATAATTTACAATTTCTTGCCAGATTTATCAGTAGCATAATCTTCATGTATATCAATATCCAATATTTCGGCATTCGCTTTTAAATCAACTCTGTTTTTTGGATTTGGAACATATAATAATGTATCAAACCTTCTTATGTCCTCCATATAATCATAAAACGCAACCTCGTTGTTGACGGTATTATTAATCTTCACTTCTTCCCGGTTGAGTATTTTGTTGTGGAACTACGATCTTTGAGATGAGCATAAACAATCTGAAGATAGAGCGGGATCAGCGGGACTTGAGTTTTGTGATGGCATTACGTGTTTGCCAGTTTTATCAACTGGATTTGCATGCTTTTATTTCCATGCTGAGTGATGAAGAACTCGGGCCCTAGGATTATTCAGTCATCCGGGTGCAAAGGCAACGGGAAAGAAAAAAGGCGGAAGCGGCCATGGCAAAAATTATTAACATTAAAAACAATTCGGTGATTTCCCGGTAGCCTTTACATGCAGGCGCTCTGTGGTTTCTTGTTGAATGCCGGTTTCCAGCACTGCGGCACCAATTCCAGTAGATTGTCTTTGGGCTGGTTGGGTAATCTGTGTAAAACATCCTCCAGCCATTTTGCCGGATTTATCTTTTGGATCTTACAGCTGGCAATCAGATTATAAGCAATGGCGGCAAGCTCTCCGCCCCGGTGGGAACCAGCGAACATATGGTTGTGCCGCCCTAAATTATGTAAAGCTTTGCATAATTTAGGTTATGTAAAGCTGAGGATTATGTAAAGTATGTGACAAGTTATTGCTTGTATTTCAAAGCAGCAATGATTTTCTGTCACATAACTTTACATAATAAACAGGGTCAAAAGCGCTTAAGCCAATCCAACAGGTTCTCATTCGACAGCCAGACAGGTGCTTTTTCAGGCACGACGGATATATAAGCCTTTTCAATAGCTTCTCGTTTTGCACGTGAATCAGCCCTGGCGTAGATCTCTGTTGTCTGGACGGACACATGGCCGAGAATATCCCTGATAAAATCCAAACGTTTGGATTTCATACGTTATCCTAACTCCAATAAAATCCGAACTTTTACAGGCAGATCTCTGATTAACAGATAAGATTATCTATAAAAGTTCGGATTATTTTTCAATTAATTTTTATTCTCCTTCCAAAAAGTTGAGAGAGGTTATCTTTTCCTCTACCCCAACTTCTTGGTATATTTTTAGTTTTTTCATCTTCCAGGGATATCATTGCTTTTGCCTTCATGTCTATGGTTATATCCAGATAGACCATTGTCGTAGTTAAATTGGCATGGCCAAGGAGTTTTGATAGTTGGGCAATGTTCATCCCGTCATGCAACAGATGGCTAGCCTTAGCATGCCTAAATTGGTGTGCATGAAGATTAAGAGGCACATCAGGGCAAGTTTGATGAGCAATAACAGCATATTTCTTTAGGCGCTTGTTAATTGCTTCCTGGCTTATCTTTCCTTGATTGCCTTTTACTCTGGAGTAAAACAGATATCTATCCTTAGCTGGCTCCGAACCGTGGAATTTCTTAATAAATTTGCAAAGATGGCTTACTAACTTCGGCGGTAGATATAAGGTTCTAATTTTGGATCCTTTACCAATAATAGTTGCGTGAGGATTATCAGGATTAAGATGCAAGTCTGATATTGTCAACGACAAAACCTCATCGATTCTGGCAGCTGTACCGTATAGAAATGCCATAAGAACAATATCCCTATAACCCGTCGATGTGTAGGCATCCGGCACAGACATGAGTGCCTTAATAGCATTTTCAGTCAAGCCATTGACCTTTTTCGGTATTTCCTTCATTCGATGGATGTTTTTAGATTCCAATAAGAGATATCTGTATTTAATGTTCTGTTCGCCAATATATTGCAGGTAGGCTCTTATCGAGGCTAATCGAACATTGCAGCTTTGGGGACTACAACCCCTTTTATTTTTGAGCCAGATAAGCCACTCTTTTATTGCCTCCGGAGAAAAGTCATTACTAGAACTGAAAGAAGTTGATTTTAAGCGCCTAACGTCTTCAAGGAAGTCAATATAAAGTTTCATGCCGGATTCATAAGACCGTATTGTATTATGACTGTTTGTTAGTGCACATTCATCAATCCAGGAATCATAATATTTGGCTAATTCCAGGGCATCATTTTTTTTATTCTTCATCATTAGGTAAATCAGGGATTAATTTATTAAAAGATTTTCCTGACAGGTCTTCAATAATACCAGCCAGTTTCGGAACCAGGGAGTAATAGTACATGGTACTCTTTAGGGTACTATGCCCCATACTCTTGCTTAATGCTACCAGTTTGTCATGGATTTCAAAACCATGGTTAGTCCATTTATTTACATTTTCAACAGCATAGTTATGTCTCAGGCTGTAAGCAACAGTTTTTGTATCATTATATTTATAGCATAACTCGCTAAACTGCTTATACACCCAAATGTTCCAATGACATTTATCTTTACAGCTAGGGAAAAAGATTTTTCGACCAGGCATTAATTTTGATACAGCGTTATCATAACGAACAAGCAGTTCTCTCATCGTATCGTGAAGTACAACTCGGTGCTCATTATATCCTTTGGTGTAACGAACATTGATAACGCCATTTTGAAGGTCAACATCATTTTTCCTTAGCAGTCTGGCTTCCGTTGTTCTAAGGCCACTGCTATAGAGTAGCCTAAAGAAAACGGGAACCTCCATTACCCTAAGTTTTACTTGAATTGGCGCCCCATCTTTGATTTCGTCACATGCCTTGAAGAAGTTTTTCAATTCCTTTTCGCTAAAAGAGTGAGGGATATGGGTGTTAGTTCTAACATGAGGTGCCTTTGGTATTTTTACATCTATCCAATTTCGTTGCTCTGCATGTCGTAAAAAGGTGACTATCGGATATATTCTGGTGCGATTGGATATCGCTTTCTCAGTATCCCTTTTCGCGCACCACCAGTCAATCATTTCCTGAGTTAAGTATTTGCTTTCAGGATATCTTTTGTTGCAATCGCGATAAAACTGGACAAGAGAAAATGTCGTGCTTTCTTTGAGTCCAGACACTTCACGGAACTTAAGATATATGTCTAGCATTTCCTTAAATATAATCGGTGTTGTCATTTTTTAAAGACCTCCTTTCCAATGGGGTACATCTCGATACTTAACGCACATTCCTTTAGACGAATAAGATCTGATTCAAGATATGATTCGATAGATTTAGGTGATGCATGGCCTAGTGAGGTGTGTTGATCTTGCCGGACAGTGAAGTTGATAAGGTGATTAAATTATAGTTTATTACATGCATTGATGCCAATACCTCTGCAAACCTAATAAAAAAGATTCATGGGCGAAGCCCATTCCTTTGTTTCTTTTTTTGCTTCTTTTTTTCTTAAAAAATAACCCCGAGCAAAATCTGCTACAGCCCTTTTCTGTACTGCATTTCATCGACTTGATCATTTGTTTTATTTGATCGGTTTCGCTACATTTGTTTTGCCGGAAAGAAGCGGAAGCAGGCTCTGCTGAGGAGCAACTTGCCAGGAATATTTCCAGCCATCGGTGCATCGTTGTTCTTTGACATGTTTATATTTCAAGCTCTTTGGAGGACTATTCACTGTGTTCATATTACTATCGATTTATTTATTTTCAAAATCAGTTGGCGACATATATCCTATTGAGGAATGAAGCCGTTTGGTATTGTAGTACATCTCGATGTATTCGAATATTTCACTGCGGGCATCTTCTGCTGTCTGGAAGGCCCCACCTTCCAGCATTTCAGCTTTGAAGCGGGAAAAGAAGGATTCCATGTGCGCGTTGTCATAGGGGTTATCTGCATCGCTCATGCTCTGCAGAATATTATGCTTCGCCAGCTTTTTACGAAAGTCATTCCCTGCATATTGGCCTCCACGATCAGAATGTAGCAACAATCGCTGGATCAATCTTCGGACATGTAATGCCTTTTGAAGCGATTCGATCACCAGCGATTCTCGCATATGATCCTGGAGATCCCAGCCTACAATTTTCCGGGAATAAAGGTCCATCCACACCGACAGATACAAAAAGCTACCATTCACCATAGGGATATAAGTGATATCTCCAACCCACACCTCATTGCGGCTGCCTGGACCTTTTCTTTCCTTCAAGAGGTTGGGGCTAATGCGATAGGTATGCCGACTATCCGTCGTTTTGGGAACAAACGACCTTGGCTGGATCGCTCTTAACCCATTACGGGAAAGCAATTTCCTGGCTTTATATTGACCTATAGCAACCCCTCTGTGAGAAAGCTCCTTAACTATCCTTCTGGAACCATAGCGACGCTTATGCTCCTTAAAAACGGAGATCACTTCGTTTTCTATCACTTTGTCCGTATTTTTTATCTGATAGGTTTGGCCTGCTTTCCAGGCGTAATAACAGCTTCGTCGTATTTTTAACACCGAACAAAGCAATTGAATGGGATACTCCGTTCGCAGCTCATCTATGAAGCAATAGGTCGTCGTTAAGTCCCACGGCTGAATACGACCAAGGCTTTTTTTAAGATATCACGCTCCTGCTCAGCTCGGCGAAGTTCCGCTCTGAGCCGCTCAATCTCTGCTGCTGCATCGGCACTATACCCACCTGGCGATCCATTTCCATTCCCTGTACCCTTATGAGCCTTCTTTTTCCAGGTATATATTAAATTTTCGCTGATACCTAAGGCCTCGGATACCTCAGACACCGGCCGGCCTGACATAATCATCTTCAGGACGTCCTCTTTAAACGAATCATCGTACTTGCGGCGTGTTTTTTTCGTACTCTTTCCAGTCATTGTTACTCAAATTTAAGCAACTTGAGTGTCCGGATAAATTAATACATCTCATAGTACCTGGGAGATAATAGGAGTTTGAGTCCCACTTTGTAGCAGTGTTACTGCAAAATTGTGTCTAAATAAATGAGTTCCTCTTTTACCTCCTTCTACTCTAACACCAGCTTTTGTCAATACAGCAGTTGTGGCATTATATATAGATGTAGTCCTGAGCTTTCTTGCTTTTTTATCCTGAGTCAAAAATATTGTTTCGTTCTTAGAATCAGGTCTTTCCTGCTCTATGTAATGAAATATTGCATTACCCACAACTGGCCGTAGAGGTATTGTCAATGGGGCGCCTGTTTTATTTTGAATAAGATGGATTAAATTATGCTCCCAATCAATGTTATCAAATTTAAGAGCTGCAATATCACAACCGCGAAGACCTGTATAGAAAGCTATAGTTACAATAGCCTTATCACGAAGAGTTAGATTTGTGCAATTAACACCCAAAAGAACGGATTTTATTTTCTCTAGTTCTTCCCTTTCTAAAAATGGATATGTCTTATGCCTCTTTTTCATCGTCGGGAGAAAGGCGATAATTCTTTCGCATTCACCATTATGGCAGTGAGGAATACATTCTTTAAAAACGGTCCTAATCTGTTTCACAACATCATATCCCCTTACAATCTTCACTCCATCATGGAAATAGCGCTGGGCAGTTCTTTCAGAGATATCAAGTAAGGAATGTGTTCCATCCTGCTGCTGATATTGAAAGAACTTAATTGTTGC
The DNA here is from genome assembly GCF_054461575.1 of Flavitalea flava. Lineage (NCBI taxonomy): Bacteria > Pseudomonadati > Bacteroidota > Chitinophagia > Chitinophagales > Chitinophagaceae > Flavitalea > Flavitalea flava. Next base: position 87,077 of record NZ_JBTLQH010000008.1, read on the forward strand.
TAGTTTCAAATGCCTGATATACGATTCCGATACACCTCGATCAATTGCTGAATTTACAAAAGCATCAATTATATTTTTGTACTCAGGGAAAAGAGACTCATAGCCGTCTTGTTTAAGAAAACCGCAACGGTGAATAGAAGTTGGAAAAATTCCCTTCAAATCGAATTGCTTAATCTTTCCGGTAATCTTAAACTTATGACGAAGTGTAGCTTTTGTATACTTCTTACTTAATGACCTGTAATACTCCTCGTATGAATGTATACCGGGATCAGACCCATCCATTAGAATTTGATTAATATCAGTTCTGAATTTGCCAATGTAGGCTTTCGTATATCCGTTCGCTCGCAGATATTCAATGAGCAGAGGATACTTGTGTCTTAAATTTTCGACGTTCATATTTTTTTTAGTTTAGTGAACGCCATAATATTATAATAAAATCCTAACTAAGACTCATTGCAATGAGCCCATTATTAGATAATTAGGGCATCAAGTTCGGATTTTATTAGAGTTAGGATAACTTATGTATACAAGATTAACACCGGCCTGCAACAAATGCATTGCTTTTGAATGCCGCAGCACATGACAGCTGATCTTGTCTGGCAAATGAACATCGCTGTTTCTCTTGGCCATATCTGCGTATTTGCGCAGAATATGGTTTACTCCAGCACGGGTGAGTTTATCGCCACGGCTGTTAAAGAACAACGGATGCTCATTGTTGCAGATCTGGACAAGTTCGTGCTCTGTGAGGTAAGGTTTTAACAACTTTACCTGTTCGTCAAGCATTGGGACAATTCGGGTCTTATTACCTTTACCGGCGATTCGGATAGTACTCAGCTTATCGAGTCTCAGACTGGATGGTTTCAAATCAATGACCTCCTGAACCCGTGCACCTGTGTCGTACATCAGGGAAAGCAATGCTAGGTCGCGTCTGCCTTTGACGGTACGTATATCTGGTTGTTGTAAAAGCACCTTTATCGCATCGATCGACAAATAGTTCATAGCAACACTGGCCTTTCGTTTCATCGGTATGTTCAGTATCTTCTGGCATTCATGCAAGTGCTCTGGATGCTGATACTGGATGTAGCTGAAAAAGGCATGGATAGCAGCTAGTCTTGCATTCCGTGTCGCGTTGCCGTTCTTGCGTTCTGCTTGGAGCCAATCGAGGAAGCCAACAACAGTTGCCTGGGTGATCATTTGCAATGTCAGCCGTGATACCATGATACTTTGCGTTTCCATGTAAGCGATGAACAGGACGAAAGTGTCCCGGTAAGCACAGATCGTGTTTTTGCTGGCACCGCGTTCATGCGATAAATACCCGATCAGAAACCCTGACAGGTATTTTGAAAAGTCAGTAGGTTTCATAGCCTGTCGTATTTGGGAAAACATTAATGCATATCCTGTCCACGTCTTTCAGCAAGCCAGGGTACATTGCAGAGACCAGCCTGACGTAGTGGTTTGTCGATTCGATCGCTTTATGTCCAAGGTAGGTGGATAGCACCGGTAACGAACAATAAACATCTGTCCCCCCCTCTGCCATCATTGCCAAAGAGTGCACGCTGAATGAATGCCGCAATGCGTGCGGTGTTACACCCCGGCCCCTCGGGATGCCTGCGGTTGATAACAAACGACCGAACCAGTGGCTGAAGCAATTGTATTTGATCCTCCTTCCGTCAGGTGCGATGAAAAAGTGATCATCTTTTACCAGACTCGCAGGTAGCTGGTTTCTATAAGAGACATATTGTCTCAGCACGACTGCCAGAGAATCTGAGAAGGGGATAGCACGCTCTTGACCATTCTTACTATCTCGGACAATGATGAATTGATCATCCAAGTTCACATCGCTCATGGTTAGTGCTACAGCTTCACCACCTCTTAGACCTGTAGCATACAGCAACCTTAGAAGTGCAGGCATGGTAAACATGATCTGGCGCAGCCCCTTTTTTACCCGGAAGTTGTCTGCTGCATCAAAAAGTCGGCGAAGCTCATCCTGCGAATAGATATGTGGCGTAAAGTCCGTTTTGCATAACGGTAAACGCATCACATACGAGGGAATGCCCTGTTCATTAAGGAACGTGGCCAACTGATTGAGGAGTAAAGCTCTATGAAAGTTGTACGATGACGACAGGTTGACTGCGGCTTGCATCCATGCTTTTGAAAGATCAGGAGTAATGCCTAACCGGTTTTCCCCACGCTCAATCGTAAAGCGGTCAAAGATGGCTAGTATAGTCTCCTCTGTTCTCTGTTTGAAACCTAACTGTCTTTTATAAGCCAGGTATTGTTCAAGATACGGTTCATAAATACCGGTGAAGTGCCTACGCATAAAAGTATCCTCCTTTCTGACTGTAAAAGTCGTTGGATACAGGTGGCACATCAAGCATGCATTGCTTCATAGAAGTCAGGTCTACCCGTAAGTAATACTTCGTTGAACTGGAGCTCTCATGCCCCAGCACTTCGGTGATTACCGGTAATACTGTACTTTGCTCCAACAGTAGACTGGCAAGGCTGTGACGAAGCGCATGCGGGCCATAATGACGATGACCGATATTGACACCTGATGCGACAAATGCGGTATTAACCAGATTGGTTATACAACAACTATGTATTCGTCCGAACGGAGACCGAGCAAGCAAGAACACATAAGGTTCCTCAGATACCGGCCGGCCATACTTCAGGTAATCAATGATCGCTTCGCCAACTTCTGCAAGCAATGGAAGCTGTAGTTCCCGACCTGTCTTATATTGGTTAAGCTGGATCGTACTTTGTTCCCAATGCAGGTTCTCAAATCTCATCCCGGCAATGTCGGAAGCTCTGAGACCAAGTCTGGCAGCAAGAAGGACAATTGCATAATTGCGTTTACCACAGGCATTCGACCGATCAATTGTACCGATCATTTGCTGGATCTCATCCGTTTTGAAGACAGAGGGTAGTTTGGCTTGCTTCATGTAATTGTCCCTGGGCACAGAAAGTGAAGTGTCCGTTTTTAGTATCCCTTGTTCAAAAAGGTACTTTAAAAAGGTCCTTATCGCTCTCAAGGTCATATGGGCAACGGTCGGATGGCGCACGTCCAGGGTTTTAAGATAATCGAGAATTACGAACTTGTCTACTTTGTCCATGGACATCAAACCTTTCTCTTTCGGGAAGATGAGAAATCGGCTTAGGTAGTGCTCACGTTCATTTATCGTCGATGGCTTTAACCGAAGTGATACCAGATGAGCGACGAACTGTTTTACCAATTCACCGATCGGACCGTCCAGTATGATCCGTTCCCTGTAACTCACGAGGGTGCCAGTATCGTAGAACTCACAGAGCACGTTGATGATCTTTACCACATCTTTGTCGTGCTTGGAAAGGGCGGCGTAGTCGAACTCACCAAACTGATTGAATAGATATTGTCTGCCGACAGTGGAAGTAAATTCACTGATGCCCTGAGCGAGTAACTGACGATACATTCGTAGCCAGTAAACGCGATACCAAATGACGGTGTTCTAAGTCCTTAGCAGTTTGCTTACTAATACTTCGCCTGCGTCAAAAATGAGTTGATCGAAGGTTGTCCGAATTTTTCTCATAACTGGTTGTTTTAATGATCGCTACATTGCGGTCACTATAACAACAGACATGATTATGTAAAGTGTTTTGGTTCAAAACAAATTTCTGACGCAGGTTTTACCCTTTTCTTTACATAATCCTCAGCTTTACATAACCCAACGCAATGGATCTAATCTGTCCTTCCACCTCAAAGTTTTTAGAACTGAAGTAAAACCTTTTTCATGACAATCCAAATTTCCTTCGACATCTTCATCAGATTCATTGGAGTAGGCAATTGGGGCATCTATAATCTCGCCAATTCAGGGTAGCAAACAATTGTGTTATTACTACTAGAGTCATTTAAGTTGGCAAGCATTATTTTCAAGAAACTTGAATAACTTAAATCGTCGCATTTTTCCATTATCGACGAGGTGAGAGGTTTAAAGGTAAAATTTACGGAATTTGCCCTACGAGAAATAGAATCTCTGGAAATTAATTGCCTTAGGCATGACTCTCTGGCATTCCTCTTTCTTTTTCGTTTAAACTCCTTCACAAGAGTTGAATAATATTCTCTATAATACCCCTGCTTCTTCTCTTTTCTATAAACACTTTCTTCATAATTAACCTTAGCTACTGCAATTTTATTAATTAGCGTTTCGGTTTCGGAACAGTTTTCAAGTGCGTTTTGGCCTTTCCTCACCTTTCCCGTTCCGAAAAAACAATAAAAGCTTATCAGGGTCAATATACTTTTAAATATCATAGTTAAAGATTAAAGTCATTAATTTCTTCTATAATAAACTCGTGTAGGATAAACTTTTCCATTAACCGTCATTGTTGGTGCATCAGGGCTATATGAAGCAGGAACATCTCTGGGAGCGTGCTCATAAACACCTAGCTGTCCCCATTTACTTGTTACCTGAGTAGCAAAACCATCTTTATCTACCTGGGAAACAATAGCCGAATGGGTTGGAACAACATTTCCCTTACTATTAACATTATAATAGATTACTCTATCTCCAACCTGATTTGGATCATTAAAAGCAATAGGATGATATAGTTGAGTATTATTGGTTGGATCATTATCCCATTTAGGCCATTGTGGGGAGTTTTCCGGATCATATTGTGAGCCCTGGGAGTTTTCCCACGCGTAGGAATGGCAATTATAGGCTTCTCCATTATTTGACCCATCGAAATTATACTTAGGAGTCGGTGGTTTCATCGGGGCAATTTTTCCCTGAGTTTGTCCTTTCGGAATTGCTGCAACATCCCTTGATACCGGTTTATCCTTAGCTTGCTTATCTCCATCACTACTTCCTCCAACATGTGCATTATATTCTTCCTCACTTATTTCTTTTGGTATTATTACATGAGTTGTTGTATTGTATAAATACTTAACCTTTACCATCTCTTCGCCATCATTTCCCCATGCATCACCCTTTGATCCATCAAGCATGGGTCCGCAATTCTCACAATTATTTAAGGCTGACATTCCATCTGGATCAATAAATCCGGTTGGATTATTGTAGGCATATGTGTAGGGAGACCATCTACGTGTTTTATCAGTCAAAGGATCAATAATATGCCAAACTCCTAATTGTGGGTCCAACATCCTTGCCCCATAGTCATATTCTTCCAATCCTGTACCATCACCAAACTCTTGATTTTGCAACTCCTTACCATTGTAGCGCAACTTATTCTCAGCGTATTGTGTCTTCAACGCCTTATCACTAATCCCCGCCATGGTCAACCCAAACGGATAATAATGATTCTCTTCCAGCATTGGACCGCTATAGGTCTTTACACTTAGGTTATCAAAGAACACGTCCCACCCAGGGGTGGCATTACTCACATAAATATACAAATATCCGCTCTTTGTAATCGGAATTCCCTTATAACTCAACGGAAACTGTAATATACCTCCTGAAGTACCAAATGACCCTACCGGTATCGCTCCACTTTGGGGATACGAGCTTACATAATTGAACTGATTATCCAGCAGAATCCAGTTTAGGTAGGCCGATGGTTTGAGGGATTGCGTAGGATTATTCGTAGTCAGAAAACTGGTCAAGGCTCCTGTTAAGGGATTACCTGCCCCCGTCAGATCAGATAATGAGCCATGCGCTCCTCCCGTCAGCGATACAATACCAGAAGCCAACGATCCCAGCAGATCAGAGGGAGAAAGGTTCGAGCCTGCCGTTCCCGTGCTGTTATAATAATACTGAACCCCCACATCCACTTTATCACCGCTCATGACTTTCAGGATAATGCCTGGCCCCACCTTCTGACCGCTGCCATTTACCCTAGACACACTATCATTGGGACTAGTGACCGTCAGGTCCACAGGATATCCCGAGGCCGCAGTTCTGGCCACATTGGTATTCGGGATATTGTAGAATAAGGCATTCTCCGTATTCCGATAGGCCGCCTCCATCGTCGCCAGGTATTTTGCCGTATCCTTCTGCTGGCTCAGGAGAACCCGTGTATTTCCGAGATGATCTTTCTCCATAAAATCATACTCCCAGCCATAGGCGGTTGTACCCGTGGTATATTTATGAAAGGCCCATCTGGCCCTCCCTTCCTCATGACCCATAAATTGCAGGGTATCGATGCCGGCATTGGGCGCAGTGATTGTATCTGTTTGCTGATACACAAACCCGCCTACATATAAAGTCGTGGTCGCATGCCGGGACAGGCTGTCGAAAACAACTTTTTTCAGTTTTGTGCCCAGGTTATCATAGATATACTGGATATAGCCTTTGCCTTTCATATTCACTTGCGTCGGAAGATTCAGGTAATTATAGACGATGCTGGTGATGGATTTGTTATTGTCTATTGTCAGGTTACCGTTGTTATCATAAGTGTAGTCTGTAGCAGTCTTGGTGACAGGGTTATATTTAAAATCCCCCAGCTTGGAATTCTGATCATTGGCTCCGTCTATTACAACCATTAGTTTGTTGCTGTTCCCGGTATTCTGGTAGGAATAGATCAGGGAATCGATCGATGCAGATCCGCCAATTTTAAAGCCCTTTTGGCGCATACCCTTTATATTGCCGTTCGCATCATAACCCAAGAGGTCTACGCTAAAATCGATTTTGCTTTTATCCCAGGAAGCACCGGAAGTGTTTTGTAGGAAAGCGGCGCCTGTCAACCGGTTCACATTGTCATAAGTAAAATCGTATTTCCGGTTCACACCATCACCGGCACTTTTCCAGATCGTTCCGGCAATATTGCCATTGTAGGCGGGATTCAGGTAACTGGTGGTGCTTGCAATCGAGGCCGTTTTATCATAACTCAGCTCCATGCCAAAATAATTGACGGACGAAGCACCCACATAATTTTTATTGATCCCGGTTAGCCAACCCCGGATATTATAGTCATAGACTAAACTGTCCAGGTTATTTCCGAGGGTTTTTCGCTGCGGCAGCCCTAATTCATTATATTTTATACTGTCGATCAATTGATCGCTACCCGCATTGTCGATATTCTTCCAAATAGCAATCGGTCGTCCCCCCGGATCATACGTAATTTTCGTGCTAACGGTATGGGTCTGCGTTGTATTTCCCAGTTTTTGATGCCGCAGATAGGTCTGCAGGGGTTTGCCGCTAAAATCATACTGGGTAGTGCTGATATCTATTCCCGCTGTCTGGTTATAGTGTTTGACTTGAATTACACGTTTGCGGTCATCATAATAATTGGCCGTCACGATACCACCCATCACAGAAGTAGTGGCTACCCCGGTAACCAATCCCCGCGATTGAATGGACTGGGTCAGGGGTTGAGGATAAGGATAGGACGTATTTTGCGCCGTGGCAAAATTGGCATCATAACTATTGTCTTTACTACCATAAGCCCCATACATACGTGACCAGCTATAATCATCATAATACGTATAGGTCATTACATCGGCAGAAACCGCTGGCGGAAAAGTAGTAGTCAGCGAATACATTGGAAAGACCTGGTTACTGAAGGTTTCTGCCCGCCCTAGGTTTTGGGTGGTCACATAGGCCTGCATCAAGGTCTGGGTATTGCGCGTCGAATCCGTATAAAATCCAATTACGATAGGACGGTTAATCGTATCGTATTTAGTGAATAGCCATTTATTCTGTGTTCGAAGATTGGGATCCTGTGATAAGACCTGTCTGTCCCATTTATCATAGATCAGCCAGACTTCCCCGGCCCCAGGGATTTTTTTAATGATCATCCGTTTACGATAATCGTATTCATACCGGAAACAAAGCTCATCGGCAATCGATTGACTGATCGTCCAGTTTATGGCCCCGGTATTTACCAGCTCCACCGCCCTGGGCTGTAGTACAAAACGAAGATTATCCAGATCGTCATATACATAATAGGTATTCAGCCATCCGATATGTGCCGTTGCGGGAGAAGACGCTAACTGCACTTTTTTCAGGATTACTTTCCCCTGCATGTCTTTATATTCCACTACCTGGTGGTTCTGTTCATCACTGGTAACATTCTCGTACAACAGGCCAGCCTGATAGATGGCTGTCGTCACGGGAATACTGCCCGGTGATGCACCGATCGTCCATATCCGCACGCTGTCGCTAACGGTATTGACCAGGTATTGAGCTCCTACTCCCCTGCTGCTGCCCACCCAGCTGTTTCCAGGCGCATAGGTAGTGAGTGGTCTGCTCAAAGGGGAAGCTTCAAAATTAACCTGGCTGTAAAAATAGGTTTCGCCAGAATATTGACCTGTGCTAAAGCTGGTAGCCTGTTGGAAGGGATCCAGCTTAAAACTTCCATCATTGGTCACATCCCCTGCTTGTGTCACCTTGGAAATAAAAGGGAGGTATTTGTACTGTTCCCGGCCAAAGTTATCATAGACGGAAGCCGTAACCATATCCTGGAGCATAGGACTGATCTGTTTAACTACCGTTTGAACCGGTCTGCCCAACCCGTCCAAATACTGGGTAGTCTGATGCACGTCCTTAACGGGTCGGGTAATCAGCAAAGCAGGACTCTGTTCAGGGGCTAACCCATCCCATGCCCGTATGTAGTTGATAAGGGTTGTATTCGGATAGGCCGTTGGCGGCAGCGTCTGTGCCTGAAGGGTGTAGGAGGTTCCGGCCAGGAGCGATAAGACCGCAAACACCAGGAAAGCATTTTTATAGTGCATATTCTATGAATATTAGAAGGAGATTTCCAGGATAAATAGCGTGGGCTATTGGGTTTTTATGGTTTGTTGAATATCATCGCTCATCGGGTGAACGGCTTGTTGATATAGTCGTTCCAGGCCCTCATATTGCTGGCTGAAAAGACCCGAAGTAGCGGTATTGACGATCAATATCTTTTTTCCCCGGTAATCACTCAAATGGATAGACTCTCCGCCTCCCAAAGCAGGAACAGAAAGGCTTAAGATATCGGTCAAATAAAAAAGGCTGAAAAAGGAAATAAGAAAAGTATACATGTTGAACTAATTAAACGGTTCGTTCTATTAATTGTTTTTACGGGCATTGTCCACCGAACGTACTGGTATGATCATAGATATAGCTGCCGTCCGAAAAGAAGTAGCCATATTTGGTCACACAGCCAATACCAGCCGTATAGACCTGGGAAATAATCCCTAGCGAACCGGTCTGACAGGCGCAACTAATTATTTTATGATTGGTTCCCGTACACGTAGTCGTACAGGTTCCGTTTGTATTGGCGTAAGTTTGGCCGTTAGCGGTAACGGCATTGGTAGCCTGCTGATTGGCAGTCGCCAGATCCACGGAAGAACTATATGTATTTGCCGGAACCGTATACAGCACTGCGCTGCCGGTATACTGGCAGGAGCAATTATTACGGGTATACGTCCCTGACTGTACCTGATTGTAGAATGTACAAGTGCCGCTCGCATTTGCATTTGCCTGTCCAGTGGTATTGGCAGCCGTAAGGGCCTTCTGGTCGGCATCCCCCTGGGTGATAAGGGAACTGTAGGTATTTGCGGGCACCGTATAGGTAATACTGCTGCCCACCCCACCCGTTCCGCAATTGTTTCGCGTATAGCTTCCTCCCTGGACAGTATTATAAAAGGTGCAGGTGCCGTTCGAATTCGCAAAGGCGGGACCACCCGCTGCCAGCGCATTGGCGGCCAACTGGTTGGCGGTTGGCTGATCGACTAAAGAATTATAGGCTCCTGCGGCAATCGTATACGTTACCGTGGAAGGGGAACCACCCGTCGCACAATTCGTGCGAGTAAAATTTCCGCTCTGTGCCGTATTATAAAAGGTACAGGTACCGTTTGAATTGGCATAGGCCGGTCCATTCAAATTTACCATGGCAAGTGCTTTAGCATCGGCATCCGCCTGGCTTATCGCAGAGGTGTACCCTCCTGCGGCCACCGTATACAACACATTGGAAGGGATGGCTCCCGTTGCGCAATTACTGCGGGTGAAAGATCCGCTCTGCGCCGCACTCAGATAAATAGCGGGCTTCTGGTATTGATACTCGTATTGTTTTAAAATGTTGTTGTCCATATCCCGGATACGTAACAGGCGGGCAAGGGAATCATATTCGTAATAGGTGATCCTGTTGGTAACATCACACTGACTGATCATACCTATCAATGGGGAATAGCTGTAGCTGATCATCTGGGCCGTAAGGGGATACAGACGTATTTCATCGATACTACCCGAACCCGTCAGGCTAACAGATGTCTGCCCGGTGATCCGGTGTTCAAAATAGGTCCAGGACGTTCCTTTGACCACACTTGTGCGTCCCTGGATGGGATACCCGCTTTGGGTGCCGGTTATCATATAAGCGGAACCATTGGTCGTCCAATAAGAAACGACATAAATTTGTGCAGCGGTTAATCCTGCCTTGCTGATCCCTCCATTGGAAAGCGTATAAGACCTTTTACCCGTAACAGCGGTCGCATTTCGTAACACTGATCCGATGGTCCAGTTGCCGCTGCCATCTCCTTCAAAACTGGTATACGCGATCTGGTCGCTGGTCGTATTGGCTACCTTGGCAATCGGCTGGGTATTCAGGTAATCCCAAACATACGCCACCGGTACCCCATCATGGGGGGTTACCTGCAAAGGATTGCCCTTATTGAATAGATAGGAGGATTCATCCGCATAACGATTGTCCCGGGTCACTGTACTCCCAGATACCGCAGCATTGGCAAAGGTGGAAGAAGGCGCCTGTAACATAAGGAGCTGCGTTTTTCCGGGATAGGCATAACCTATAGGAATAAGCGAGGTATCGTATTTTGTGAAATCAGCATGACGCAGGTTCTGGTTCTTCCAGTCGCTGGATTCTATCAATGCATTGTTGTACTGATCCTGCAGGCGTAAAACTGGCTTTAAATAGCCATCCGCTGATGTTGCCGCATTGATATGACAAGTACTAAATGCATTTGTAGGGTTGATATAATTAAGCCGCTGGCAACTGTCATAACTAATACGTGCTGAAGCCTGGCATTGCAAATAGGCCAGATAAGCAGTCGTAAGACACAAACCTCCACCCCCACAAGCCGTCCGGGCGTTATTATACTGGGTCTGACAGCTGGAACAGGTAGTAGTATAGGACTGTCCGCAATTAGTAGTGGCATCACAGTTGGGAAGCCGGAAGTCAAAGGCATATTTCATATTCGTCGACAAACTGTCTCCGGTGGAAGTAGTGGTCACCTTTCGGGTAGGCTGGTTATGATAAGGGCTTCCATAATAGGTGGTGGTGGTCTTAGAGAGCCCCCCTGAACCGGTAGATTTGTAATCATCGGAGATCACCATCATCTTGGTCTTCCGGACCGTTGATAGGTTATAATTCGTGCCTAATAATATATTCTGCCCTCCGCCTGAATACATCGATACGATGAAACCAGGGGTGGTAAGCACCGTAGTGGTGTCGTAGTAGGGATAATAATAGGCATCCTTTAACAACTGACCGGCTTCATTAAAATGTTGCTCGTAATATAATTCCCCTCTTCGGTAATCCAGTGGTGGTGGGGCGGCAGGATAATTGGGAGCATTGGGATTACAACTGGTGGTATTGACGTCCGTGACGGCTATGAATGAGCTCTGCGTTGGGTAACCATTGGTATGTATATAATAATTGTAATTACTATAGCCGTTGCCCGATTGCGAAACCTTGACAAGGCTATAACCAAAATGATTGCCTTGGGCGGTTGCCATCGGACGGATACTTCCTGCCGATATGCAAAACTCTCCCCCATTTCCTGGACAACCATAAGGGTTCAGGGAATTCGGCTGAAATCCATTAGCTACTGTCCAGAACCCTACGTTTTCAATCAGGTCGTTACGGACCTGTTGTACATAAACGGGAACACTATACAAAACTCCTGTTGGTGAACCGCCACTAGTGTAATCGTAGGAGGTAACCTGGTCCTTGGTAGTAAGGCCGTCATTATGAGTAATGGTCTTGATCCGCAAACCACCGATAACAATATTATAGGTGAAGGTGACATCAATCTTCTGGGAAATGTTTGCGGTAGCGCCACCCGATAAATTATTATAGTTTGGCAAAGTCAATACGGCCTTATAATTGCCAGCTGGAAGGTTATATGAAGTAGGAGAAACTGCATAGGTCGGCACATTTAAATAATACACGGTTGCATTAGTGCTGGTGTTAATGATGGAAAGAGAACCAGAATAATTAGCGGTACTGGTTAGCGAGATCGTGATGGCATTTCCATTACCAACAAAGTTATTGATCATGGTATCCTGAGATTGTCCGAACATATGGACCACCATACCCGCTAGTATATTATCGGTCAGACCGCTGGAATCACCGATAAAGTTGTGTGGCTCAAAATCAAAGACGGTATGTCCGCCAGTCGGGTAGGATATTTGCTGCAAGGCGCCTCCTCGCATGGCAGGCCACGCAGAACTTCGGTTGGCTCCGGGGAAGGGTACCCCATTAACGGTGTAGGAAGGTACCAGTTTGTTATTGTTTGGGACCCCATTATAAAAGCCCCAGTGATCAAATCCAAAGGCTAAGCGGCGGGGAACCATTTCGGTGAAATAACTGAATTTATGGGGGGGGACATTCACTGAATTGTCACAGGAAACCTCTGTCACACTGTCCAGGCGCAATCGTTGCTTATCTGTTTGGAGGTTGTAATTCGCCGATAATAAGAAGCCCGACAAAGGAGTTGAATTATCCGTAAAATAACCATACGAGAAATTATACCGTTTGCAGAATCCAGCGGAATCAGTGATCTGTATAGCTCCTAAGGTCTTGCATTGCTGGTTGACCCCATCGCTGATCGAGGCTATATTGTCACTCAGATCGGTCCGGACAGATCCGCCGATAAAATTTACCGTTCCATTGGGGAAGCTGATTTTGCTAAGGCGAACGCCAGTCACGATATTTTTTACCAGATCGTATTCAAAATGAGCACCAATTTCGTTCGGAACAGTAGTTCCGCTAACTGGAAAGGTGGAAAGGGTGAAATAACCATAGGTTTCCGGTTGATAACCTAATTGAATGGAAAACTGATTATCGGGAGATACGATCTTATTCAAATACCAACTGGAAATGGCTGTACCTCCCGTTCCGCTTAAGAGCGTGAAGGGATTGGTCACTTCTATTGGCAGGGTGCCGGTCGTACCCGGCGTATTGCCGAAGAAATACTGAACGCCATCGGGTGTGGTAACGGTAAATCCCTGGATGCTACCACCTCCCGGACCGGTAACGATATAGCCTGTGCTATCGGAAGGGTAATAGGGGACAATTTTCAGATCCTGTTGCGGGACCAGCACCGGGGTCCGATCATCACGGAAATAGAACTTCCCGGTGTATCCTCCGAAATTAAAAAAGAACAGATCGGGCTGCCCATCCTTTCTTCCCTCCGCAAAACCTATCCAGTCCTGTTTGCCATCGATGCCATACAGATAATTGTTATACCCGTAATCGCTAAAATGCCCCTTAACTTCGGCACCCCCCGCATTTGTTCCCCTTTCATCCGGCTGCCCCATGACCGTCCGGGTGATCACCCCACCGGCGTCCAGGGCCCAGCCCGCACCCACCCAACCGGCAGGCTCCTGGACCTTTAATCCTGATGCGTGATAACTGAGATTGATCGGCAGGGACAATGGCCCTGCCTTGATGGTATAGATCGGAATACCGATCTGAGGAATACCGGTATGATAGCTCACCGGTATATCACCGAATTTTCCCAGGGAAGCGGCATTGGGAGAGGCAATGGAAACATGACCGATGGCATTGGCGGAATCCTGCGAAAAAACAGGTACAGAAAATAATGCCAGTAGTCCCGCGCACAATAACAACAGTCTGCTCATTTTACGATGCATGTGAAACATACTTTTATTCTTGTTGAAAATATTATTGCAATGATTTTTTATTTTTTTCCTTTCACGGTCAAAACCCATACCCAACCCTAAATACAACCGGCTGTGTCTGCGGTCTTTGCGAATAACTAAGCATATCCCACAATAAACTCAGCTTTGTTTTCTTAAACACCCGGCTCTTGACAGACACCGTTTTACTCACTCCAATAAGCCCCGATTTGGTCCAGTTATCGATGTTCCGTAGCTGCTGCACCGCTGAAAAGGGAGTTGTGTAATTGTATTCGAATCCACCACTGATAAAAAAGCTTGCTTTTATTTTTACGTCAATAAAAGACCTGATACCCAAACCGTTTGATGAAAAGGCGATATGATTCCATCCGTTACCCAGACCTACCTTATAACTAGCACCAATACCTGCACTATTACCATGTCCAAGTCGATACCCGATCGTAAGCCCCAGATCCACCACTGTCGGATAGTACTGGTTATTGCGGCTCGTCTGGAAGTTGGTGCCGTATTCCAATCGTTTCCATAATGCCTTGATCTTCTGATCATTAGGTTTGAAATTGGGCATATCCAAATCTCCGCTACCGCCTCCCAGTTGGTTTAGTTTATCCTTATAGCCATCCAATTGCCCTTGTGCTGATTGCAGGTTAGCCTGCAAAGCCGCAGCACCTCCTGCTCCGCCTGCTGCCACCTGGCTCTGTATAAGTTGGCTGATCTGATCACGGGTTTGGAGTCCAACGAGTCCCTGAGGATCGCCGTATCCGGATGGCAAACCGAATAAACCGGCGAGCGCTCCATTTTTCTTCATGAAGTCCTGAAAGGCAGGTAATTGATTCAGATAGGTCAATGCCTTTTGTTCAAGGGCATTGGGAGAATTCAACAGCTCGCGGTATTCGCGGACCTGCTGCGAGTAATAAAACAAACTCTGATTCATCCCCTGCACCTCTTTGGTGAGGCTACTGGGCAGATTATTATAACGGCTGAGATATTGTGAGATCTGTTCTTTGCGATCCCTGATATATTGTTTGATCTGATCGGCATCCTGCAGTTTGGCTTGTAGGGCTTGCAGCTCATTTACGGAACGTTGCAACTGCGGATTTACCGAAGCACCCACCGAAGCCTGCAGCAACTGCGGGTTCGCTTGCAAAAAACCAAGCGTGCTGCGTAAGGAATCCGTATAAGGCTGATACTCTCCGCTGGCGGATGCCGACCGGTTGCCGGTGTCCGTCTTCAATTTTTGCGCCAGTGCCGCATATTGTTCCGATGAATGGGCAAACAAATTTTTGGTCCCCGTCGAATCGATCCGGTATAATTTCTTCCGGATCCGGTCTTCGCGACGCGTCATTTGCTCCAGGTATTTTTCCGTTTGCCGGGTAAGCTGTTGGTTAAGATCCGCCGTCTTATGCTGTATCCGGTCCAATAGCCTGGAAGGAAAACTGAATACCTTTCCTGACACGGATTCATCCCCCGAAGCTGACGAAGCAGCCTGCCCGGATTGTCCGGATTCCACGGATTGTCCAAAGGAAATCTCCACACAAAGCAGTTGCCCGATAAACAGGCAAATGGCAATTCTTTTTAGCATAGGTATAGCATTACCGATACGACTTGAATCAGTTCGATTACTTATAGCAAGGATAAATCAGGCGTGGAACACGCGTTGAAGAAAAAAGGATGTCAACTGGGACACAAAAGAAAAGGTGTAGAATGACGGGCCATAAATCGGCCGCTTGCTCGAATTAGGTTTGGGTTCATGAGACAGGTTACTTAAGGGTTAAGGTGTAATGATTCCTAAGGAATTCATGGAGCTACGGAATGACGAATATATAAAACTTTTTTATTCCGCAAAATTATTTTTGTTCCTTGCCATCCATAGACGCTTTAATAAATTAAGCGTAAAATAAACTTCGCAACAACAACACTTTAATTTCAACTTTACCTAACCCCAAAAAGAAACCTACTCAGAACGCAGATTTTTCACCGGGTTTGCCAAAGCCGATTTGATAGCCTGGTAACTTACCGTTAATAGGGCAATGGTTACTGACAACAAACAGGCAGCCCCAAATACCCACCAGTGGATACTAACGCGATACTCATAATCCTGCAACCATTTATACATGCCCCAATAGGACAATGGCGCTGCTATTAAAAAAGAGACAATGACCAACTTTACAAAATCTTTAGACAACAAAGTAGCGATACCGGTAACTGATGCACCCAATACTTTGCGGACCCCGATTTCCTTTATCCTGTTTTCCGCCATATAAGTAGCAAGACCGAATAAACCAAGACAGGAGATAAATATGGTAAGCCCTGCAAATAAGGCAGCAAGGGTGCCTTGCCGTTTTCCATTTTCAAATTTCCGGGCATATTCCTGGTCAACGAATTTGTATTCAAATGGGTATTCTGGATTATATTTATTAAAAACAGCTTCTGCTTTTTTAAGGTTTTGCGCCGTGGAATTTTTGCCATTCAGTTTTATCAGTATGGCATGAAACTCGTCCGCTTTTTTTGCGCCTGAAATCAGCATCGGCTTTGTTTGTTCATACGGAGAGGTAAGAATAAAATCCTTTATCACACCGACAATATGCCAATCCACGCCCATATCCTTTACTATTTTATCGATAGGATTCTTGAATTTCATCACTTTCAGCGAAGATTCATTTATGATCATGCCTGTAGAATCGGTTGGAAATTCTTTCAGGTCGAAGTCACGGCCTTGTGTAAATTGCAACCCGGCAGTAACACCCAGACCTTCATCTTCCGTGAACCGGTTAAAATCGGTTCGGTCATTAGGGTCCTTCCCCTCCCATTCCTGACCCCATCCATCACTCCAGCTTTGTGTAAGCGGCTGACTGGTCTTAACTATCGATGAAGCAATACCATCAGCTAATAATTGATTTTTTATCAGGGAATAATTTTTGGGGACATCACCCGTCATAAAATGATATACGAGGTTGTCTTTATTGTAGCCCGTCTGCCTGTCCTGGGCATAGTCATTCTGCTGTTTTACTATTATGGTGCAGATGATCAGGATGATAGCGAAGGTGAACTGAATGACAACCAGTACTTTTCGTGGTGTTATCAAGGCATTCGCTTTTTTAAAGGTACCCTTCAGCACTTTAACCGGCTGAAAGGAGGAAAGAAAGAACGCAGGGTAACTACCGGCTAATATTCCGGTAAATAGCACAAATCCAATACCTGCCAGCCATGTATAACCATTGGCGAAATCGATCAACAGTTTTTTATCCGTGAGTTGATTGTAGGCGGGTAAACTTAATTCCACTATGATAACCGCAACAATAGAGGCAAGAAATGCAACCAGGACAGATTCACCGATAAACTGACTGATCAGCGAGGATTTTTGTGCCCCTACCACTTTTCGAATGCCTACTTCCTTTGCCCGTTTCTCGCTTCTCGCCGTACTCAGGTTCATAAAATTTATACAGGCGATCAGTAATATAAATGCGGCGATAGTCCCGAAAAGTTTTATAAAGGTGATGCGGCCGCCGTTATCTTCTGTGCCATTGGTAAAGCTGGAATACAATCTCCAGCGGGTAATCGGGTAAAAGAACATTTGCCAGTTATCCTTTTTGGCTTCTTCGTCATACTTCTGTTTTAATATTTTTATTTTAGGTGCTACGGAAGCCAGGCTGGCATTTGGCTTCAACAACACATAGGTTTGGACACTATTATTATTCCAGCTGGAATCGCCCCAACCCCTATAATTTAAATAGGACCAGGGAAGGAGGTATTCAAAAGTAAATCGTGTATTATGAGGGAGGTCCTTCATAATGCCCGTTACCGTAAAATTATCCGTATTATCGATTTTGACCACCTTTCCCATGGCATCTTCGTTGCCGAACAGGCTCTTAGCCATGGATTCGGTAACCACGATCGAGTGCATATCGTTCAACGCAGTGGCGGGATTACCTTTTATTAATGGGAAACTGAATAGTTGAAAAAAACCTGTATCCACTATATTTCCTTCTTTGGTAATTCGCTTATCGCCGATACTGAAAAGAAAATTATTGCCATGATTCACCCGAACGGCACGTTCCACCTCGGGCAGGTCATGCTCGGTAGCACGGGCAAGTATTTTAGGCACATTGTTCCATGACCAGATTTTGTTTTCAATCCTGGCCTGGTTCCAGGCTTCAAAAATGCGGTCTTTCTTTTCATGGAACTGGTCATAGCTTACCTCATTTTGTATCCACAAAAAAATGAGTATAGCGCTGGCCATGCCTACTGCAAGACCTGTAATATTGATGGCCGAAAATCCTTTGTTCCGAATTAGGTTCCGGTAGGCCACTTTTAAGAAATTTCTAATCATAAGTATATATAAATAAATCAGTTAAAGTATCCGGCACTTCTTGGCGGTAATGGCATACCAAGAAAGTGCCGGATAATCCTATAAGTGATTTACAGTGTGCTAGTTATATGGTGAATAAGGCCTTGTTCGGTTCTGATACAAGATCTGTCCGTTTTTGATACACTCTGACTCGTCCGGAGAAGACCCTATTTCTCCTTTTTTTCCATTTTCTCCAATTTCCGGATCTCCATTTCGTTCTCCTGTCGTTGCAACTGTTTTTCGAATAGTGCCTTTCGTCGTTCTTCCTCCTCGTAAACGATTTTTCGGAAGCTCTCCGGATTAGTCAGATAAACGCTATCGGCCCTTGCGGTACTATTCAATAAGGAAGGATCACTGGTTAATTTCAGCCAACGCCATTTACTGTCATTATCTAAATATTGATTGGCACGTTCCCGTTGCTTGTTCCAGAAGAAACCAACCAACAGAACGAGCTGGATCAGCCCGCACAGGATCCAAATCGTCTTTCCCATAAAATGTTTATGGTGAACGGTCTTTTCATAAGGCTCCTGGAACTTGGCCGCGTGTTCGCGTAAAACATTTTTCACTTCTTCGACACCTTTGACCGGGAAACTTAATTTGTCGCTCAATTCCGCAACAATTTTTTTTACCTCCGTGATAAGTTGTGTAAGTTTCCTGACCTCCCCCGAATTCTTATCCAAGCCTGATCCTAATCCGGCAACCGCCTCTCCGAGCGTTTGAGGCTCAGTTAGGGGTGAATAGGGTACAGCCGTTTGAAGCATCAGCGTTTCGACATGCCCGTTTATTTCCAGGAACTGACCGTTAGCCTTTCTGATCAACTCTTTATTTTCCTTAATACCGGTCCCGTTATTTACCGCTTTTTCCAGCAAGGTTGTTAACAAATCGTTTTCTGTCATTCCCATCTGACCTTTTTCCTGTTTATCCATTTCCTTATTCAGAATTTCATTTTTTTCCAATTGCCATTTAATTATTTCATTTTTTCCTGTCTCCTTATTCTCTCCTTCATTTTTTTCTTCCTGCTCTTTTTTTATCTCCTTTTTAACTAAAGGATTTCTCGATGATTCATGCATAACGTAGATTTTTTTTCAATTAAAAAAAATAATTCATTTTTTACCAGCTTATAAAAAATGCCCTGGACGATGCCGGTAAATTTGTTCCTGTTTATTCTCCTCCTGGACCAGCTTATTTTCCTTCCGGATCAGCTTATTCTCCTGACCCTTAGCCAGCATTTCTTCTTTTATAAGTGACCACTTTCTTTCCAGGTTTAGCGACAAAGACTGTTCCTGTTGGAGGGCAAGCGTTTTCTCCAAACCCGCCAGGGAAAATGCCTTGTCCACCCGGCTGCCTTTGAAACAATACTTTTTTAGCTTAAAACTTATCCCTTGGTGTTCTCCGGTCAAAGGATCATTTTTATATCGGATCGTTATACCCCTTTCTATCAATCTCCTTTCCAGTTCATCGAGGTTTTGGCAGCCCTGCAATTCCTCATGGACCGCCAGGTAGACACGGTAACGCATGGCTTCGTTATCGGGAAGGGCTTCAAAATTGATCCGTTCCAGATTTTTCCCATTATCCGGCATCAGGTTATATTCCCGGGTAAGTTGTTTGGCCGCTTTGATCCCCCGTTCGATGATCAGGCCTTTTGCTGTCACCTGACCTGTATTATCGATCCGGTTGGCAACGATATGCACATGAACATGCGCTTTATCGTTATGGCGGACAACGACATATTGAGTCGGGCTCGTACCGATCTTTTGCAGGTATTTACCGGAAAGCTCCACTATCAGTTCATTTCCCGGATCCTCCCCATGGGGGAAACTTAAGACCCCGTGAAAGACCGGGTTTTCTTTTTTCAGACGCACCCATTGGCACTGTGTTTCAAAGTCAATTTCCATATCCCGGAGATTAGAATCCCTCACCCCTTCAAGAGCAAGAATTTCCGCTCTTTCCAGATCCTGGCAGACATAGACGCAGGTTTGACCAAAAGTTTTGCTGGTCTTAAAAATTTTACTGTTCATGGAAAAATCGGTTTATGGTTTCATCGATCTGGTCCCGGCAGCGTTGAAAAGCCGGCATTATTTCCAGTATACCTTCCTTTTTTGCGATAACACCCAGTTGTCCAAGCTGGTTGGACACCCGTATCAGGTCTTTGAAGAAGCCGCGCTCTTCTTCCGTCCATCTTGGTTTTATCACCGCATAAAGAGCCGAATGCCGCATGTAATCCGAAATATTCATTCCGGTTTCCTTCGTCTTTTGCTGGATAATGGAATATTGAGCATTGGTTACAAAAAAACCGATGTGCTTTTCCTGTTTAATGACCCTGGGGGGTCTTCCCGTAATTTTTGTCATAGCTATTTTTTTAGTTAAAAAATTATGTCAGTACACCAAAGTGCACAACCGGTCTTACCGGGTTTGGCAAAATAACAGCAATTACAAAAACGAAAAGATCCAGGACGTCCTGGAAAAATAAACGATTGAAAATCAGGGATTGGCAAGCCCAATTCCTAAATTTTCCAATTGTTTCCTTAATTAAAAATGAAAATCAGCGCTTACCCGTACACCGAATTTGGAGATATCGGGATGATCGAGATAGGTAAAACGTTTGACGATATCGAGACGAATGAAAGAAAAGATATTGGTAACACCGGCGCTGGCCTCCAGGTAGGGACCCTGATCCAGCGGAAAGGTGGAAGCCGCTCCATTAACGAGGGGAAAAACCATCTGGTTGGGATTATATTTGGGGTTATTCTCGTTACGCAGGCCACCGTATAATAACTTGGCGGCAACAACCTCCCGGAGTCTTAACTTTTTTAGCAACGGGATCTTATTAAAAAAGAAGCCCCCGAAATAGTGGTCGATGATCAGACTGGCATAATGATCGCTGACAAACTCTTCCGAATTCATGAGATTATAGGCATTATCACTATAAAAATAGGATTGGTTGGTCGGATGGATGATCAGCAGGGGGAAAGGCAGGGTTCCCTGTAAATACTCCGCGTCGAAAGAAATATCGGAGAACCCGAAGGGGGGAAGAAACCAGCGTTTATTTACATTCAGATGAAAGGCATTAAAATCGAATTGCCCGCCGAACAGACCATTGATACCCCTGGAATATTGAAAATTCAGGATTGGGTATTTATTGGTAATATTCGTCCGGCCCACCTTATTCTGTACGAACTGCTCGTGAGGAGCCCACCGAAAGGAGGCGGAAAGTTCACCGGACGTAAGTTGCCGGACCGTGTCGAATTTTCCTGCCGTATGTTCGTAAACATAGGTAAGATCGCCCGCCGGTATTTGTTTCCAGTACTTTGCCCCCAGGATATAGGAAAAATGATCCCCAACCTCACGAACGTTGGACACCCGGAAAATATCATTATACAATAATTTACCATTATACCCCCTGGAAAAGGAAGAAAGAAAGGCATTACCCTGCGAAAACACCCCTTCCTGGCCCGGATTTTTGGTATCATGCAAATAACTGACCTGAAGATAATTAAAGGGATACGTATAGATCGAGCGGTTGTTGACCGAATAAGAACCGCTGAGAAAATATTTCCATTTTTGATCTCTGAACCCGTAGGCCACATAAGACTCGCCGAAATAACGTGTACTTAACCTGGTATTGGACCTTGCCCCAATTCTTAATTTATCTCCTTCTACCGGATTAAAAGAGTAAAAGCTGCCTACCGGCCCGATATCGAATTTACCTGCTGATTTATAACCCACACTAAAAAGAGTCACATAATCCATCAGGCGTTTGTATGATTTCATCCTTACCAGGCTGTCCGTATTGGAATAAGTCCGTCCTTCCGGTCCGCTCAGCGGGACCGGTCGTTCGTCTTCCCAAAAGGAGTCAGCCTGATTGATGGAATATTGCATCGTATCCAGGGCAGCTCCCTTAAAAACAGGGTCCGGCAGGGTAGTATCCGTCAAATGGGAGACCGTAACCAGGCGTTGTGCATAGATCCCCGGTGTCCGGGGAAAGGGGCTGAAATGGGCGATCATATCGGAGGTAGCCAGATAATAACGGTCGCCGGGACCTTTTTCAAAATCCTGGTTGATCCGGAAATCCCGGACATAATTCAGATTGATATGTTTGGTCACCCCTAAAGAGGCTTTCCGGATGGCATAATTGCCATCCAGCGTAATCGTTAGCAGCCCCTGAAATAAAAGATCCTCGCTGTTCCTTGGTGTAAAATAAAGATTGACCAGCTGAACCCCGTTCTCCTCGATGGTATCCCGGATATAATACTGGTAGAAGGTCGGGCCCAGATCTGCAATGGGGCTAATGAACTCCATCGTGAAGGCCGAAACGGAATTGCTGTAGATATTGACGTCCTCGTACATCCGGTTCAGACCGGAGGTTATCCCTTTGGTATCGATATATTCCCCGAAATCAACGCTTTTCCTTCCCAGTATGATCTGTTTGCGTTTTTCAGGCTGCCTGCGGTAATAGTTTTGCGTAAGAATTTCCTGGAGAAAGATCGAGGTCAGTCTTTTACCCGGAGCAAGCGTAGTATCTATATTCTGGAAAAAAAAGTCGAATTTTTTCAGCGGCTTGACTCCGGTAACCTTGCCGTAGGTTTTATCGACCAGCCCCCTGATTTTTTCATATTGGAGATAAGAAGCATAAGGATAAGCACCCGGACCGTTTTTTTCCTTGTTGGCAATCACTTTCCGGATGAGCTCGACGGCAGGATTGTCCTTATTCCGGTATTTTTTACGTTTGCCGCTGACAAATACATCTTCCAGGGCTGTATAGGCCTTGGAAAGCCTTATCATAAATTGCTGGGTGGCGCTGTCTGTTAACGTAACGGTATATGGATGATACCCCGTTATTGAGAAGACCAGTTTCCGGATATTGTGTTCCACCCCCACCCTGAATTTGCCGTCATGATCCGTAAAACCTCCCCCCGTGCTGTTCTTAATACTGATGCTTACGTTCTGCAAGGGAGCATGGGAAGCCGAATCCAATACGACACCGGTAATCCTTTTTGTTTGCGCAAAAACGAACTGGCAAAGGAATACGGAGAAGAGTACTGGTATGAGGCGCGCTGTTTTTTGTATGGGTGTATCTTTTTATAGTCGCTAAAGATACGTTTTGGACCCCAGCTTTTCCAATTTTGACCGTATAAAGAATAGGGACTGCCCGCCATAGCCGCCAGGCATGACCCATTACCATCTCCAACCTATCCCGATCATCATGTTGCGGGGTCTTCCGGGCCATTTATTAACATTGTTATAGGCTCCGCTCCAATAGGTTGTATTGGCAAGATTATTCAGAACGCCGGAGAAAGAAAGGTTTTTATAACTATAATAAAGACCTGCATTAAAAACTGTGTAGCCGGGAAGCATATATTGGGGATCGGGTGTATTCCGGAGGCTGGCCTGCGAATGACCGAAGGCGATTGCCAAACCTTTAAGCCCTCTTTTATTAAAAGTATACTTAATCCAGCTGCTGCTGGAATTTCGTGGCGAATTCTCCAGCAATTGCCCAACCTGGGCGGCGATCTTACTTTCGAGGACTTCCGCGACGCAATGAGCATAGGCCAGCGAGACCGAAAGATTGGGAATAATATTCCCATTGGCTTCGAATTCCAGACCCTTAGAGCGGTCGGTCCCCTGTTGGATAAACAAATTCGGGTTGGAGAAATTTCCTGCATGGACAGCCACGTTATGAAGAGTAAGCTGGTAGAAGGCAATGGAGGCCGACAACCGGTCTTTAAACAAATTGGCTTTAATCCCCGCCTCGTAAAGCTGGCTGGTAATAAGTTTAAAGGGTTCATCGAAGACCTGGGCATCCGTTGACACTTCGAAGGGGTCAAAACCCTTATTATAGGTTGCGTACAGGCTGGTATGCGAGTTGATGGAATAAACAATTCCAACGCGGGGCAGGAAAACCTTTTCGCTCAGACTACTTACGCTGTCATCACTGTCACCCTTATAGAATTCTTGCCGGAGACTGAATAACAACTTCCATTTTTTCCAGCTAACCAGGTCCTGTACATAAACGCCTTGTGTGTGATAAACAGATCCGTCTACATCCGTTCCATCCGAATCAAAACCGGAAGGTTGATAAGTACTGACGGGTCTTTGTACATGTTGAGGATGCAGCAGGCTGAAAGTGCCTACGATCCCGCTTCCTTCCCCGAACTGATCCGGGAGTTCGAAATAGTGCTGATCCAGCATTATCCGGCTTTTCACATAATCATAACCGGCAAAGAGCTGGTGACTGACTAGTCCAGTATTTAGGCCATAGGTGAAATAAGCCGTCAGCGTATTGGTTGTCGTGCGATAGTCCCAGGCCGTGTAATACAAGCTAACGGAATCAGGGGTAATATAATCGTTGATCCCATGATCAGCCACGTTTTGCCGGGTATGGTAGTGCAAATATCCAGCATTAAACTTAAGGCGTTTGGTGAGTTTATAGGAAAAAGTGGCGATGGAAGAAAAATCGGTTTCATGCAGAAAATCACCTGACTGTGTTACGGAAAGACGGATAGGTGTCGATTTGAGATCTGTTGCATCCTGCAGACCCGGTTGCCCCCTGTCGAGGACAGTATTGATATGGGCCAACGAAAAATCGATATTCAGTTTCAACCGGTCATTCGGAACAAAGGACAAGGAAGGGGCAAACTGATAGGATTTTGCATAGACCTGATCCCGAAAAGAATGTGTTTGATCATAACCTGCATTCATGCGGTATAAAAGAGTTTTGCTTTTATTGAGGGGTCCAGTGATATCCCCTTCAGCGTGAAAATGGTCCCAGCTGCCCCCGGCAATACTCAATTCCCCGCCTTGTTTTTCCAGTGGTTTTTTGGTGACCAGGTTAATCGTGCCGCCCGGATCACAATTGCCATAAAGCGTGGCGATAGGTCCTTTGATGATCTCGATCCGTTCCACATTTACCAGCATAGCGCTGGTATAGGTCGTATGGTATCCGCGAAGACCGTTGATATCCCTGGCATTTTCAGCCCGGAATCCGCGTATCGTATATTCGTCATAGCCCGAATAATCGTTAACACCCGAAGCATTCCCGGCTGCGTCCTTCATCGTAAACACCATCTTATCCTTTATGAGCTCTTTTGTAATAGTGGAGATGGCCTGAGGGATAGCAATAATGGGGGTTTCCGTTTTGGTACCGAAGAAGGAATAATCACTCTTATAGGATTTTTCTGTCCTCCCCAATACTTCCACCGATTGTAATAATTTAGCGGAATCCATTCGGGGGGAGATCAACTTATCAGTTCGGTGAGAGGGCTCTTTGTCCGTTCCGGAAGGAGGCACCTTATCATTCCTGGCCGGGATCGTATCCTTTCCTATTCTCTCCTGGGAAACCCGTTCGGGTGTGGTCCGCGTGACAGGAACCTGACCCCGCATAGGCTTGAAGACGGAAAGTAAAAAAAACAGAAATGATAAAAAAAGCAGTTTTTTAATTAACATACAGGCCACGGTGTCCAACAAAATAAAGAAAAAATAGCATAACTCATCTTCAAGCCAATATAAACCGACACAATTCATTCAGATCATTAAAAGACCCCACCATTGTGGTATGCAAATGTTGCTGCATAAAAAGACCTATGGCAGATATATATTAAAATATGACCTTTTTTTCGAGCAGTTCCCAATGCCCATATTGGCTTGGCTGAATTCTTTAATAATGATTGGCTATAACATTTGCTGATGAGAAAAATCAGTCATATTTTAATATATATCTGCCAAAATCAAACATCAAGCAGCAATATTTTCAATCACAACCTTCCCTCCATAAACCAAACAAAGCAAACAGGAAACCAACACCAGAATAGTTTGTAATACCCGTCCCTGAATAAGCCGTTTCGAGAAAGGAATACTGAACAAAAGAGCGGCCACCATCATACCGACTGTGCAGGCCAGTCCAAAAAGACCCAGGTAGACAAGACCATCGACAGGGCTTTTGATCTGGGACATAACCACCAGGACCAGGGCCCCGCTGCCGGCAAGACCGTGGATCAGGCCTATTCCATAGGCCAGCGAATGGGGGTGATGACCGGGTCTTTTTTCTTCGCTGAAATGAAGATGCAGATTTCGGGTGTATTTTTTTTGAGGAGTCATCGCCCAGCGATGCGGTCGGGGTTCCGCATCCTGAAGAGCTACGGGATCTGCAGGCAGACCGGGCTGCGTAACAGACCCTGAATATTCGAAGGCATTCTCCGCCGGATGAAAAGGCGTGAGGGAATGGTCGGGCAGATGTGGGTGGGAATGGGCAACGACAACCACACCCTCTTTACGGAAAAAACGAACAGCCCGGAAAACTGCCAGCGCGATCAGCATAAAACCTACGGCTGCCTCAAAATAATGGAACCATACGGGCGGGATGGTCGCTTTGAACAGGATCATGAGGATCCCGATCAAAAAAATTGTAGAGGCATGTCCCAGCCCCCAGTACACACCGTCCTTCACAGACAGGCGGATCGCACTCCGTTGAGAGACAATACTGCTAACGGCCAGAAGATGATCGGCTTCGAAGGCATGCGTGAAACCTGCATAGATCGTGAGTAGAAATGGAAAACTGAACATAAAGTGCAAAATTAAAATTCCCAGGTAATTAGATAAAAAAAATATTAAGGTTGACTAACATATTCTCGGCAACTGTTCCCCGGCCAGCATATTCACCACTCTCCGCCCTCCGATAGTACTCTTCATCAATACCTGCCCGGGATGATCCTCGGTGATCTCCCCGATAAGAGCTGCTTTTTCTCCATGCTCCCACTGCAACAAACGGTTCAACACAGCATCCGAAACGACAGGATTCACCACGGCGACGAACAGACCTTCATTCGCCACATACAGTGGGTCAAACCCCAGCATCTCACAGGCGCCCATAACTTCTTCTTCGACCGGGATATCTTTTTGCCGCAGATCGATGCCCAGTTTCGTTTCTCCGGCGATCTCATTCAATACCGTTGCCAGACCGCCCCTTGTCGGATCGCGCAGGAAATGGATATCCTGTCCGAATTCATCCAGTAAGGCCAAAATGATCTTATTCAGCGGGCGTGTATCGCTGCCAATCGTAGTTTCAAACTCCAGACCCTGGCGATGGCTCATAATCGTGATCCCATGCCTGGCCAGCGGGCCGCTTAAAATGAGTTTATCTCCTGTTTTAACAGCGGCTGTATCGATATTCGCTTTATCGTGAACGATTCCGATGCCGGTGGTATTGATAAAGATCTTATCCCCCTTTCCTCTTTCCACCACCTTTGTATCGCCGGTAACGATCTGTACACCTGTCGTTTCACAAGCAGCTTTGATACTCAGCAGGATTTTCCAGAAGACCGCTATTTCCAGACCTTCTTCCAGTACAAACCCCAAAGAAAGATACTTTGCCGCGGCGCCGCACATGGCCAGATCATTGACCGTTCCGTAAATTGCCAGGTCGCCGATATCCCCGCCTTCAAAAAAAATGGGAGACACGACAAAGGTATCCGTA
Source organism: Flavitalea flava (assembly GCF_054461575.1). NCBI lineage: Bacteria > Pseudomonadati > Bacteroidota > Chitinophagia > Chitinophagales > Chitinophagaceae > Flavitalea > Flavitalea flava. Next base: position 114,702 of record NZ_JBTLQH010000008.1, read on the forward strand.
CTCATGGCCACTTTTCCATTCAGGTTAAAGACAGCTCCGTCATGTTTTTTATTTAGCAGCTCATTTCCCAGCAATTGAAAGACTCCGCTGTTCAGCAATTGAGAAGTCAGCGTGCCGCCGCTGCCATGCCCTAAATTAATGGTATCGAAATCGAGCTTGGGAACCGGACAGGAAAGGATCATGGAAAAAAATTAAAAAATAAAAAGGTTATGGTCCAACTAAAGTATGGGTCTGGTTATAATGATAATAGGCGGCACAGGCCCCTTCGCTGCTTACCATGGGAGCACCCAGGGGTTTGGACGGCGTACAGCGGTTGCCGAAATTGGGGCATTCATAGGGTTTGATCTTTCCTCTCATGATCGCTCCGGACAGACAGCCAGGATCTTCGGGAGCTTCTTCCAGGCTGATATGAAATTTTTTATTGGCATCGAACGCTTCATAAGAGGACTTCAGTGCATAACCGCTAAAGGGGATATTGCCGATCCCTCTCCAGGCACGATCCGTTACTTCGAAGACCTGATCGATTATGGCAATAGCCTGTTTATTGCCCTCCTTTTCCACTACCCGGCCATACTGGTTTTCCAGTTTAAAAATGCCCGCCTCCAATTGTTTAACCGTCATTAAAATACCTTCCAGCAGATCGACCGGTTCAAAACCAGTCACGACGATAGGAATCTTATACTTTTCTACCAGGGGATAATATTCTTTGATACCCATGATCGCGCAGACATGGCCTGCCGCCAGGAATGCATCGACTCTGCAATCCGGGTCGCTCAATATGGCATCCATGGCAGGTGGAACCAGGACGTGAGAAGTCAGAATGGAGAAATTCTTCAATCCTGCACGCACGGCATGAATGACAGACAGCGCATTGGCAGGGGCAGTCGTCTCGAAACCGACTGCAAAAAAAACGATCTCCCGGTCAGGGTTTTCTGAAGCTATCCTAACGGCTTCCAGCGGAGAATAAAGTATCCGGACGTCCCCTCCCTTTGATTTTGCTTCCAGCAAACTCATCCTGCTTCCCGGAACGCGGATCATATCACCGAAAGAACATAAGATAACCTCATGGTCCAGGGCAAGGTGGACGGCTTTATCGATCAGATTGACAGGAGTAACGCATACCGGGCATCCGGGCCCATGGATCATCTGGATGGACGGGGGTAACATATTAAGCAGTCCGTTTTTAACCAGGGAATGAGTTTGCCCTCCGCATACCTCCATAATATTCCAGCTGCCCCGGAGGGTTTGCCCCAGCTCCGTCAGGAGCGCCCCGACAATTTCAGGCGATCGGAATTCAGATACGTATTTCATTGGTAAATAGTAAGACCCGTTTCATATAATTCATCCAGTTCGCCGGCCTCTTTCAGGTACCCGAATACCTTAGCGGCCTCTTCTTCATTGACCTTACTGATAGCCACCCCAACATGCACCAACACATAATCTCCGATCGCTGCGGTAGGGACCATCTCCAGGGAGGCCTCCCTGATCACACCTCCAAAAGACACTTTGGCCATTCTGACGGAGCCTCCATAGAGGTAGGAGATGGATTCGATCTTTCCGGGAATGGCTAAACACATAACCTTGGGGTTTTAATTAAAAATGATTAAGAATGATTTTTTTTCTCCCATATCAATTCTATCCCTCCCGGGTATTCGGGAGGAGTATCATCCATATAATCTTCCGGATGAATTTCCTCCGGATAAATCCGGTTATCCGATATAAGATTCTTGTCACAGAAGACCATCTGACCGAAAGAAATATTCTCGTCATTGGGAGCAAAATCCTTATGAAAAAATAACTGGTATCTTTTTTTATGAACATGATTTATCCAGTCGACCAGGAGCGCATTCTGAAAAACCCCGCCGCTGAAACAAATCCGGAAAACACCTTTATGTACAGCCATCCTCCCGATGAATTCCGCCAGGGAAAAATGGAACCTGGCCGCGATGTATTTTTTATCCTTGCCGGCAATAATATCTTTCACGATCTCCTGGATCAGGACAGGGGTAGGAACATACCCCCTTCTGAAATCATCCGGAAAATAAGAGCGATCCATAACAAAACCATGTTCGGCTACATAAGCTTCGGCCAGGCCCTGGACACGCATGGCCGCTTCCCCTTCATAAGTTTGAATATCGCATATACCCAGCATCGAAGCAAGGGCGTCGAATATCCTGCCTACCGAAGAGGTAAAATGAGGTGTAGTCTGGACCAGGCTATCATAATTATTCCATTCCGTTTTGGTAAACTTTTTCCGCACCGTTTCCGTAAAAAATGGAGATTGCGGACAGGAGTCGCTCAACAGACAAAAGGCGGCCAGTCTTGGTTCCAAAGCCATTTTATCCCCGGCGATCACGGGAAAATAATCGAAGTGGGAAATACGTTGTATTTCTTTTTTATCATAGTAGAAGAATTCTCCTCCCCAGGTATTCCCATCACCGCCCAGGCCCGTCCCATCCCAGATCACGCCCAGGATAGGTTCGGGGCAGTGTATCAGGCCATATTCCGCCAGTATAGCTGAAAGATGGGCCTCGTGGTGCTGAATAAAATCTACATATACCTGGAACGGTTCTTCCAATTGCAGGGAATATTGATGTGTGAAATAACCAGGGTGTCTGTCTGCGATCACCGAATCCGGTTTTACTCCGTATAACTTCAACCAATGCGCAAGTGTTTCTTTATACATTTGCTGCGACTCATACGTTTCGCCGCTTCCCAGGTACTGACTGACAAACACATTTCGGTTTACCGTCAGGGTAAAACTGCTTTTCAAAAAAGCACCCGTTGACAAAAGGCGTCTTTTTGACTGGCTTCTGTATTTAACGATCGAGGGCGCATACCCCCGGGATCTTCGTAAAAGGATGGGTTGCCGGAAAGCAGGAGTGACCTGGACCACACTATCATCCTGAGGAATAATGATCTCCCGGTTATTACTAACCACCAGATCGGCAATGTCGAACAGAAAGGCCAGGGCATCTTCATCCCTGTAGATAAGCGGGGATCCGGAGAGATTTGCGCTGGTGGCGATCAGCGGCATGCCAAAATCAGTGGCGATCAAATCCAGTAAGGGATTGGACGGCAGCATAACCCCCAGACGGTTAAGCCCCGGAGCAATGGAAGAAAAGGCAATCGTCTTAAAAGCCTGAGGTTTAGGAACCAGTAATACAATAGGAGCTTCTTCGCTTTCCAGAAAAGTTTTTTCTTCCTCGTTCACTTCAAAATGAGCCAGTACGCTTTCCATGTCGGGATACAGGAGGGCAAATGGTTTGGCCGAACGTTTTTTACGCTTCCGTAAAAGATCGATAGTGGCAGAATTCCCGGCGCTGCAAATCAATAAATACCCCCCAATGCCTTTAACGGCGAGAATCTTCCCCTCCCGGAGAAAATACCTGATCCCGTCCAGCACCTTTGGCGTCTCACTGCAAAGGACAGCAGACGTTTTATCCCGGAGAGTAAGCCCGATGCCACAGTTCGGGCAGGAATTGGTCTGCGAATAAAAGCGCCGGTCTTCTACATTGGCATATTCATCCTTACAAACCGGACACATTGTAAAACAATGCATGGACGTGTTATGTCTTTCAAAAGGCAAATCTTTGATGATAGAATAACGGGGACCGCATTGGGTGCAGGTAATGAACGGATACCGGTATCGCCGGCTGGAAGGATCATGCAGCTCTTTCCTGCATTCCGGACAAATGGCTTTGTCCGGAGCGATCAGCACCTTCCTGTTTGTCTCCTCCTCTTCCATTATGATCGTAAAATCCGTATACGCTATATCATCTTCGTTTACTTTCATTACGGCCGAAATAATCCTGGCCTGGGGAGGGGCTTCCTGTTTGACCTTTTTAAAGAACATGACGGCAACTTCCTTGGAGGCATTGAAAAAAATATGCAGGCCATCGGCTCCGTTCTCTACCGTTCCGTTCAGATGCATGGTCGTGGCCATCTGGTAAATTTTTGGCCGGAATCCGACTCCCTGAACGATCCCATTGATATGAATATGAAAAGTATGCAAGATCTTTTCTATTTTGATTTGGCCTTGGGACCTGGTGTACTAACAGGTTTTGCCCGGTAAAAGATACACTTAAATAACGGGGGAAATACAAGGGGACCCTACCCTAGAAAATTTTTTCTACATTGCCGCTGGCCTTGATCTTCAGGCATTCCCGGATTTATTATCATGCGCATGCACGGTGCAAACCATACGGCTATCGAAAGAACGGGCCACCAACCCTACCTCCACCGGATCGTTCTCGTCCTCGATCTCCAGCCCCATCAATGCGGATTCAATGGCCCCGGAATTTCCCTGTTCATCCTTGGGTCCCACATTCCAGCTTGTAGGAGCGATGATCTGGTAATTCCTGATAACCCCATCTTCGATATCGATCCAATGAGCCAGTGCGCCGCGAACGGCTTCAGTGGCGCCAAAACCTTGCCCGTCCCGTTCTGTGGGCTTGATATAGAATTCATCGGCCAATCTGATCTGGCCTAACCATTCATTTAAATGAACAAAATAATGGGTCATTTCATGCATCCGCGCCAGACAGCGAACGAAGACGCTTGGTCCCATTTTTTTGAGGATATCCTGGAACAGGGGGTCTTTGATCTGGTGTGGCAGATTAGCCGGGTTCGCATTCATAACCACCCTGGCAAGCGGACCGGCTTCAGCTGCCTGGCCCATGTAACGTGGTGCCTTGGCCCAACTGTATTTTCCTCCGAAATCCGTTTTTTCCAGGAAGGAGGATTTGGCAGTAATGGGAGCCGTTTCTTTAAAAGGATGTGCGGCGGGGGTATCCTGATACCAGCTTTGTTTCACATGCTCGATGATCTGGTTTTGATCGAATACGTGATAATCCTTGCCGTCATAAAAACCGCTCGCCTGAATAAGCGCCTGGTTGCGGCTTTCGATAGTAGGATTGTTATACCGGTCTTTATGCAGAAAGGTCCCGTAGGCAATGAACTTTCCAAGACCCTGACCCATTTTATCCAGCCCGAATTCCAGACCTGCCCGCAGATACAGCCCCAGATCGCTGTTCCTATGACTTTCATTTTCATTAAGCCAAACCATCATATCGTCCCAGCTTTTAATTTTCATATACCGTTCGATGGAACAGCCCAGCCAGACTGACTCCAGCCAGTCATTCCGGAAATGATTGAGGATCGTGTGGGCACGGGTAATATCCTTCTGCGTAGGTGTGCATATGACCCCTCCGGGGACCATATAACTGCTGTAGGGCCACTGACCGCCAAAAATGGCATAGATCTCTACCGGTCTGCCGCTGGCTGTCAATCCCTTTTGGAAAGAAGTACCGACATAGGCGGACCAGCGTTTAGCCACTTCGGCATACAAGGGTTTATTGGCAAATTTTTTATTGGCCATATCCGTAGCGAAAATCGCATAGAACCAGCGTGGGTCGCTTTGCAGATTTTCACTGCCCTGCCCTATTGCCCGCAACAATAAGGCATTGGGACTCAATTCTGTCTTCCAGGCCGTATCCAGAGCCGAAGACGCACAATAGAGATGTGAACCTCCGCAGATACCGCAGGCCCTTGGAGTAACGATCAAACCGGCCTGAGGGTCCTTCCCCCTTAAAATGATCTCAAAACCACGAAAAATGGACGCTTGGGTGCTGGCACGGGTGACTACACCGTTTTCCATATAAACATTCACATCTAAATCGCCTTCCACGCGACCGACAGGTGATATATTTAATTCTTTGGTTGCCATTCTTATTGAATTATGGGTTTTGAAAATTAATGATACTAACGATGCGCCTCTATGAAATGAATAAATTATGCGTAAAAATGATTATTTATCCTTTTCGGCGTAGGGTGAGGAGTAGGAGTAAAGTAGGGCGGGGAGTACGGTGGGAGTACGATGAGAGTAGGGCGGGGTTACGATGGGAGTACGATGGGGAATATTCAGACGGGAACAGAGAATCCTTTAGACAGAAACCCAGGTATTTCATCGTTTGTCACAACACCAGGCTTTTATTGGTTAACTGATTAAATTCCGGGATTCCCATATCGGTGAAAAATACCCGTAGGATGGACCAAAGGTCATTACAATATGCGGCAGGTTCCGCTTGATCATTTCCATTAATGAACGCATAACTCAGCCAGTTATCCATAGTCAGGCAGAAGATATGGGAAATATTTCCGAACTGCCCTTCATATTGAGGTTGAATAAAGGATCCACGGGAGGCATTGAATTCCAGCATAAACAGGATCTGCTGCCGCTGGAAGGAAAGTAACAGGCGGTGTTTATCCGCAATTTCCGGAAAGGTCCTGAGAACCTCCAGCGTATCTGCATAAAAAAAACGGTATTGTTGCTGCAGATCGAACATATTTCGCAATAAAAAATCGATATCCTCGAATAAGGGTAATACCCTGAATTCAGCGAGAAGCAGTTCCTGCTTTTTTTTCAATCGTTTGTAAAGGGATAAAATAATATCCTCCTTATTCTTAAAATGGTAGGCAAGATGCCCGACGCTTACGAAGGCACTGTCTGCTATATGCTGCAGGCGGACATTCACAAAACCTTTTTCATTAAAGAGAGTAAGCGCTTTATCTAAAATATACTGCTTGGTAGGTTTCATAATCCGTTTTCAAGATCAAGGTTTCTTGTCAACAAAAATAAAGGTTCCTGAGTTACCTTATCAATATCGTAGTACCTTTTCTGAATACGACCTTTCCTGTATAAGCGGTGCCCTGTGCCATCCAGACATAGGTCCCGCTTTCCTGGACCCTGCCGCCCGCCGTTCCATCCCATCCTCTGCCCATCTGCGAGGAACTATAGAGTAATTGCCCCCACCGGTTATACACGCGGAAGTATTGAAGAGAAGATATCCCAACGGCAATGGGCCGGAAAACGTTATTACTGTTTTTCCCGGGAGTGAAGGCATTGGGGACGAAAATATCCGGGGCGGTCTTAAAGACCTTCACCAGGATGTTGGCTGTTCCTGTACAACCGTTGGAAGCAGTAGCTGTTACGAAATAACGAACGGAATCGATAGAAGGACCCAGTATGGCAATAGGATTCGCCACATCCGGGAAATTCAGGCCGGTGACGGGTGTCCATTTCCAAAGATCACCTTCACTGGTCGTATCGTTGGAGGTCGCCTGTAACTGGAGGGGCTGATTGATCACTACGGAAGTATCCCTTCCCGGGTCGACGATGATCGGCGGATAGACACTTACCTGGAAAGTATCCTTTCGCAAATTTGGGCAACCCGCATTCTCAACACTCAGCACATAATTTGTATAGGTTAGGGGAGACGCTTCCGCATGAATGCCGTAAGGCGTGGAAGGGATCACCCCGTTTCCCTGGTCGGTAAGCATTTGCGCATTTATCCAGGCATAACCTGTTCCGATAGAAACCGAAGCATTCAGCAGCGCTTTCGTTCCATAACAGATAAGTGTATCCGCAGGGGAAATCGTCGCCTGCGGAAAAAGGGCAGACAAAAGAGTAACTTGAGTTACGGAACTTTTATCCTCCGGGCAAACCCCGCTTTGTACCCTTACCCGGTAGCTGGAAGAAGTTCCCAGATTGACTATATAATATTTGGAATCGGTAACGGCAGGGCTCAGGTCATTCCAGTTCACATTATCCAAAGAAGTTTGCCAGTTCAGAACGGAACCCGTTTTCCCATTCAGGGTAAGGAGCGCATCCTTGTCCTGGCCGGTACAGACCTCCATGCTGGATGGAGCCAGCGTTCCCCCCACGGTTTTCGGGTCAACCAGAATCCTGGCTGCCGAGCTGGTATCGATAGAACAGGCGGAGCCGTTCTGGATCAGCGCTGCGTATACCGTGGTGGTGACCAGATTTTGGGCCGTGTATAAATGAGTATTATTGGGCACGATACTCCAACTGGATCCATCCGGAGAAGATAACCAGTTCAGGATACTACCCTGATATCCGCTCAAGGTCAGCTTACTCGCATTCACTCCGGAACATACTTCATGGTTATCACTGACAGCACCGGCGACGGTCGGTGGAGAAATGTCGACCTGGATATCATCTTTCAGATCCGCGCAGCTGTTCCGTTCCCTGGCCGTGATTATCCCGCTACCGGGGGCCGCTCCCACTTTTACGTTAATGATATTGCTGTCGCTTCCGGAGACCATGGTCCAATCAGATGGAATCGTCCAGTTATAAGTGGCGCCTGCCAGACCGGGGATAGAATAGATCAGGCTGGTATTAGCGCACACGTTGAGGGGGCCGCTGATCAGGAGGCCATCACAATTACTGCGCAGCGCTACATAGGCATAGGCAAAATGGCCGCCGGGCATACAATTGTCCGCCTCAAAAGTAAGCGTGACCTGCTGACCCCGATAGGGCGAAAGGTCGAAAGTCACCTCTGTCCAGCTTTTTGTCCAAACATCCTGCAGATGTTCTGCATTGTTCGAGTTCGAATTGGGATTCGGATTAGGCGAAAGTTTACTGCTGAGTTTAAAACCTTCCCGTACGGCAGTAGCCGTATCCAGCGTGGCGCCGGTTCCCCTGGGATCCGCATTATTGGCTGTCGGCAGATAATACTTGGGAGAGGCGCAATTGATCACACTGTCATGGGTAGTCAGTGTTGCCGAAAACAGGGGTTGCTGATTGGAATTATGGCTTCCGTTCTCAAGCACCATCGCATAGGCATAGGTCATGGTATAGGGTTGGGTCGAAGGACTGGTAGGAACCTTGATATTATAGCTGATACCCCGTACATAGCCGCCCTGAACACCGGCGTTATTGGAATGAGTAATAGAAGTTGACCCCAGGATGACCGAACCATTATATTGATAACCGTTGATCTTGGGAATAGTTGAAAATCCACCGTAGGGATCGATATTGGAGGTGGTGATCACCTGGATGCCGGTAGTGGAGATCCCGTATTCATTGATCGTCATGGCTCCGATAGTACCGGCGGGCGCATCTTTGGCAGAATCATACTTGGAGATAATAGCACCGGGTCCATTGCCGGTTTTATTGTTACCGGTATAGGCAAACCAATGGGTCAGGGAACCAAAGGAGAAATTACTGTTTAAGGGACATGCCTGTGTCTGGCCAAAAGCGCGGGAACAAAAAAGCAAGCTATAAACACAGCAAAGGACACAGCTTAAAAATTTCATCAGGCTATCCATAAAGGTCAATAAAAATCCTTTAACCCACCGGCGGATTCCAGGATATGAAAATACGCAATATTCCCCTATTCCAGGACCATCCGGGAATCAGCACTACCCTACCCTATAGGATACGGTGGAAAAGACGTTACGGTTTACTCGTGAAGCCTAATTATAGATAAATATTTTTGAAAAAACGGTCCATCCGGCCGAATAAAATACAAAGCTTTGATAATCCGAATAATACAAATACGACAAGATTAAACTATACTAGAGTACTCCTCATTATCCGGTTCGCCTGCAATCTCTCTGCGGATTTTTTCCATGAAATCAGTCAGGTAAGCTGCCTTTTCCGCAGCCAGCCGTTTTCCGGTTTGGGTATTCATCAGAGAAGGCAATTTTAATAATTTGAGCGGGAAATGGTCCAGCGCATATAATTTATCATCATTTTCACGAAAGGCTCCCAAGGGGTCTTCCGCATGAAAAAGTTTTTGGCCAAGCTGGCCGGCGGTATAAAAGACCCGGGCCAGTCCGATAGCGCCGATGGCCTCCATGCGGTCTGCATCCTGTAAGATCTTCGCTTCCGTAGTCAGGGGCGTCACACCTGCAGAAAAACTGTGTGCATGAATGGCATGCCGGACGCCCTCAATCTTTTCGCGGGGGAAACCCTCAAAAATCTCTTCCAGAATCCTGGCGGTCATTTCCGCACTCAGACGGGAAGACTGGCTCCGGTCAGGGTGATTCTTAGGCAGCGATACGAGATCATGAAAATAAGCGGAAGCGAGTAAAATCAGCGGGTCGGCAATGCCATTCTCCCATGTACTATTTCTTTTTTCTTCAAGGTCAATAGTTTTTCCTTCTTCCCGGTTAGCAATTTTATCTTCTTCACGGTTAATAATTTTATCTTCTTCACGGTTAGCAATTTTCCCTTCTTCCCGGCTAATATATTGTGCCATCTTCCAGACCCGTTGAAAATGCCCCAGGTCGTGGGAACCATCTTTATGCTCAACGGTTTTCCCCAGATAATCTATAAAGATTTTTTCCCAACCTGCTACATCATACTTTGCCTGGCCTTTTGCATTATTTTGTTCCATGCGTAAACTTACAGACTGTTTGCTTGTTTATATTAAAAAACAGATGAGGTAAAAAAATAAATTCAGCTATATGAACAATATCTTAATGGCTCTCGATTTCAGTGAATATTCCCAAGAAGTGGAGAAAAGGGGTTATACACTGGCAGCCCGATTGAACACCTCAGTGACCCTGATCTCGGTGATCGCCAGACACACGGACTTTACCAGACCGGATACCGGGGAAGTTATTTTGGACCAACCCGAAGAAAGATTGCAGGCGGCGCAGGAAAGTCTGGAAAAGATCAAAGAGGCTCATCCGGAAGTACCTACCCAGATCATTTCTTTTATCGGAGAGCCCAAACAAGGCATCGTGGAAGCGGCCATTCAAGGAAATCCTGCCCTTGTAGTAGTCGGAACACATGGGCGAACCGGTCTTTCTCATTTATTATTGGGTAGTGTGGCAGAATATGTGATACGACATTCCCCTATACCCGTACTCGTGGTTCCATACCAGACCGACAAACATTAAAACCAGCAAGTAGTAAAGCAGTAAATCAGACAAACATTAAAAAAGAATTAAAATTACCTGCGGTCAGCTGCCCTAAAGCTGCAGTATAGACGAAAAATTTCAGGAATGGGGAGCGAATAATTTCCAAATACAAACAATCAATAACACAATAAATCTCAAACACAATAAATCCCCACCCCATCTCATCCTCAAAAAAACAATCCCCTCCAGAAGAGGGGCTTACAAAGGGGCGCAGCTGAACTTCGTTTTGAACACTGTTCAAAACTCGTTCGTATGGGCTACGCCCGTAACTTTCGTCCCGTTCTCCTTCGAACGAAACTCAGTTACGCTTCGCTCGGTTATGTCGCGACGCATATATTTTTTTATGCCCGGTGCGACACTTTGAACTAAGGAAAGCACCGGGCATAAAAAAAGGGCCAGAATAGAAATTCAGCCCCGTTTTAAAATCCAATATCCTATGAAAAACCATACTATAAACGCTGACAGGGAAGAAATAATTGTGGCAAACGCCAAATAAGGATAAATAAAATTCCTATTTCCCCTGCAATACGTAATATGTTTTTCCAAAAATTACTTTTCAGGAATCCGGAGGACATTTTCTCCGCAATAAATTCAGGCCCCGAACCTTATGATTTTTTACCGTATTCACGGAAAGCTTGGACAATGCTGCGATCTGAGCATTGCTCATTCCCTCCAGGTAGGATAATTTCAAAATGTGGCGGCATTGGGGAGGCAGGCCTTCCATTGCCTGGTAGATCTGCTGCAGCCATTCGGCTCTTATCATCTGGTTGAGAATAAATTCTTCGTGGTCCGGGGATAAATAATTAATAAGGCCCGTTTTCCGGTTTGTATCCCGTTGATGTTGTTTGATAAGATTGATACAGGCATTTTTTGTACTGATAAAAAGGAAGGCCTTCACATTTTGCAATGTTTCGAAATCCCCGTGTTTTCTCCAGAGCATAATAAAAATGTCGGTAAGGGTTTCCTCCGCACCGGGGATCTCACCCAGAAGATTATTCGCAAATACCCGCAGGGAATGATAATAATGGCCATGAAGAATACGTAAGGCATTCGGTTCGCCGCTTTTCAAGCCGGTCATAATGTCCATACCGTTAAGTATCGACAAAGAAGAACTACTGGACATAGGTAAAATTAAGGTCCTTAATAAATAACGAATATTAGTATTAAGGCACGCTTAGATCCGGTAGGGCAAGAATAAGATTAAAATCAGAGATCAGCAAAATAATCTTATTTACTTTTATAAATGGGGTTACAGCAATCTTTCATCACTTATAAAGGCAATCGTTACCCGCATTATTATCTGTGTAACTACCTTCCGGTGTCTGCAGGTCAGGACCGGTTTTCGCATAGTCTCCTGAAATTCAAGCAGGGACGTCAACCCGATCTTAGCGCCTGGATCGATTGTTCCCTGGAAATTTTGAGCAGCGCTCCCTCCCTGCCGTTCTTACCATCTTCTAATCCCGTCACCACTATTATACCATCGGGTACGATCCTGGTCAGGGCCCTTCATCACCAGGAATGGATGGTAGAAGGGCAAACAACCTCGCTGGACAAGCTGGGATTAGCCTTATCGGCTCATTTTAAATGCCTTTATCTGCCAGGGCTGCTGCGCAAATCGCGCAACGTTCTGGAAATGAAAGGACTATCACAAATTCAGCGGGAACAGGAATTAAAAGAGCTATACTTTTTGGACAATGCCCATCCGGAAAAATCCCATCCCCTACTTCTTCATCAACAGAAATCCCTGGAGGAATTCCCTGAATTTCTAATTCTCGACGATATCCTAACCACGGGAACAACCGCTAAAATGATCATCGAAGCCTTGCAATCCAGTTTCCCACTGGCCAGGCTTCGTATTTTTACGTTGGCAAAGGCAAATTATGATGCCGGCCTCAATAAGTCCACGCTATTAAAAGGACAGCGTTACAGGCTGGAGGAGGGAATGGATTGGACCCTGGCCGAAGAAGCTGTCACCTATCATACATATTATACATACGGCGAGTTAACTGCATGGATCAAAGGGAAGTAAAAATATAATTTTTTAATGCAGCATTGATCCATAAGTAGTTGTCATCAATAAAAGAGAGCCCCTTATTTCAACAAGTCCAAAAAAAAATTGTTAAGTAATTTATAATTTTCTTTAACTTCAGCTCTTAATTGCTAAACTTTTGCTTTATGACCATTCAACGTTTACTTGCCAAAGTAGGAAGTCTTGCCCTCCTTTGTGTACTTTTCACACTATCTGCTTTCTCACAAACAAAAACAATCACCGGTAAAGTTTCAGACGACAAGGGGGCGCCAATCCAGGGAGCCACCGTTTCCGCAAATGGATCTAAGGCGGGATCTTCTTCCGGTGCAGACGGAACCTTCAGGATCGCGGTTCCTCAAAACGCCCAGACCCTCATCATCAGTTCAGTAGGATTTAATCAACAGGAAATCAGCATCGGGGATCAGACCTCGATCAATGTTACCCTGGCAACGGCCACGGCTAATTTGAATGAAATTGTGGTCATCGGTTATGGCACCGCCCGCAAAAAGGATCTTACCGGTTCGGTAGGTTCCGTAAAAGCAAAAGATTTTAACCAGGGTACGATCGCCGCTCCGGATCAGCTCCTGCAAGGTAAAGTTGCCGGTCTGGAAATTACCAGCAACAGCGGCCAGCCTGGTGCAGCCACTACGATTAAGATCAGGGGTAACAACTCCATCAGAGCGAACAACAATCCACTTTATGTAGTGGACGGAGTACCCCTGGATGGTAGAACGGCAAGACCTACTTTGGACCTGGGAAAGAATACCCTGGGATTCGGGCCGACCCCGGAATCCAATCCCTTGCTCTACATCAATCCCAATGACATTGCGCAAATGGATGTTTTGAAAGATGCCTCTGCTACAGCCATCTACGGTTCGAGAGGTGCCAACGGTATCATCGTGATCACCACCAAAAAATCAACATCCAGCGGTACGAAAATAGAGGTTGGTACAAATTTCGGATTTGCCGCCGGGTACATGCGAAAGTATAAAGTGTTAACAGCCTCCGAATTCAGGAGTTTTAGCACAAAAAATAATTTCAAAAACGACTCAGGCTCCACAGTTGATGCACTGAAAGCCATAACACAAAGTAACTTATCCCAAAACTATAGTTTAGCGTTTAGCGGAGGAAACGAAAACGGCAAATTCAGGGCTTCTTTTTATGCATCAAAAAATAATGGATTCATTAAGAAAACAGATTTGGAAAAGTACCTGGGAAATTTTTCCGGATCGTATAAATTCCTTGACAAACGTTTGACCTTGGAGTTTAACCTCATTGCCGGCCATACCAAGGAAGATATGGGCCTTATAAGCAACACGGCAGGGGCTGGTGGTAATTTAATGTCATGGGCATTAAATTGGAATCCAACGAGGTCATTTAGAAATTCAGCTGGTCTTTACCCGACGGCTAAACAGAGTTTTTCAGTTCCGAACCCAATTGCTGCGATCGATGCTTTTAATGATGTAGCCAAAGTAAATGTTTTTTTAGGAAATATTTCGGCTTCCTTTAAAATTACCAAGGACCTGGAATATAAGTTTTTATATGCAATCAACCAGGGAACTGGAACACGGAATACCAATATCGACGGATGGATAGATGGTATTCAGGGGATTTCGGGTACAGGATATGCGGCTATTTCAACCGGCGCATTGACTTCTCAGACCTTTACACATACCTTAAACTATAAGACCAGTCTGACCGAACACCTATTATTCGATGCAGTTGCAGGGTATGAATATTGGAAGACCGATTTTTCCAATACAACCGCTGCTGCAGCCCAGTTTAACACTAACCTGAATCAGACAACCCGGATCCCCATTCTTTATACCAGCTTTTTTCAAAACGCGAAAACATTTTATCCTTTAACTCCAACAATTGACCCAACCACCGAGATCCAATCGTATTTTGGCCGGGTGAATTTTAATTTATCGGATAAGTATTATTTAACGGCTACGATCAGAGCGGATGGTTCCAATAAATTCGGTTCGAACAACAGATATGGTTATTTCCCTTCCGTTGGGGCCAGGTGGGTTCTCAGTAATGAAGATTTCATGAAGAACAGCAACCTTTTCTCCAATTTGGGACTACGGGCATCCTGGGGCATTACAGGGAACCAGGAATTCCCTTCCGGCGCATCTCTTGAGCAATTCACTTCCACTGCTTATAATCAAATCGGACAAAGCAATGTGGCCAACCCCGATCTGAAATGGGAAAAAACGACTTCCATTAATATAGGCCTGGATTATTCTCTCCTGAAGAACAGAATCTACGGTTCTATCGATTATTACCGCAAGAACACGACCGACCTGCTGTTCCAGAGCACATCCATTCAACCAGCCCCAGCGTCTATTTTCTTTATTAATCTGCCCGCACACCTGATCAATACGGGAGTTGAATTTTCCATTGGAGCGAACATCGTTCAACAAAAATCATTCTCGTGGGATGCCGGCTTTAATATTGCCTATAATAAGAACAAGTTGACAGAATTCAACCAGGCACCTATTCCAACAGCTGCAGTTAGTGGACAAGGCGTTTCCGGAGCATTTGCCCAAATTATTACGAATAACCAACCCGTTAACGAATATTATTTAAAGAAATTCAAGGGCTATGATCAAAACGGGCAAAATCTAATTGATGACACGGCCAGCTTTGCAGGAGATCCAAATCCACATTACTTATTTGGATTCAACACTACTTTAACTTATAAGAAACTATCACTGACGCTGAACGCGAGCGGAGCAAGCGGATATCTGATCTATAACAATACGCATAACACCATCACAAATATCAGCAATATCAGTAACGGAAAGAACATTGACCGCGAAGGGCTGAATACTAAGGAATCTCTGAATAACGGTGTCGCTGCTTCAAGCCGGTACCTGGAAAGCGGGAATTTTCTAAAATTAAGGAATCTGACTTTTGCTTACCGGTTTGGCGATGTCGGACAGTATCTTAAGAATGTCAGTGCTTTTGTAAGTGGTACTAATCTGCTGGCTATCACCAAATTCTCAGGTTTTGATCCGGAAGTGAATGTGGACAAGAATAACAATAACTATCCTTCCAGGAATATGGAGTATATACCGTATCCCACCCCAAGAATTATTTCTTTTGGTGTAAATTTTGGATTATAAAAAAAGATAAAATTTAAGAATCATGAACACTTATAATCATATAAAGTTGCTCGCAGTCTTTTTCGCAACAGCTACAACAATAAGTTGTACCAAACTGGATCAGAATCTGCAAAGCTCTTTAACCAGCAAACAAACTGCGGATGCCTTGGGGGCAGCCTTCGTATTGCAGAACGCTTACAACGATGTGGGTCTCCCCTACTCCGATCTTGGCAATATCTTCGCCCTGGAAGAGGTTACTTCGGATGAATGTCTTGTTCCTACACGTAGCGGTGACTGGGATGATAACGGGAAATGGCGGGCTCTTCATCAGCATAACTGGAACACGGATGGGGTAGATATCATTCTGGCGCAGTTTAATACCCTTAATAAAATTCAATTCGACGCCACGAATGTAATGTTACCGGATTTTAAGGCAACCACTGAACAGGCCGCTGAGGCCAGATTCATACGCGCCCTCTCTCTTTACCAATTATTGGATCTATATGGCCAGTTTCCCTTCCGTAACCCGGGAGACAACTTATTAAAAGCTCCGATTGTCATGAGAGGGGATTCAGCCATCAATTTTATCATTAGTGAACTGACCACTATTTTGCCCCAGGTAGCCGATAACCCGGTAACCCAGGCAAATCCGGATGCAGTCAGATTACTGCTGATGAAATGTTATCTGAACAAGGGTGCTTTTTTACACAGAAGTGCCCCCACTTTCGACGATGCAGACATGCAGCAGGTTATAACCCTGGGAAATACGATCCTTGGTAATGGGAAATATTCCTACAGCAAAAATTATTTTGATAATTTCAGCCCGACAAATGACACTTCCAAAGAGATCATTTTTGCCTCACCAAATACCTCAGGCGTTTCAACTAATAATACGGGTATTCACAATAGGTGGTGGGCGACTCTCCATTACAACCAATATCAATCCAAACTTGGCTCACAGGGTGGGTGGAATGGTTTTTCCACCGTGGCTGAATTTTATAACTCTTTCGGAGTAAATTCTCCGGCAACCCATACACCAACCGATACTTTGTTGGATCCCAGGATTGGGGGAAGAATTTATAAAGGAGCGACGGAAATTTCCGGAGTCAGACCAGGCCTGATGATTGGGCAGCAATACAATGAAAAAGGGGAAAAATATTTGGACAGGAAAAATAACCTGCTGATTTTTGATCCCACTATTTCTCCTGATCTCAAAGAGACAGGGCCAAATCTTGAGCTTACCGGTATTCGGATCGCGAAATATCCTCCTGATTATTCCAATGGTGGGTCCAATTATTCTACTGCAGGTAACTGGTGCGTCATCTTCCGAACCGCAGATGTACTGTTGATGGTTGCAGAAGCCAAAATGCGTTCCGCAGCTGCAGACAATGCAGGTGCCCTGGCCCTCGTCAACCAGTTAAGAGCAAAAAGAGGCACAACGCCACTTGTTTCCATGACCCTGGTCAATACCGGCAATGTATACGATCCCGGCACATTGCTGGCAGAAAGAGGACGTGAATTGTACTGGGAGAGCGTCCGCAGAACGGATCTGATCCGTTTCGGCGTATTCAAGAATGCCTGGGCTTACAAGACGGCCAGCACCGATAAATACCTGGTGTTCCCTATTCCTACCCAGGCGCTTGCAGCTAACCCGAACCTGATACAAAACCCCGGTTATAATTAGTAGTACATTCTCTAATAATTAGTATTCCAACCGGATAGAAAATAATATATTTACTAAGGCCATTTTTTAATGGCCTTAGTTCTTTTATAGGGGTGCGGGAAAGTACCCGGATTTTTCTAACGAAAACCTTGTATCCAATAAAACGATGAGGTCCTTTTATCAATACTTATCCATTGCCTTTTTTTTCGGTCTTTTAGCTTGCAGACAGGAGCATAACAAGACCCTGTTCGAATTAATGGAAAATACCGGTATCCAATTCGAGAATGGCGTGAAGGATGGCAAACTGGAGAACAGTTTCCTTTTCCGGAATTTTTATAACGGAGGCGGCGTGGCTATCGGTGATCTTAACAATGACGGTCTGGCCGATGTGGTCCTCACCTCCAATATGGGTGATAATAAAATATACCTCAACAAAGGCGGCTTCAAATTCGACGACATCACCGCAAAGAGTGGGTTCCGGCAGGACAGTATGTGGAGCACCGGAGTCGTGCTGGTGGACATCAATAATGACGGATGGCTCGATATCTATATCTGCAACTCCGGTCACATGAGCAATGGTAACCGGCGAAACAAACTATACATCAATAATCATGACCTGAGTTTTACCGAATCCGCCGCTAAATATGGTTTGGATATATCGGCCTATACGACGCAGGTTTCTTTTTTCGATTATGATAACGACGGCGATCTTGACTGTTTTATGATCAACAACAGCCCGATCCCCGTCAATACGCTGAACAACTCTAACCGCCGGGATCTTCCCGATGCCCAATGGCCGGTAGCCGATTTTCTAAAGGGAGGAGGAGATCATCTTTTTCGCAACGATAATGGACATTTTACAGAAGTGACCAGGGAAGCAGGCATTCATGGAAGCCTTATCAGTTTCGGTTTGGGAGTATCGGTAGGCGATTTCAACGATGACGGCTGGCCCGATGTTTTTGTTTCTAACGACTCCTATGAGCGAGACTATCTGTATATTAATCAAAAGAACGGCACCTTTAAGGACGAATTGGTCGAACGCATGGGACATACCAGTTTCTCCTCCATGGGTGCAGATATCGCAGATATCAATAATGACGGATCCCCCGAAATATTTACCACCGATATGCTCCCGGATGACGACTACCGTCTCAAGACCCTGGGTGCTTTCGATAATATCGATTTGTATTCGGCCAAGGAAAAAGCGGGATTTTTTCATCAATACATGAAGAACTGTCTGCAACTGAACAAGGGCAATGGAACCTTCATGGATATCGCCAATTACAGCGGTGTCTCGGCCACTGACTGGTCATGGGGCGCCTTGTTATTCGACATGGACAATGACGGGTATAATGATATCTATGTCTGCAACGGCGTAAACAAGGATGTTACTAACCTGGATTTTATGGACTTTTTTGCCGACGATATCATCCAGAAAATGGTCCTGACCGGCAAAAAGGATGGGATTGAACATATCCTGGAAAAAATACCTGTCAACCCCATGCTGCATAAAGCCTACCGGAACATGGGCAATCTCCGGTTTTCCGATGAGGGCCCTGCCTGGGGATTTACGCAGCGTTCCTTTTCCAACGGAGCTGCCTATGGGGACCTGGACAATGATGGCGCACTCGATCTGGTAGTGAATAACGAGAACGGACCTGCCTTCATTTACAAGAACAATGCCCGTTCCATCAATAAAAATAATTACATAGGCGTTCTGTTAAAAGGAAAGGGCCAGAATACCTTTGCCATCGGCAGCAAGATCAAACTATATAAGGGCAACCGGGTCTTTTACCGTGAGGTCGTTCCCAGCAGGGGTTTTCAGTCTTCTGTTGATTACAAGCAGATCCTGGGTCTGGGAGGGATCACCGCAGTGGATTCCATGATCATTACCTGGCCGGACCGGTCTTTTACAAAGATCGATCATCCCGGGATCAACCAGGTCCACATCATTACCGAAGAAACGGGAAAGAACAACCTTGTTCCTGCTGAAAATCATTCCAGGCCCGATCCTTCCGGGGCAAACGGCTCCGTCAATTCACCCCTCTCCTCAGCAGTCCTCCTTCAACCCGTAAAGAACAATTTTGACAAACAGGAGGAAGATGACTATGTAGATTTCCACTATGAACGTAACCTGCCCAAAATGCTTTCCCGCGAAGGGCCCAAGGCGGCGGTGGGAGATGTGAACGGAGATGGGCTTGCCGATATTTTTATCGGTGGCACAGCCGGCCATTCGGGACAGATCTATTTGCAAACTCCCTCCGGCGGCTTTACGAAAAAACCGCAGCCGGGTCTTGAATTATATAAAGATTTTGAAGATGAAGCGGTATTATTCTTCGATGCGGATCAGGATGGGGATCTCGACCTCTTCATAGGGCCCGGCGGAAATAATAACCCTCCGGATAGTCGTCAGATGCAATTCCGTCTTTTCAAAAATGATGGAAAAGGCAATTTCACGCTGGATCCGGATGCCTTTCCCAACAATACCCATGGAATGAATACTGCCATTGCCGTAACGGCCGATTTTAACCGGGACGGCTATGCGGATCTTTTTATCGGAGGCAGGAGCGTTCCGCGGGAATATGGCTCTACCCCGGCCAGTTACCTGTTCGTCAATGATGGCAAGGGACATTTCACGGATATCGCCAGGACAAAAAACCCGGATATAGCAGGTATAGGTATGGTCACCGGGGCAGTATGGGCGGATATTACGGGAGATCAGGAAAAGGAACTGATCATCACCGGGGAATGGATGGCCCCCCGCATTTTTTCTTTCCGGGGGGATCGGTTCGAAGAGATCCGGACAAATCTGGACAATCTCTCCGGCTGGTGGCAGACCGTTGTTGCGGCCGATGTCAACGGAGATGGCCGGGCCGACCTTATCCTGGGAAATATCGGGGAAAATTTTTACCTCCGCCCGGACTCTTTACATCCGGTCAAACTCTGGCTTAACGATTTCGATCAGAATAATATCATAGACAAGGTCATGACCCGCAGCGTAGCCGGCAAGGATATGCCCGTATTTCTGAAACACGATCTGGAAGCCCAGATCCCTTCCCTCAAAAAGCAGAACCTCAAACATGGTTCCTTTGCCAAAAAATCCATACAGGAATTATTTCCCCCTGCCCTGCTGGACAGCTCCCGGGTCAGGATATTTAATTACCCCAGGTCCATTGTGGCCCTTAATGAAGGTAACGGCCATTTTTCCATTCGCCCCTTACCCGTTCTGGCCCAGCTTTCTTCTGTAAATGCCATCCTTCCCGTTGATGTCAACCATGATGGTTATACGGACCTTGTTATGGGAGGCAATGAATTTGGTTTCCTGCCCCAGTTCGGAAGACTGGACGCCGGGGACGGGCAGGTATGGCTGAACGATGGCAAAGGGGAATTCACTATGATGAGCCATAACCTTTCGGGTCTGGATCTGCGTGGGCAGATCAGGGATATCGTTAAAATTCCAGGAAAAGACAGGGACTATATATTGATCCTTCAGAACGATGAATACCCGGTCTTACTGGCCCTTTCTGCTAAATCCACCAGCCCCGCAGGGGATTCCGGGAAAGGTAATAAATCGCCGGGAGCAGGCTCTGCGTTGCCGGATAAGAATAAATAATAGAACTTACAGCCTGAAGCTTGTAATTTCAGGGTGATAATAATCCCGAACAAATAATGCCGTCATGATTCAAATTGCCCGGAACTTTATCTGTCTGGTTGGATTGGGGATGCTGAGCCTTTTATCTGGCTGCCGTTCCCGTAATGTCGCTCAGGTGGACAGTCCGGTATTCGAAGTACTTGACCACACGAGAACGGGATTGGATTTCAGTAATACCCTTCACCCAACCCGTGCATTTAATGTATTCGACTACATGTATTATTATAATGGAGGAGGGGTGGGTGCCGGGGATTTTAACAATGACGGGCGAACAGATCTGTTTTTCGCCGCTAACCAGGGAGCTAACAGACTTTATCTAAATACCGGCGATCTTCATTTTAAAGATGTGACCGAAGCGGCCGGTATACCGGAGGACAGTACCTGGTCGACAGGAGTTTCCATAGTGGATATTAACAATGACGGACTGCTGGACATCTATATATGTAAGGTAAGCAAACTGGATGGGGTACCTTCCGGGCACAATCAGTTACTGGTCTGCCAGGGAATAGATAAAAATGGCATTCCCACCTATCTGGATAAAGCCAAAGATTATGGTCTTGATTTTTCCGGATTCAGTACGCAGGCCGTTTTTTTTGATTATGACGGTGACGGAGATCTCGACATGTACCTGCTTAACCATACTGTACACCAGAATGGAACCTATGGACGCCGCCAGGAAAAACTGGCCACCTTCAGCCCTTATTCCGGTGACCGGCTTTTTCGAAACGAAGGAACGGGGCGCTTTACCGATGTGACCAAAGAGTC
The DNA here is from genome assembly GCF_054461575.1 of Flavitalea flava. Lineage (NCBI taxonomy): Bacteria > Pseudomonadati > Bacteroidota > Chitinophagia > Chitinophagales > Chitinophagaceae > Flavitalea > Flavitalea flava. The sequence goes on from NZ_JBTLQH010000008.1 coordinate 136,655, forward strand.
CGGCATCCATAGCTCCGTCATCGGTTTTGGATTAGGCATCACCGTTTCGGACATCGACCTGGATGGCTACCCTGACATCTATGTCAGCAATGATTTTCACGAAAACGACTATCTCTATATCAACCGGCACGATGGCCGGTTCACGGATGAAATGCAGGACCGGATCATGCATACCAGCCGGTTCTCCATGGGCGTAGATGTGGCTGACGCCAATAATGACGGATACCCGGAGATCATATCGATGGATATGCTGCCGTCCGACCCCTATATTCTGAAGCGGTCCGAAGGGGAAGACTCCTGGGATAATTTTTTCATGAAGCTCGCTTTTGGATACAACTATCAATATACCCGGAATAACCTGCAATTGAACCGGCGCAACGGGCAGTTCAGTGAGATAGGGTTATACGCCGGGATCGCTGCTACGGATTGGTCCTGGTCTCCGTTGTGGGTGGATTTCGATAATGACGGATTAAAAGACCTTTTTATTACGAATGGCATACCCAAACGGTTGAATGATATCGACTATATCCATTTCATCTCCAATATGGAATTGCAGGAGAAAATGCAGGACAAAAGTCAGGATACCAAAGACCTGGATCTCATTAAAAAATTTCCGGAAATAAAACTGCCCAGTAAATTCTTCAGGAATGCCGGACAAATGCACTTTGAGGATCTGGAGCAGCAGATCGCCGGGTCCCGGCCTACTTATTCGAACGGGGCCATTTATGCCGATCTCGATGGTGATGGCGACCTGGATCTTGTGGTCAATAATATAGACGACGCAGCCCTAATTTACCGGAATACCTGTAATGACCGTCAAAAAAAACGCAGTGTCGATATTCTTTTAAAAGGTCCGGAAAAAAACATCAACGCTTTGGGTGCCAAACTGATCCTTTTTGCCGGCGGTGGCATCCGCACTTATGAAAAGTACCCGGTCAGGGGTTTTCTCAGCAGTATGGAGACCCCCATGCATATCGGCCTTGATCAGACCCGGGTGGATTCCCTTTTCCTGGTCTGGCCGGACAATACCTTTCAAAAAGTAAAGCTAACAGATAAGGACAGCCTTTTAAAATTGGTTTATGAGAAAGGGCTCCCAAAATTTGACTATTCCCTGCTGGCTGCTTTTTGGAAAAATCCGGCCACGCCCCTCAAAGATATAACCAGGACCAGCGGACTGTTGCACAAACACGAAGAAAATGATTTTCATGAATTCGACCGCGAACCACTCCTGCCCCATATGCTGTCTACAGAAGGGCCGGCCCTGGCCATCGGAGATATGAACAGGGACGGGAACGAAGATGTATTCATCGGGGGTTCGAAATGGAAGAAAAAATCACTGTTTCTGCAAAGCGGCTCAGGAAAGTTCACCCTAATGCCGCAACCGGATCTGGACAAAGACAGTACTTACGAAGATGTCGATGCCTGTTGGGCGGACGTGAACGGGGATGGAAACGAGGATCTGGTAGTAGCCAGCGGAGGAAATGAATATTATGGCCCTGACCCTTTTCTTTCACCGAGGGTGTATCTGAATGACGGTAAAGGACAGCTGAAAAGATTCCCTCAGGCATTCGACAGTTTGTATGTCAATGCCTCCTGCGTGGCCCCTGCAGATTTTAACGGTGATGGATCCGTCGACCTTTTTATAGGCGGAAGATCGGTGCCTTTCAATTACGGGGAGATCCCTCATTCCTATCTTCTCCGGAATGATGGCAGCGGGAAATTTACCGATGTGACGGACAAACTGGCCAAAGACCTTTCCACTATCGGTTTTGTCACCCGGGCCCTTTGGTTCGATCTGGATAAGGACGGGCAAAAAGACCTGATCCTCTCCCTGGAATGGGGCGGGATCATAGCCTTCCTGAATCATAAAGGCGTCTTTACCAAAAAGATTCTGACGGATAAAAAAGGGTGGTGGAATTTTATACTGCCCGTCGACATCGATAACGATGGGGACATCGATCTGGTCGCAGGAAACCTGGGGCTGAACAGCCGTCTTAAGGCATCGGTAAAAGAACCGGTCCGGATGTATGTCTATGATTTTGATGGGAATGGGAAAAAAGAACAGATCCTCACTTATTACCTGAATGGGAAGGAGATACCCTTTGCCAATAAAGAGGAACTGGAAAAGCAGATCCCCGGTATGAAAAAAAGTTTTCTGTATGCCGAGGATTTCGCCAGGGCTACCATGAACGATCTGTTTTCAGCAGAGAAACTTCAAAAAGCCGATACGCTTAGCGCCGATTATTTTTCCAACGCGATCCTGGTCAACCAGGGAAACCTGGATTTTAAGGTAGAGGCCATGCCCTGGGAAGCGCAATTATCGCCCTACCGGGATGCCGTAGTGGTAGATGCCAATGGGGATAGCCTCCCGGATCTGTTCCTGGTCGGTAACTTCTATGAGAATAATATCCAGATGGGCCGTTACGACGCGGATTACGGAACGATCCTGCTGAATAAAGGTCACAATTCCTTCAGCGCAGAAACCCTCAACGGGGTGGTCCTCAAAGGTCAGACGCGCCATATCAAAAAGATCGGTATAGCCGGAAAGGACAACGGAGATCAAAGTAAAAAGGAAGCATATATCCTGGTGCGTAACAATGACAGCACGATGGTACTCTCTTTTGACCGTAAACAATTTACACAGCCCGTCAAAAATTAAGGAACCGCCTGCACCACCCTGGTGATCCATCGGGTGGTATCCGGCTCCTGATTCCTTTCGGTGACCAGGGATTGAAAGGAGGTTCCCATGGCCGATTGCTGATAATCGGAAACATATTGCTGTAATTGTTCCAGAGCTTTATTTGCCTGCCAGGGCCCGCCCCTTATCTCCCCAACCATAATTTTCCAGGGCACATACCGCTGCGGAAGCAGGGAGCCGTTCTTTTTCAATTCTTTATTCGTAGGAATAGCGATAGTGGTCTCAAAGGAACCATCCTTTTTTTGAACGGGGTTCATCATAGGATGATTGATCTCTTTGGCACCCTGGCCGGCAATATAGGTCCTGATAGCGGCAATACGTTCGTAGATCTCAGCGGTGGAAGGATAGGAAGGAGTAAGCAGATAGGTGGCCACAAGGGTGGAATCCCTGGACATGGCCTCCTTGATATCGATCCCGTATACATTTTCTTTCTTTTCTAAAAAGGTCCGCAGGTTTGCCAGGGTTACAGCCATATGATCCCGTATCCTGACCGCTTCCCGGTACCTGACAATCCTGGTCACCGGGTTAAGACCGGATGGGAAATTGCATTGCCATTGCAGAAGGGTCGAATCGATTCCCCCACCAGGCAGGACCGTTAATTTGCTGACTATCCGGAGGTCTCCTTTAATAAAGGAGAGCCCGACCTGGTGATAGAACTTACCGGTGATCAGGAATGAATCCTCCCCGCGATCCTGCGGAGGCCACCATTTATTCCAGTTCTTATCTTCACTGATCGTCCTGAATGCAGCCGAAGGGTTACAGCGAACCCCTTCGACCCTGGCTATGACCAGATTCCCGGGAATTAAAAAATAGATACCGGCAAACCCTGCAAACAATACAAAGGCAAAAATTCCTGCTAACCATCTTCTGTTCATAAGAGTACTCAATTAAGGCCAATCGTTAATACTTCACATTTTTTAATACCAATCATCAATACTTCACATTTTTCAACGACACCGAAAATAAACAATAATGTGTAAATTAGCCCCTAACTACCAGAAAAACAGGTAATACCATGATGCGACAAACAATGCTTCCCCTGGTTATCCGTCTTGGAAAAGGCTGCCTGATGCTGGCAATCGTGCAGATTCATTTTTCACAGGCTTTTGCCCAAACCATGACGGCCACACCAGCCAGCACTCCATCCATCGATCCCTGGATCATCCGGACAGAGGCGATCGATCCGGCATCTCCCTATTATGGAGTCACGGTTGCCAATGGCATGCTGGGGATCGTATCTTCCACCGATCCGTTCCGGGCAAAAGATATCGTATTGAACGGCGCCTTCGATTTGTATGGCCGCGGGCGGGTAAGTAATATCCTGAAGACCTTCAACTTTGTAAATGGTTACCTGGAAATCGACGGCGAAAGGATCGAACATTTTTCTTCCGGCTCACATATGCAGCAGGAATTGGATATGCGGCATGGCAAACTGACCACCCGTTTTGATGTTGCGGATAAAGCCTCCGTCAGTTATACCTGGTACGCACTCCGGCATTTGCCCTATACGGCCCTGGTAGAAATATCCATAACGGCCAAAAAAGATATCGATATCACTCCGGCAAGTGTCATGGAAGCGCCGGATATGCTGAAAGATGTTCAGAACTATTACAACGAGATCGACAGACCCCATGTCAAAATTTCCCTGCTTACTTCTACGGCCAGGAGCCCTACCGGTAAACTGTTGATGGCGGCCTCCAATAGTTTTCTTTTCGATGAACCACACGGATCCGAGCCGGCGGTCATTCATGAAATGTGGGACAACAATATGCATCTGCTAAAATTCAGGAAGAAACTGACAGCAGGGACGACCTATCACTTTTCCATTGTGGGATCCGCTATTACTTCGGCACAAAATGAGGATCCGCTTAATGAAGCCGAACGGCTCACCCTTTTCGCCACCCTGGAGGGAACGCGCCGGCTTTCGGCCTTTCATGAGCTTGCCTGGGATGACCTGTGGAAGAGTGATATCCGGGTAGAGGGAGATGAAACCAGCCAACGGGATATTCACTCCATGCTTTATCATCTTTATTCTTTCGCCCGGCAGGGAACTTCCTACGGTCTTTCGCCGATGGGTTTGAGCGGCTTGGGTTATAATGGTCACTCTTTCTGGGACACCGAGATCTGGATGTTCCCCGCCCTGCTCCTGTTACAGCCAAAGATCGCAGCCTCCCTGATGGAATACCGATTCCGGCGTTTGCCCGAAGCCCGCAGCAATGCTTATGCCCATGGTTATAAAGGAGCGATGTTCCCCTGGGAAAGCGCAGCCAGCGGTAATGAAGAGACTCCCGTCTGGGCGCTCAGCGGGCCTTTTGAACACCATATAACAGCCGATATTGCCATCGCCGCCTGGAGTTATTATTGTGTAACGCAGGACAAGACCTGGTTAAAAGAAAAGGGGTATCCTCTCCTTAAGGAGACGGCAGATTTTTGGGCAAGCCGGGTGGAAAGAAACGGTCCGGGCCATTATGATATCACAAATGTAGTGGCAGCGGATGAATGGGCAGAGAACGTGGATAACAATGCGTTTACCAATGCGGCCGCCCGCGCCAATTTGTTATATGCCACCGAAGCCGCCCGGCTATTGGGATTAACTCCCGATCCGGACTGGATAACCGTGCGGAATAATATCCCCATTTTGCATTTTGAGAACGGGATTACCCGCGAACATGCCTCCTATCAGGGAGAAAAGATCAAACAGGCTGACGTCAATTTGCTGGCCTATCCTTTAAAAGAAATAACCAACCCTGCCGCCATCCGGAAAGACCTGGAATATTACCAGCCAAGAGTTGGTGAAGGCCCGGCGATGACCCATGCGATATTCTCTATCCTCTACTCCAGGCTGGGATTGCCGGACAAGGCTTACCAGGCTTTCCAAACAGGTTATACGGCGAATCTGAGACCGCCCTTTGGCGTTCTGGCAGAAACGGCGACCGGTAACAACCCCTACTTCGCCACAGGTGCAGGAGGCATGTTACAGGCCATGCTGAATGGTTTCGGAGGACTGGAGATCACTCCTTCGGGAATAATACAGCTGAAAACCAGCCTGCCCGCAGGCTGGAAATCCCTGGAACTAACGGGTATCGGACCGGACCTGCGTACGTACCGGGTGAAATAAACCCGGTATCAGGATTAATATCAGATCTGTACCCGAATTTGTATCGGGAGCTGTATCCAAAATAGTATCCGGAGGATATTAACCCTGCATTAAAATTTGTCGTTTTTTTTATAAGAATTCCGGCTGGGTAATGGATTACCTGTCCAGGAAACTAATACCTTATAAATTCCTCACTTATAAATACTTATCACTAATATAAGTAGAACCATTTACCTGTTTTTAAAAGGGAATATGATCAAAGGGGGATATATGTAAATAAACTATATTTCCCTTACACATAACAGTAAGATTTTTTTTGCGTTATAGGCATCGGTTGGACTTTAGTAATTCTGGCACGATCTTTTTATGTTAGCCAGTTCACCAGGTCCTACTGTTTTAAGAGTCTGAGGTAAAAGGAATATACGGTATTGTTTTTGTACTACAATAATTGTAAGATAAAAATAATATGACAACCTCTTTTTTTGTGTAATTTAAAAATAGGTTGTACTTTTAATCTGTAGCAGGCTCTTTTACAGAACATTAAACATTGTAAAAGATTTTATGTCGATTAAAAAAATAGTGACCGTATTTAAGAAGCCATTCAGGAATCTATATTTCCTGATGTTTTTAAATGGTTTTCTGCTGGCATCCATTTTTTATTTTAAAATGGAATCCACCTATGAAAATGGGCTGTTCCTTTCCATAAAAAACACGATCAACCGCCAATTAGATGCCAATGACACGCAGGATTCGATTGTGATCAAGGCAATGAAGGAATGTAATTACCTGATGACCGACCGGGCTTCCACTTTTCAGTATGGAGCAGCACCGTTGGGTCCTCAAGCTGATTTTTTCCATTCCACAGCCGTAGATCTGATGACGACCCGGGGTGCCTGCGGCAGTTACTCACAGGTGCTGGCCAGGATTCTGCAAACCTATCAATTTCCCATCCGGATAGCTCAAATGAAGGCAGACGGAGTTTTTGCCGCACATAATATAGTAGAAGTAAAGACCGGTAAAGACTGGGTAGTTTTGGATCCGACCTTTAATGCTCATTTTGTCCGGCCAGATGGAAAATTAGCCAGCTTCGCCGATGTAAAAGGCGACTGGTCTTATTACTCCAAACAGGTTCCTCCTGGTTATGATCTGAAATACCGGTATGAAGATGTGCGGTATTCCAACTGGGGTAAGCTCCCTTTTCTGTCTCCCCTTGTCAAAGGTCTTTTCAAACTTTTCCTGGGTTCCGAGAAAATAGAAACCTTTTCCCTGCGGACCTATTTTTTGAAAGTTTACGAACTCTATTTTTATTTCACCATACTCATCTATATCCCGGTGTTCCTGTTCACAATAAGCCAGTTTGTAAAAACCAAGCTTTTCCCTGCCCGGGACATTCCATTCACCTTTACCAATCTTATCAAGTATCTGAAACCTCTCTTCGGTGAAATAATTCCTGGCAAAAGGGTACAGAGCTTTTAAATTGTTTATGGAGCCGTATAGTTTCGCCCACAAAGGGATAGGCTGCTGGTTTTACCTATATTTGGCCCATAAAAAAATAATAAATGCTTAAAGTTGGTGTTTTTGGAGTGGGCCATCTTGGAAAATTTCATCTGAATAATTGGAAAGAGATAAAAAAAGTGGAATTGGCCGGCTTTTACGACCCGAATGATGCAATAGCCCGCGAAGTCTCCGAAAAATACCAGATACCCAGGTTCGAGGACCCGGAGCTGCTGATGGACGCCTGTGATATGGTGGATATTATCGCCCCCACTCCTTTCCATTTCTCCCTCTGTGAAAAAGCAATCCGTAAGGGTAAACATGTATTTGTGGAAAAACCTTTGGCAAATACCATGGAAGAAGCCAGGGAGCTGGTCAAACTGGTAAAAGAATCGAATGTCAAATTACAGGTGGGTCATGTGGAACGGTTCAATCCGGCCTATCTTGCTATACAAGGCACCCAGCTTAATCCGCTGTTTATCGAGGTCCATCGCCTGGCCCAATTTAATCCAAGAGGTACCGAGGTCAGCGTCATTCTCGACCTTATGATCCATGATATCGATATTATTCTGAGCCTGGTAAAAAGCGAAGTAAAAAATATATCGGCCAGCGGGGTCGCGGTAATGACCGATACCCCTGATATTGCCAGCGTGCGTATCGAATTTAATAACGGGTGTGTAGCCAACCTCACCTCGAGCCGTATTTCCATGAAAAAAATGCGGAAAATGCGTCTCTTCCAGAAAGATGCCTATATAGGTATCGATTTCCTCAATAAAAAAACCGAGATCATTAAATTAAAAACTCCCCAGGATCTGGATGTTTTTTCCTTCGATATCGATACCCCGAATGGCAAAAAGACGATCGCTTTATCCAATCCATCCGTTCCGGAAGTAAACGCTATCCGCTTGGAATTGGAAAAATTTTGTGACGCGGTGCTTGGAAATACCCCAACCCTGGTATCGGAAGTCGATGGATTCCGGGCTATGGATATCGCACACCAGATCCTGCAAAAAATAAAACATAATACCATCAATTCCTGATCGGATCATGGCGGTAAGAAAGAAAGCAAATATCAGCATACATATCCTTTGGTATATTCTCAGCGATTATTTTGCCGCTTTGCTTACCTCCTTCATCTTTCATTTTAGTCGCCGGATCCTGCTTTCCGAAACAATTTTCAGGAATAATACCCTCATACTTACCCAGCGTTTCTGGCTGGGCAGCATCACTATCCCGCTGGGTTGGCTGGTACTTTATTCATTAACCGGCTCCTATCTTTCTCTTTATAAAAAATCAAGGCTGAATGAGATCACCAATACTTTTATCTGTAGCATCATCGGTTGTACGACTGTATTTTTCGCGATCGTCATCAATGACCCGGTGAAAGACTATCACTATTTCTATAAAACCTATTTCATATTTCTTTCCGCCCAGTTCCTGTTTACCCTGGCAGGCAGAATGACCATTCTCAATATCGTCCGCAGCCAGGTTGAAAAAGGCAAAATAGTATTTAATACCCTGCTGGTTGGCTCCAATGCCGTAGCTACGAAAATATATAAAGAGTCTTTGGAAGGATTACGCGCATCCGGCTATCATTATGCCGGCTATATCAGCAATGATAAGCAGCAGCATAACGGCATCGCCACCTATCTTCCGCAATTGGGTACTTCCGGAGATCTTGAAAAGGCAATAGACCGGAACCATATTGAAATGGTGGTGGTGGCCCTGGAAAGATCGGATAAAGAAGAGGTGGAAAAGATCATCGAACAATTGAGCAATAAGGATGTGGAGATAAAGATCATTCCCAGCACCCTGGATATCCTGTCCGGCTCTGTCAGGACCAGCAATGTTTTTGGCGCCGTTCTTTCCGATATCCATACCGGATTGATCCCTGACTGGCAACAAAATTGCAAACGCCTGATCGATGTGCTGGTCTCGATATTTGGCCTCCTGTTCCTTTCCCCGCTGATCCTTTTTGCAGCCATACGGGTTAGGCTTACTTCCCCCGGACCCATATTTTACCAGCAGGAACGTATAGGTTATAAAGGGAAGAAATTCCAGATTTATAAAATACGTTCCATGCAGGTGGATGCCGAGAAGAACGGTCCGGCCCTTTCCTCCCTGAATGATCAACGGGTCACGCCCTGGGGAAAAACGATGCGAAAATGGCGAATCGACGAACTGCCGCAACTCTGGAATATCCTGAAAGGCGAAATGAGCCTGGTAGGCCCGCGGCCCGAACGTCAGTTTTATGTGGATCAGCTGCATCATCGTTCCCCATATTTCCGTTATCTCCTGAAAGTTAAACCAGGGCTCACTTCCTGGGGAATGATCCAGTTTGGTTATGCAGAAAATGTGGAGGAAATGGTGGAACGCATGCAATATGACCTGATGTACGTAGAAAATGTTTCCCTGGGTCTTGACCTGAAGATCATGCTCCATACCTTGCGGATCATTTTCAGCGGGCAGGGAAAGTAATGAGAATGTTATGGGAGAATGTAATGGGGGAATGTAATGAGGGAATGTAATGAGGGAAAAATAATGGCCATCATATAAAATGAAAATTATCCTGCTCTTTTCTTTAACCATAGCCCTTGGGGCTGGTGCTCAGACTGACCCTAAAGCTGGCCTCCGGGCCAAACCGGTTGCGCAGCAGCCTTACTGGCAACAGGAAGTCCATTATGTTATCCGTGTAGCGCTGAACGACGCAGATCATTCCCTGAAAGGTTTCGAAACGATCGAATACGTCAACCATTCACCCGATACGCTCACTTATCTTTTTTTTCATCTTTGGCCTAATGCCTATAAAGACAGTACTACAGCACTTTACCGGCAACTGACACAGATAGAAGAAAGAAAGGATAAACTTAAGAAAATAAAGGAAAATGGTTATATCGACCGGTTGGCATTTACCGTCAATGGCACAAAGATCGATACGGAAGAACATCCTCAGCATAAGGATATCATCAAACTCCTGTTGCCCTTTAACCTGCTTCCCGGTGAAGTGATAACGATTGCTACTCCCTTTTTTGTAAAAATTCCTTCTTATTTTTCTCGTTTGGGTCATGAGGGCCAGAGCTATATGATCAGCCAATGGTATCCCAAACCGGCTGTTTATGACCGAAAGGGCTGGCATGAGATGCCCTATCTGGATCAGGGGGAATTTTACAGCGAATTCGGCACCTTCGATGTACAAATTACCTTGCCCGCGGCCTACACCGTAGGGGCCACGGGGCAGGAACAGCATCCAGCCGGATCTGCCGGAGTCGCCGGTCACGCTCACCACGATCGCCATGCCCTCAAAACCCTGGACTATCACGCCGAAAACGTACATGATTTTGCCTGGTTTGCCGACAAATATCTGATAACCGACCATGATACGCTGGGGCTGCCCTCCGGTAAGGTCATCGATGTATACTCCTATTACCGTCACGGAATAAACAGAAAATGGCAAAATAGCATTTCCTATATTAAAGATGCCGTCAGGCACTACTCTGATTGGATAGGAGAATATCCCTACCCTGTAGTCAGCACGGTGGAAGGTCCCGGGAACAGCTCCTCAGGAGGAATGGAATATCCCATGATCACCCTGATCACCAGCCCTGGTGCGGGAAAGTCAGAACTCGATGGAGTAATCGCCCATGAGGTCGGTCATAACTGGTTTTATGGGGCCCTGGGAAGTAATGAGCGGGAACATCCCTGGATGGATGAGGGCCTCAACACCTTTTATGAATTCCGGTATGAAGCGGAGAAATACCGTTTTAATATGATGATGGGGTCGATGATCCCGGAAGAAATTCGCAAACTGGATACAGAAGACTTCCTGGATGCCGTTTATAAAGTGCTCAACCGGTTGAAGGCCACCCAACCGGTTGAAACACCGGCAACCGGTTTCTCCTCGGAAACGGAATACGGGCTGGTAATCTATGCCAGGACTGCCGTTTGGGTACACCTGCTGGAAAGAACCATGGGTAGTTCCGCCTTTGAAAAGGGGATGAAGGACTATTACAGGGAATGGAAAGGTAAACATCCCTATCCGGAAGATCTGAAGGCCAGTCTTGAAAACAGTTCCCATCTCAACCTGGACCAGCAATTTGAGCTGTTGAACCAAACCGGCTCCTTCCCAAACCTATACAAGGACGATCATAAAACAAGATAAAACCAGCCGGGATACAAACAAACACAAGATAAACTAAGGCGATTCGTTATTTTTGAATCAGGGGTCAGACGGCCTTTAAACCGGGTCATTATCGCTGAATAAAACAAAGAGGATTTGAAACACAGGATTCGACGGATACTTTTTTTTTGTAGTTGGATGGTTGTCGGTGCTGCCTGGCAGTTGCCGGTAAATGCGCAGACGGGAGACTACTGGCAGCAGCAGGTGGATTATACCATTACCGTATCCTTAAACGATAAGGAGCACACGCTGGACGGCTTCCTCAGGATACAATATACCAATTACTCCCCCGATACCTTGTCTTTTATATGGATCCATCTCTGGCCCAATGCCTTTAAGAACGAAAGAACGGCATTCGGTGAACAATTATTAGGCAATGGAAGGACTGACTTTTATTTTTCGGACAAACAAAAAAAAGGATACATCAATCACCTGGATTTCAGGGTTGATGAAATGCCTGCCAAAATGGAGGATCACCCCGGGTATATCGATATCGTTAAAATAAATCTACCCCATCTCTTGTTGCCGGGCGGCCAAATAACGATCACCACTCCTTTCCATGAACAACTTCCCTACAATTTTTCAAGGGGAGGCCATGTGGGAAGGACCTATCAGGTCACGCAGTGGTATCCCAAACCTGCCGTTTACGATAAAAAGGGCTGGCATCCCATCCCTTATCTGGACCAGGGGGAGTTTTACGGAGAATTTGGAAATTTCGACGTTCGTATCACCGTACCCAAAGACTATATAGTAGCCGCGACCGGTGAATTACAGAACGGAACGGGAAGACAGGAAACCGGAGATCCTTCCGCCCCCCCGAATATCCCGGTAAATCCTTCTCCAAAAGGTTCAGGAAAAGGATCTGCAAAGAATAGTGTCAAGGGCCCAGGCGATAGATCCACCAAAGCCCCCCGCAAGCCATCCCGCTATTCCTCCGGCCAGCATTCCGCGAAATCAACTCCGGAAAATCTATCCGACTCCCCCGTAAAAACGCTTCAGTACAAACAAACGAACGTCCATGATTTTGCCTGGTTTGCCGATAAACACTTCCGGGTCGGTCACGATACCCTTCAACTGGCTTCTGGGAGAGTCATCGACATTTATGCCTTTTATACTTCCGGTCCCGGTTCCCCCTGGAAGAACAGTACACAGTACATCAAGGATGCCGTTCGGTTCCGGTCTTCCTTAGTTGGCGAATACCCCTTTAATGTTGTCAGCGCAGCCGAAGTAAATATGGCAGCACCGGGTGGAATGGAATATCCTACCCTCACCGGCATTACTTCCCAGCGATCGGAAAAAGGGCTCGATCTGATCCTCGAACATGAAGTCGGACATAATTGGTTCTATGGAATCCTGGGAACGAATGAACGCCGGTATCCCTGGATGGACGAAGGAATAAATACTTACTATGATAACCGGTATGAATTACAAAAATACAAACAGCCTGGACCCACTCCGGCAAATGCAGGCAACAACTGGCTGCTGAGAAAAATACCCGCAGACCAGGACCGTCTTTTCATCGACATCCTGGCCAAAGAAAAACGTGACCAACCAATTTCCACCCCTTCAGAAGATTTTACGGATTTTAATTATGACCTGATCGCTTATGCCAAAACCGGGCTTTGGATGAAACAACTGGAGGACAGCCTGGGAACCGGCCTTTTTGATAGCTGTATGCAGGACTATTACCGGCGCTGGCAATTCAAACATCCCTATCCGGAAGATTTTCAACGATCCCTGGAAAAGACCGGCGGACGTTCATTAGAAGGGCAATTTGCTCTTTTGGATAAAAAAGGGCCGCTGTCGCCCTTCAATAACCACCGGAAGATCAAACCCGCCATTTTGTTCTCAGCCCGAAATACCGACAAGTTCAATTATATAAATATTTTACCCGCAGCAGGATATAACAAGTATGACCAGTTCATGATAGGTGGGATCATACATAATTATGATCTGCCCCCAAATGCCTTACAATTTGTTCTTGCTCCCCTTTATGCGACCAACAGCCATCAGTTGAACGGAATGGGCGACCTCAGTTATACCTGGCATCCTGAGGAACGTTTTCAAAAGATAAGGCTGGGTATTGGCGCAGCCCGATTCTCCACCCGCTCGGAGACAGACAGCAACGGGAAAAAATTATTTGCCGGCTTTTACAAGTTTGCCCCCTCGCTTCGTTTCACCCTGAAAAATAAATCAGCAAGATCTACCCAGGAAAAATGGATCGAATGGAAGACCTTTTTAATCGGAGAGAACGCGTTTAATAATTATGTTTTAAAAACAAGCGATTCGATCCGGTATCCCACGGCAGCGGGAAAATATAATTTCCGCTACCTCAATCAACTAAGCATCCAGGTAGCCGATGACCGCGTACTCTATCCGTACAAGGCACTGCTGCAGGTCCAGCAGGCATCTCAATTCTACCGGATCAATTTCACCGGTAATTATTTCTTTAATTATGCAGAAGGCGGAGGAATGGATCTTCGTTTTTTTGCCGCCAAATTCGGTTATATCGGTAACAATGGCTCCGCCTATAATCTCAACGCCTTTCTCCCTAAACTTACGGCAGTAGGCGGCAGTGATGATTATACGTATAGTAATTATTTTGTTGGACGCAACGAACAAACGGGTTTTGCCAGTCAGCAGATCATGAACAGGGATGGCGATCTGAAAATAAGAGTTAATCTTTTTCCTTTCGTGGAAGGAAGATCCGAAAACTGGGTAAGCGCCTTAAACCTGGCCAGTACCTTACCTTCCAATATCGTTCCCGGCTGGATCCCCATTAAAGTATTTCTGGACCTGGGATCGTATTCGGAAGCCTGGAAAAGCAACGCTCCTACCAGCAGGTTCCTCTATGTCGCCGGGTTGGAATTATCTCTGCTTCATAACAGCGTGCATGTTTATGCGCCGATTGTTTACAGCAGCGATTTCGGCGATCAATTAAAAACCCTGTCTGATCAAAATACCTTCTGGAAAAAGATATCCTTCAGTATCGATATCCAAAATTTCAATTACCGCAAGGTATTCGGGAATATCCCTTTCTGATATGAGCGCTGCTTACCATATCCGTTATTTGCAAAGACAGGAGATCGATATTGTAAAATGGGATGCCTGTATGGAAAGGGATCCTGAAGGCCTGATCTATTGCCGGTCGTTTTACCTGGATCATATGGCTTCGGGGCAATGGGGTGGGCTTGTGCTGGATGACTATGCTGCCGTCATGCCAATTCCCTGGAAGAAAAAATTTGGTTTCTGTTATATCTATCAACCTTATTACCTGCCGTTCCTGGGAGTATTCGGTAGTCATCCTGCCGGTATTTCTTTATCTTCCTTTCTCCGGGCCATTCCGCAAAAATTCAAATATTGGGACATCGATCTTACCGAAACCAGTCGACCCGAAAATAATATTACCGGTTTACCCCTTAAGATCATCATGCGTCTGAACAATCTTCTCCCCTTACAAAAAGACAAAGAAGAGATAGCACGGGATTACAAAAGACTGGCAACCCGCATGTGTAAAAAAGCGATAGAGCGGGACATCCTTATCGTCCGGGATGGAAGCCCGCTCGAAGTGATTGAGCGGTATAGAGCGGAATATGGCAGCAGACATACCAGGGTAAAAGCCGGTAATTACGAAGCATTTACAGCCTGTGCCTTATCGGCCTTTAAAATGGGAAATGCGGCCACCTATCTGGCCAAATTGCCTGACGGAGAAACCGGGGCCTGGTACCTGGTTTTCAGGGATAATAAATTCGTTTATTCCATTATGGGAGGAAGTACAGAGGAAGGAAAAGAAAAAGGCGCATTTTATTTATTGACCGACGCTGCCATAAAAGACCATGCCGGCAGCAACCGGGTATTCCGTTTCGAAGGATCCGATATTCCCGGGATCGCTTTCTTTAATGAACAATTCGGACCGGCCCGGGTACAATACCCGCATCTAATTATGAACAATCTACCTTTTCCGGTTAATCTTTTAAAGAGTAAACATTCCCTTAACAGCCTGGAGTAAGCTTTACGCAACTCATCCCTTTGGCCGAATTTTTCGCTCTACCAATATACTTTCGGCGATCAGGAGATCGACGGGTCTGGTGATCTTGATATTCGAGGATTCGCCTTCCACCAGGTTGATCTTTCCCCCGGCCCTTTCCACCACACTGGCTTCGTCGGTGAAAAACTCCTGAAATTCCTGTTCAAAGGCATTCTTGATCACCTCACTGTAAAATGTTTGCGGTGTTTGAATGATCCTGATTTTATCCCTGTCGATCAATTGATTTCCCTGTGGAGTTTCCAATCGGATAGAATCCACAGAAGCGATAGCGGGAACGGCATTTCCATATGCGACAGCCTTCTCATAACATCGATGAATAAGACTTTTCGTAATCAGACAGCGTACGCCGTCATGAACAAAAACGATTGAATTTTCTCCATCCGGGATGCGGGCCAGCCCATTTTTTACGGAATGAAACCGTGTTATACCACCGGAAGTTAGGTGAACACGATGCGGAGCGGAGGTAGCCGAAAGGATCGTCTTTCCCGTTTCCATATACTCAGTGGGCAGCACCAGAATGATTTCCAGGTCTTCGAAAGACTCCAGGAAAACGGTCAGGGTATGCCACAAAACAGGTTTGCCGCCAAGTAATAAAAACTGCTTGGGTAGCTGATTACCCATGCGTATTCCTGATCCTCCGGCCACTATTACAGCATATTTTTTCATATCACTAAACTAACTATTTCCTGTCAATTCCTTTTTCGAAGCCAGAAACAGCGATGCCGCAGACTCCGAATGTTGCCAGGGATACCAGAAAAATCCTTGTCCGGTAAGCTTATTTTTGATCAGGTCTATTCCTGACTTCGTATGGATCTCTATTAAAATGGCAGATACTCTATCCAGCCATAACGTATCCCCTTTGAACAGGCCCTCTTCAGCTCCTTCAATATCCATTTTCAACAGATCTACATTATCGAGTCCGAACCGGTCGAGAAGCCCTTTACCGGTAAATGCCGGAATAGCGGGAAGGCCGGGGTCAGGTCCACGTCCGGGTTCAAGTCCGGGTTCTCTAACCTTGCTGTTAAAAGACCAGCCTGCATCTTCCAGGACTATACTTCCCTCCCTTTCATAGAGTGCTGCTTCCAGAAAAAAAGCCCTTCCGGCAGCCTGTTCTGCTGCCAGGTTTTTTTGCAATACGCTAAAATTACGAGAGGCGGGTTCAATGCAAAAAATCCTGGCCGTTGGATAAACAAGCGAGAAATATTTGGCCGCCATTCCAATATTTGCTCCTGCATCCACGATAACCAGGGGATTGGTCATAGATAGGGTCGCGGGATTGGTTGAGTCGGGTTCAGTATGTTGTAAATAAATGGGTATCAAACCTGGCGGTAACCGGTAAACCTGCTCCAAAAATATTTCGTAGAACATCTGGATATCTCCGCTATAGGTCCTGAGAAAAAGTATAAAATCCCGGGAGAGGTAGCGAATAGAATAAACCTGGACTTTTTCCTCTTTATAATTAGCAGGGCCGCCATTCTTTTTTTGATACCTGCTGTAGCGCTTACTATTGAGCATCAGCCGGAATCCTGTTTTCAGGTCAGCGGTCACCCGGAGACAAAAGAGCAATTTATTAATTGCCAGTTTCCATCTTGAAGAAGATTTCTGCAATTATTCTTATTTGAGTTTTTATTATCCTCTCCAATTTTATTCCCCCAGCAATACTTCGCATTCCTTCAATAAGAGATCCTTATCGATAGCGACCGTACCTACTTCTTCGCAGACCAGGCCGCCGGCTATATTGGCTATTTCAGCCATCACCCGTGTATCGCCGGTAGCGGCATAGACGAGCGAGGCAACAGCTATCACGGTATCGCCCGCGCCGGATACATCGGCAATATTGCGGAGATGAGATGGGATAATCGCAGACTGGCCGGGGTCCTGGTAAAACACTCCTTTTTCCGACAAGGTAATGAACGAAATGGAATGATGTAGTTTTCCGCCCAGCTGTACATGAATTTCCTGCAGAGCTGCCAAATGAGGTTCTTCCAGGAGCACGTTCAATCCTTCCTTGACCTCTTTCAGATTGGGTTTAAAAATGGTTACTCCCTGATAGGAAAAAAAGTTTTTCCTTTTGGGATCGACAGCTGTAATAACCTGACGGTCTTTACAAAGGGCGATAGTTTCCCGGATCACCCGTTCGGTAAGGACACCTTTATTATAATCTTCAAATAAAATGACCTGTGGTTTTTCTTCATTCAGGAATCGTTCTATCTGGGCCAGCAATTGATCCTCCTGCTCTTTGGAAAGATCCTTGGTCGTTTCAGAATCCAGACGCATCATTTGCTGATTGCGACCGATGATCCGGGCTTTATTGGTCGTAATGCGGGAATCGCTTTTTAGTAAATATGCCGTATCGATCCGGTTTTTTTTCAACAGGTCTTCTAAAATCCTGCCCTCTTCTTCCGTTCCGATAATTGAAAAAGTGGATACCTGCGCCCCAAGAGAGGCCAGGTTCAGGGCAACATTTCCGGCGCCTCCGATCCGGTATTCCCGTTTGTCCAGGGTTACGACCGGCACCGGCGCTTCGGGAGAGATCCTTTCGACATGTCCCCACAAATAGGTATCCAGCATAATATCCCCGATGACCCCGGCTTTGATATTCTTAAATCCTTCGAATAATTTACTAAAATCGATCATAGCATTAAGCTGCTTTTTTCTTTATTAAAGCCGCCTCCTTCCTGTTAAGCTGCTTTTTTATTTGACAAAGCTATATAATATAAAGGTATCCCTGCCAGAACGATACCCAGGCCCCAGCTGGCATATATAGGTTTCTGAATGATCAGTGCGATACAGAAGACCATGGCCAGCACGATATAAATGGCAGGGAGAACCGGATATCCAAAAGCTTTATAAGGCCTTTCTATACCAGGTTGTTTCCGGCGCAGCACAAAGATACCGAGTACCGTCAACGCATAAAAAAATACGGCAACAAAGGAGATCATATCCAGGAGGTCCCCGTATTTCCCGCTGAGGCACAAAATTCCGGCAACTACACATTGCGCCCAAAGCGCCCATTCCGGGACGGCATTTTTGTTAAGGGTTCCCGCCTTTTTGAAGAACAGGCCGTCGTTAGCCATCGTATAATATACCCGCGCTCCGGCAAGGATCAATCCATTGTTACAACCGAAAGTGGAGATCATGATCATCACGGCGATGACATACGTGCCGCTGGTTCCGAAGATAACATTGGCCGCAGCCACCGCTACCCGGTCCTGTTTGGCAAACGCGATCCCGCTGACCGGAAGGACACTGAGGTACATCAGGTTGGCGGCAACATAGATCACGGTAACGATAAGGGTTCCGAAGAAAAGACTCAGACCGATATTCCGCTTGGGATTTTTCATCTCCCCTGCTATAAAAGTTACATTGTTCCAGGCATCGCTGGAGAAGATCGATCCGACCATGGAGGCAGCGATAGCGCCAATGACAGCCGCTCCCAGGATAGGCGTACCCAGAATATCCAGACTTCCATCCCCGCCGGCCCGGCTAAGCGATTGCATATTCCAGGCGCCGGCCCAATTGTCGTGCCAGACACCTTTCTTCGCTCCCAGCCAGAAACCAAATACAATAAGGCCGAAAATAGAGGCTAATTTGGTGACGGTAAAAATGGTTTGTATCCATTTCCCCGATTTAATACCGCGTGTATTGATATACGTAAGGAGAATAATAAGTACGATGGCCAGCAGCTGGGCGGGGAAAATTTTGTAACCTCCTATCTGAACTAACTCATTTCCCGGAATTAAATCCAGGGAAGGCCAGAAATAACCGGCAAATTTGGAGAAGGCGACACCTACTGCTGCAATGGTACCCGTCTGGATAACCGCAAAAAAACTCCAGCCATATAAGAACCCCGTGAGCGGGTTGTATGCTTCTTTCAGGTAAACGTATTGACCACCTGCCTTAGGGTACATAGCACTGAGTTCACCGTAACTCACAGCTGCCGTCAGGGTCATAAACCCGGTGATCAGCCAGACGAAGACCAGCCAGCCTCCGCTTCCGACATTGCGGGTAATATCTGCACTGACGATAAAAATACCGGAGCCTATCATAGACCCCGCAACGATCATAGTTCCATCCAGCAAGCCAAGGGAGGGCTTGAAAGTTTTGGTTGTTTCTGCCATAGCGTTAAATATAGAATTTTACGAGATGGAAGATAAGGAAATGCCTTGATTTCCCCCGGCGGATTTTTTAGCTATAAAAGGCTGCCGGCAATCGGATTAATTCTTCTTTTTATACTCGGCGTTCAGCCCTTGCAGCAGATCGGGGGTAATATTATAGAGCGTATCTTTATTATATATAAAGGAACTGGGGTCATAAGCGAAAATGAAAGAATAACTTTTTAGTTTGTTATATTCCTTCAGATAATCTTCGATCTTCTTACGGATATTGGTCTTCAGGTCTTCGGTGTTTTTATATAACTCCTGTTCCAGAGCGGTTTTCCTGCTTTGAAAGGTTTGTTGCATAGTCTGGTATTCCTGCTGTGCCTGCTCGCTCTCACCCTGTGTCATAGCGCTCCCTTTCTGACGCCAGGCTTCCACTTTTTTCTGGTTGGACCGGTCAAGACTGCTTAGTTCCATATTCATGGCACTCTCTTTAGCCTTCACCTGCGTCTGCGCTTCCTTAAAAAAATCATAATGGGCTTCCAGCGTGTCCATATCGAAATAACCGATCTTGAAACCGTTGGCGGATGTCTTTCTTTCATTATCCGAGAGCTTTTTCAACTGTCCGGCCTGGTTGGATTGCATGTAGAATAAAACGCCGGCGAGGGCCAGGGCGATCACTGCCAAAATGGTGGAAATATGCTTCATCAAACTCTTTTTTGCAAATTAATGGGATTCTCCAAAAAAAAGACCGCCTAAACTGTTAAATTTTTCGGCGGTCTTTTATATAAACTTGATTCAATTATTCTTCTTCGTCGAATTGCATGGCTTCGCGGGTCGTCTGCAGCAATTCATATTCTTCCTTGCTACCTACGATCATGTTCTCGAAATCACGCAGACCAGTACCGGCCGGGATCGGATGACCGGTGATCACATTCTCCTTCAGACCAAGCATATCATCTGTCTTACCCTGGATGGCCGCAGAAGACAGCACCTTCGTCGTTTCCTGGAAGGAAGCGGCCGAGATCCAGCTTTGCGTACCGAGGGAAGCCTTGGTGATACCGAGCAACAATGGCGCAGAAGTGGCTGCATTCGCATCCCTGAACTCAGCCAGTTTTTTGTCATTACGACGCAAAATGGAGTTCTCTTCCCTTACTTCCCGGAGACTTACGATCTGACCGGCTTTCAGTTTTCCGGATTCGCCCGGATCGACCACGACCTTCTTATCGTAGATCCAGTCATTTTCATCCAGGAATTCGAACTTATCAACCGTATCTTCTTCGAGGAAACGGGTATCGCCCGGATCGACGATGGTTAGTTTACGCATCATCTGGCGCACGATCACCTCGACGTGTTTGTCGTTGATCTTCACCCCTTGAAGGCGATAAACTTCCTGTATCTCGTTTACTACATATTCCTGAACGGCGAAAGGTCCTTTGATAGACAGGATATCCGCAGGGGCAACCTGACCATCCGACAACTGGGCGCCGGCCTTGATAAAGTCACCGTCCTGTGCCAGGATCTGACGGGTCAGCGGAACGAGGTATTTCTTAACCACACCGTCTTTTGCTTCCACGATGATTTCCCGGTTACCACGTTTGATGTTCCCGAAAGCTACCACCCCGTCAATTTCACTGACGATGGCTGGATTACCCGGATTACGTGCTTCGAACAATTCCGTAACACGCGGCAGACCTCCCGTGATATCTCTCAGTTTACCCAGGACGCGGGGGATCTTCACGATTACCTGTCCGGCTCTAACCGGATCGCCTTCTTCCATCACGATATGGGAGCCAACGGGGAGGTTATACGATTTGATCTCTTTTGGTCCTTCGATATTGATGGACGGGATCTTCGTTTTATCTTTTGTTTCAATAACCACTTTTTCGCGGTGACCGGTCTGTTCATCAGCCTCGTCCCGGTAAGTGATACCTTCGAGAACCGCGTCGAACTTGACATTACCCGTGATTTCCGAGATAACGACGTTGTTGAACGGATCCCATGTGCAAAGGATATCTCCCTTAGCTACTTTCTGTCCGTCTTTTACATTCAGCGTAGCACCGTAAGGCACGTTATTGGTAGCCAGGAGACGGTCATTCTTCACGTCCATGATACGGACTTCGCCCGTACGGCCGATGACGATATGTACCTTTTCTCCTTCCTGGTTCTCGGTAATGACCGTACGCAAACCATCGAACTGAACGGTTCCTTCGAACTTGGCGACCATGGTGGATTCTACCGAAGCAGATCCGGCCACACCACCCACGTGGAAGGTACGCAGGGTCAGCTGGGTTCCCGGTTCACCGATGGACTGGGCGGCGATGATACCGACCGCATCTCCTTTCTGTGTGGTATAACCAGTTGCCAGGTTCTTTCCATAACAGCGTACGCATACACCTCTCTTGCTTTCACAGGTCAGTACGGAACGGATTTCAACCGTTTCGATACCGGCCTCTTCGATACGCCTGGCTATTTCTTCAGTGATCTGCTCACCTGCAGTGATCAGCAATTCTTCATTTGCCGGATCATACACATCGTGAAGCGATGTGCGGCCGAGTATTCTGTCATAAAGATCTTCAACGACATCTTCATTATCCTTCAGGGCAGAAGTGGCAATACCTCTGAGAGTACCACAATCTTCTTCGGTGATCACCACGTCCTGGGCCACATCCACCAGACGACGGGTCAGGTAACCGGCATCAGCCGTTTTAAGGGCCGTATCCGCAAGACCCTTACGGGCACCGTGGGTGGAGATGAAGTAATCCAATACGTTCAGCCCGCCCTTGAAGTTGGAGAGGATCGGATTTTCGATGATCTCACTTCCGGTAGAACCTGATTTTCTTGGTTTGGCCATCAGACCCCTGATACCGGCAAGCTGTTTGATCTGCTGCTTGCTACCACGGGCTCCGGAATCCAACATCATATAAACGGAATTGAACCCTTGTTTGTCATTGGCCAGTTCCACGATGAGGGACTCGGTGATACGCGTATCCACACGTGACCAGATATCCACGATCTGATTGTAACGTTCGTTATTGGTGATCAGACCCATGTTGTAGTTATCCCAAACCTCATCTACTTCCACCTTGGCATTGACCAGCAATTGTTCCTTGGTATCGGGGATGATAAGGTCATTGATATTGAAGGATAATCCACCTCTGAAGGCCATACGGAAACCTAAGAGTTTGATATCATCCAGGAACTTTACCGTTTTAGGGATATTGGTCCATTTGATGATATTACCGATGATCTCCCTGAGGGATTTTTTGGTCAGCAGAGCGTTTACAAAACCAACTTCCATAGGAACGTTCTGGTTGAATAATACGCGGCCTACTGTAGTTTCCAGCAATTTCACCTCGATAGTGTCATCCGGATTCCTCACCCTGGTTTTCACCTTGATGAAGGCATGCAGATCGATCTTTCCTTCGTTATAAGCGATAATAACTTCTTCGGCGCTGTAGAAAGCTTTTCCTTCTCCCTTTACTTTTTCAGCTTCGGTCGACTTCTTTCCCTTCGTGATATAATACAGACCGAGAACCATGTCCTGTGAAGGAAGGGTGATCGGCGTACCATTCTGCGGGTTAAGAATGTTATGAGAAGACAACATCAGCAACTGGGCTTCCAGAACGGCGGCACTGCTCAATGGAACGTGAACGGCCATTTGGTCACCATCAAAGTCAGCATTGAAAGCCGTACAAACCAACGGATGCAGCTGGATAGCCTTTCCTTCGATCAGTTTTGGCTGGAACGCCTGAATGGAAAGCCGGTGCAGCGTTGGAGCACGGTTCAGCATGACCGGGTGCCCTTTTAATATATTTTCCAGGATATCCCAGACGATAGCCTCTTTTTTATCAACTAATTTCCTGGCGCTCTTTACTGTTTTTACGATACCTCTTTCGATCAGCTTACGGATGATAAAAGGTTTGAACAGTTCAGCGGCCATATCTTTCGGCAGTCCGCACTCGTGTAGTTTAAGTTCAGGTCCTACCACGATAACCGAACGACCGGAGTAATCCACACGTTTACCCAACAGATTCTGACGGAAACGGCCTTGTTTACCTTTCAGTACATCACTGAGGGATTTCAGAGCGCGACCGCCTTCTGCTTTAACCGCATTGGATTTACGGCTATTATCGAACAGGGAGTCGATAGCTTCCTGCAACATGCGTTTTTCATTACGCAGGATCACTTCGGGAGCCTTGATTTCCAGCAAACGTTTCAGACGGTTGTTACGGATGATTACCCGGCGATACAGGTCATTCAGATCCGATGAGGCAAAACGGCCGCCATCCAGGGGAACGAGTGGACGTAATTCCGGTGGTATGACCGGGATATATTGCATCACCATCCATTCGGGACGATTGGTGATACGGGAATTCGCATCACGGAAAGCTTCCACGACACTGAGGCGTTTCAGGGCGTCTGCCTTACGTTGCTGGGAAGTTTCATTCGCAGCGGCATTACGCAGATCGAAGGACAATTGGTCCAGGTCGATCCTTTCCAATTGGGCGTGCACGGCTTCAGCACCCATTTTGGCGATGAATTTATTCGGATCTTCGTCAGGCAGGTACTGATTGTCCTTGGGAAGATTATCCAGGATCTCCAGATATTCTTCTTCGGTCAGCAGATCCCCGGGATTCTGTCCTTTATCGGTCCGGACACCCCCTTGTATTACTACATATCTTTCGTAGTAAACAATGCTTTCCATTTTCTTAGAACTCATACCCAGTAAGTACCCAATCTTATTCGGTAAAGATTTGAAGTACCAAATGTGAACGACAGGCACCACCAGTTTGATGTGGCCCATCCGTTCCCGGCGAACTTTTTTCTCTGTCACTTCCACCCCGCAACGGTCACAAACGATACCCTTGTAACGGATACGTTTATACTTTCCGCAGGCGCACTCATAGTCCTTTACCGGACCGAAAATACGCTCACAGAACAAGCCGTCTCTTTCGGGCTTATACGTGCGGTAATTGATGGTTTCCGGCTTAAGGACCTCCCCGTAAGATCTTTCGAGGATTGAATCGGGGGATGCTAATCCGATCGTGATTTTTGAAAAAGTGGCTCTGGGACGATTTTCTTTTTTAATAGCCATATTGCAATATGCGGTTTTTTAGTCTTTTGCTACTCTATTGAAATTCAATAATTTAGACACAAAATAACAGTAAATTGATGCCAATAAACCTAAATTAAGGAGGGCAAAGGTACACATTTAATAGAAATAAACCATGTTTTATCAAGGGGAATATAATCCCCTTACACACTTTACCAAAACCTCTCCTCCCGGTTTTTTCTTCCACAGGGTTTCGGGTTACCGGCTCCCTTATACTTTTTTGTTGCTTTTTTGTGCGATTGGCCTGAACGGCCAATCAAATCCGTCGGCATAGGGATGCCGGCCGGCTCTCCTGATGGGCCTTTCAGGCCGAAGCGCCTCCGGCGCTTCCTTTATCCTCTCCGGCGGCCCTCCAGATACTTCTTCCGGATCACATCCTGGACCGGGACGTTCAGGATTTTGCTTTCCAGCCAGGAAATAATGTCCAGATAGGCGAAAGCCCGGGTCTCGAAGCGCACCATCTCATATTTTTTCAGCTTTTCCAGCAGATTTTCGAATTCGGGCTTTATCCGGTCCGCAGACAGTTTTAAGGACTTCCGCAGGAACCTGAAGACCTCTTCCTCCACCAGACTGAGACTGTCCATTTTGCTCATGAACCGGTAAACTGCTTTGGTGAGGTATTCCAAAAGGTCAAAATTTCCCAGTTCATAATGGGCTATCAGGTGGAGCAGCCGGGAATAACACTGCAGATCCGTACGGAGGTCCACCTTGAGATTAATGATCTTGTTGAGGTAGTTGATCGTATTCTCATAATCTCCGCTGCCGAAATAAAGACAGGCGATCTTATAATAGAAGACAAGGATACGGTGCCGGTCCAGGTAGAGTCCGTATTCTATCAGCTTCTCCTCGATATAGGGCACCAGGGACAGTCCTTCCGTAAAGGTGCCGTCGATGAAGTGTTTGTTTATTTTGGAAATATTCAGATAGACAAAGGTCTGTATCCGGTTATTATGATTGTGCAATACCACCTCCGATTGCGAAAAACGCTCAAAATCCTCCAGCACTTCTGAAAATTTCGGGTAATTCAGCAGGTCAAAATGCGCGCTCAACAAATTATGCATCCCCTTTATATAATGCGCGGTTTCTATGCCGATCATAAAAGGATCCTTTTCGAAGAGATCCACCCATTTCTGCGTATACCGGTAATATTGCAGATAATCCTGGCGGATAAAGGCATACCAGCAAAAACTCTGGTATTGATACAATTTTTCATAGAACCCGTTTACCCGGCTCAGGTCATCGGGAATATGCTGTTCGAAGAATTGCTGAACGGCAGCTTCATCCCGCTCATTGCGGGCAAGGCCATTGCGTATATACCAGCTATACAATAAGAGCGAAAGATTGGACAGACTGCTCATCAGCTGCAGTTCACTGTTTACGGCCTCCACTTCCCCCGTTAGCTGGTCGGCTCTGTCCTGCATAGACCTTGTAATATGGAGAGCCTCGATCTTCTTTTCGAAAAAGAGGACCTGCAACAGGAAAGTGACCTGGTTATGAGCCTTTGCGTTTTCCTTGATCCGGTCCAGCATCTTCAGGCTTTGCATATAAAGCCCTTTATTATACAGTATCCGGGCATGGTCCAGCTGCTCGTGTAACTGGATATCGATATTATCCTCGTTGCGGATAAGGCGGAGACTTGACAGGATCTGCCGGTATAAATGGGCCTTGGCATTGGAAAGTTGTTGTTTTCGAATACTTTTGTTTTTCGTTAACAATTGTTCCTCATCATACTCCTCCATTCTGTCCAGGGCATCGAATAGCTGGATGATCTTCAGCTCTTCACTGGCGGAATTCCGCTTCATATAGAGCTTAAAATTGCGTTTCTCGGACTTTTCCAGAGACTTAATCAATTGAAACAGTGCGTCGGACGATCGGTTGGGCATCGTAATTTAAAGCTTTAAAATGCTTGTCTGGACTGGGTTTCAGCCAAAATTAGGCCTATTACGCGGTGTAAAACAGGGCTAATTATGATTTTATAACCAAACTAAACAAGGCTAATTTCGGAATGAAGGTTATTTCCAGATCAGGCTGTACAAATGTAATCAGCCTTGATCTTTTTACTTAATCCTTTTAAAAAATACTATGTCCGAACAGAAAATCTTCATTTTTGATACCACACTCCGGGACGGAGAGCAAGTGCCAGGCTGTAAGCTGAATGCCAAAGAAAAACTGGAACTGGCCCTGCAACTGGAAGCCTTAGGGGTTGATATCCTGGAAGCCGGATTCCCCATATCCAGCCCGGGAGACTTTCATTCCGTGGAGGAGATCTCCAAAATCATCAGAACTGCCACCGTATGTGCGCTGAGCCGCGCCGTACAAAAAGATATCGAAGTGGCCGCACAGGCCCTCAAACATGCCAAACGTCCCCGTATTCATACGGGAATCGGCACTTCCGACTTCCATATCAAGGGCAAATTCAACACCACCCGTGACGAAATCGTTCTGCGGGCCGCACAGGCCGTCAAATGGGCCAAAAATTTCGTAGACGATGTTGAGTTTTATGCCGAGGATGCCGGCCGTACCGAAAATTCCTATCTGGCCCGGGTGATCGAAGCCGTCATAGCTGCCGGCGCAACGGTGGTCAATATCCCCGATACTACCGGATACTGTCTTCCCGATCAATACGGGGAAAAGATCGCTTATCTGAAGAACAATGTAAAGAACATCGACAAAGCCATCATATCCTGCCATTGTCACAATGACCTGGGCCTGGCTACGGCTAATTCCATAGCCGGTATCCAGAACGGCGCCCGCCAGATCGAATGTACGATCAACGGACTGGGGGAACGTGCAGGAAACACTTCTTTGGAAGAAGTCGTCATGGTGATCAAACAGCACAAACAACTGGGTTTTTACACCGGCATCAATGCCAGAGAATTAAATCCGCTCAGCCGCCTGGTTTCGGAAACCATGCGTATGCCCGTACAGCCCAATAAGGCGATCGTGGGCGCTAATGCGTTCTCCCATTCTTCCGGGATCCACCAGGATGGATTCCTGAAAGATTCTTCGACTTACGAGATCATCAATCCCGAGGAAGTCGGAGCAGAAGGCTCGAAGATCGTTCTGACGGCAAGAAGCGGCCGCAGCGCACTGGCCTTCCGTTTCCTGAAACTGGGATACGAGTTCAACAGGAATGATATCGACGTCCTTTACGAACGTTTTGTACAGGTTGCCGATACCAAAAAAGAAGTCGTTGAAGATGATTTGCATTTATTGGCAAAAGTTTATGTGGGATCTGCCGTAACGGCTTAAGGCGATTCCAGCCCGCAAGCGGTAATGGCTTATGGGCCTGCTTTAATAAAAGGAAAAATGGCAAATAACACTACCATAGATCAGCATCTGCCCATCAAAGAAGAATTGTCCAGGATACAGGAAATCCAGCAATTCGAAAAAACCCTTTCTTAAAAAAACCCCACTAACCACTAATTCGTATGCAAAAAAACATTGTAGTCATTGAAGGCGACGGGATCGGGCCCGAGGTAACCAGGCAGGCTATCAAGGTACTGGATTCCGTAGCTGAAAGAGGCGGCCACGAATTCACGTATAAATATTGCCTGATGGGGGCAGATGCCATTGACCGAACCGGCAATCCCCTTCCCGATGAGACCATCGAGGCCGCACTGAACAGCGATGCGATCCTTTTCGGCGCCATCGGCCATCCCAAATATGACAATGACCCCAATGCCAAAGTAAGACCCGAACAAGGATTGCTTAAACTGAGAAAATCTCTGCAATTATTTGCGAATATACGGCCGGTCAGCACCTACCCTGCCCTGCATCATCTATCCCCCTTAAAAACAAAAAACCTGGAAAATGTCGACTTCATCATTTTCCGTGAGCTGACGGGAGGGATTTATTTCGGCAAAAAAGAAACTAATGCTGAAGGTACCTGGGCCTGTGACGAATGCACCTATTCCCGCGAGGAGATCGAACGTATCGCCCACCTGGCTTTCAAACAGGCACAGCAGCGCCGGAAAAAACTTACCCTGGTAGATAAGGCCAATGTGCTGGAAACATCCAGGCTCTGGAGAAAGGTCGTACAGGAAATTGCTGCGGAATATAAAGATGTGAAGGTCGACTTCCTGTTCGTGGACAATGCCGCCATGCAGATCATCCTCAATCCCAAACAATTCGATGTGATCCTGACCGAAAACATGTTCGGAGATATTCTCAGCGACGAAGCAAGTGTAATCAGCGGTTCTTTGGGATTGCTGCCTTCTGCCTCCATCGGCAAAGGCGCCGCCCTTTTCGAACCCATTCATGGTTCATATCCGCAGGCAACCGGTAAAGACATCGCCAACCCCTTAGGCAGTATCCTGTCGGCCGCTATGCTGCTTGACCATTTCGGTCTGCACAAGGAAGCCGATACGGTCAGGGAAGCAGCGAACTGGACCTTGCAGAATGGATTCGTTACCAAAGACATCGACCCTATTAATTTTTATTTTACCACCACGATCGGCGAACTGATCAGTGATTATGTAGGAGGTAAAATTCCCGGGGATGTCAATCAGGGCAATATAGAGTTAAGAAAGTCGACGATAATATAAGCTACAAGCAGCAAGCTGCAAGCAGGCAGCATTTGGTAGGCAGCAGTTAGCAGGCAGAAGCGGCTGATAGATAGCGGCGGTTAAAAAAAGTAAAAAAGTTCTTTGATTTTCCATTTGACGGAAGTATATTCGCAAGACAGATACATCCTTCATGGAAATGCGCAGTAATAATAATATCATCAACCAGCTCACCGCAATAATTATTGTGGTGGTGGTGATTATTATTCCTGCGATACAGGGAGGAGGGTGGTAATTTAAAAACGTAAAAGTCAAAATACCAGAGACCCGCCTCCCAGAGGCGGGTCTCTTTTTTGTGCCCCGTGGTCCCTTATTGTTCCCGGTACACCTGTTTAATTAACCCGGAACGTCGTTCCAACGATCGTTCGCAGAAAATATGTTTTATGGAATATTATAATAAAGACACCATCCTCTGGCTTGACGGAGAATTTGTGAAGGCCTCGGAAGCCAGGACGGACCTCTATGGTCAGTCCCTCCATTATGGTTATGCCGTATTTGAAGGCATTCGTTCTTACCGGACAGCAAACGGCGGAACAAAGATCTTCAAGGCGGCCGAACATTATGACCGTCTTCGCAACTCAGCCTTAGCCATGAATATGCCCTATTCCGCCAAGACAGAAGAACTTACCGATATTACCTACCAGGTACTGTCAAAAAACAATTTGCAGGATGCCTATATCCGGCCGCTGGTTTACGCTCCGGCCAATATGAGCTTCAGCAGGAACACGGTGTCCCATATAACAATCCAGGTCTGGGAAATGGCGCCTTTCCTGGGCGATAAATTACTGAAGGTCATGACCTCCTCCTTTCAACGGCCAAACCCGAAAGGATTTAAAATAGAAGCAAAAGCAGCTGGCCATTATGTGAATTCCATATTGGCCAGCCAGGAAGCAAAGGCAAAGGACTATGATGAGGCATTGCTGACAGATATGAATGGATATGTTGCCGAAGGACCCGGGGCTAACGTATTCTTTGAAAAAGACGGAACCCTGTTCACGCCTTCAACCGGCAATATCCTTCCGGGGATTACCCGTGCTACTGTAATGGATATCTGCAGGGAACTGAATATTCCGGTTGAAGAAAAATTATTCACCACCGGGGAGCTTGGAGAAGGCGATGCCGCTTTCTTTTGTGGTACGGCAGCCGAAGTGATCGGATGGGAATCCCTCGATGGCAAACCCTTTAAAGGATCCTGGAACGAATCCCTGAGCAAACGTATCCAGGTGGCTTATAAAGAAAGAGTGACAGAGAAAAAAATGCAATTGGAAACAGCATAAATCGGATAACAAACGAATTCAAAAAACGACATCATTAAAAAATAAGAACCCAAGCAATGGAATTGAATAAGTACAGCCGGACAATCACGCAAGACGTCACGCAACCCGCCGCTCAGGCGATGTTATATGGCATCGGACTCACCGATGAGGACCTGAAGAAGGCTCAGGTGGGTGTCGTAAGTATGGGTTATGATGGCAATACCTGTAACATGCATTTGAACGATCTCGCCAAACTGGTCAAACAGGGAGTCTGGGAAAAAGATCTGGTAGGCCTTATATTTAATACCATCGGCGTGAGCGACGGGATCAGCAACGGTACCGACGGTATGCGGTATTCCCTGGTCAGCCGGGATATCATTGCCGATTCCATCGAGGCTGTATGCGGAGCACAATACTATGACGGATTGATCGCCCTTCCCGGCTGCGACAAGAACATGCCCGGTTCCATCATAGCGATGGGCAGACTCAATCGTCCTGCCATTATGGTATATGGCGGTACCATTGCACCCGGTCATTATAAAGGACAGGATCTCAATATCATTTCTGCTTTCGAAGCCCTCGGGCAAAAATTAGCAGGCAAACTGGACGAAGCGGATTTTAAGGGAATTGTGATGAACTCCTGTCCCGGAGCCGGCGCCTGCGGCGGCATGTATACCGCCAATACGATGGCCGCTGCCATTGAAGCTTTGGGCATGAGTCTCCCCTACTCTTCTTCCAATCCGGCCCTCAGTGAAGAAAAAAAGAAAGAATGTCTGGACGCCGGAGCAGCAATCCGTAACCTGCTGGAAAAAGATATCAAACCAAAGGACATCATGACGCGTAAGGCATTTGAAAATGCCATCACCGTGATCATGGTACTGGGAGGAAGCACCAATGCGGTATTACACCTGATCGCCATGGCAAAAAGCGTGGATGTGCCACTCACCCAGGACGATTTCCAGGCCATCAGCGATAAGGTCCCGGTACTGGCTGATTTTAAGCCCAGTGGAAAATACCTGATGCAGGATCTGCATAATCATGGCGGCGTTCCTTCGGTAATGAAATATTTATGGCAGAAAGGATTACTCGATGGAAGTTGTTTGACCGTCACCGGTAAGACCCTGGGAGAAAACCTGGCTTCCGTTCCGGACCTGAATTTTGCCAAACAGGATATCATCTGGCCATTGGAAAAGCCGATCAAGGCTACCGGGCATTTACAGATCTTATACGGCAACCTGGCCGAAGGAGGAAGTGTTGCCAAGATCAGCGGAAAAGAAGGAGAAAAATTCGAAGGCCCCGCCCGTGTATTCGATGGCGAACATGATCTGATCGCGGGTATCAATTCCGGTAAAATCCAACCGGGCGACGTAGTCGTTATCCGGCAGGTGGGACCAAAAGGCGCCCCCGGCATGCCCGAAATGCTCAAACCGACTTCCGCCCTTATCGGCGCAGGTCTGGGAAAAAGCGTGGCCCTTATTACCGACGGCAGGTTCAGCGGAGGCACGCATGGATTTGTGGTAGGTCATATAACCCCTGAAGCCTATGAAGGCGGTCTGATCGCCCTGGTAAAAGATGAAGACAGGATCGAACTGGATGCCACCCAAAATACCATCATATTAAAAGTGGACGAAGCAGAGATCGCGGTGCGCAGAAAAGCCTGGAAACAGCCTGCACTGAAAGCGACCAAGGGCATCCTGTTCAAATACGCCAGACACGTAAAGAATGCAGCCGAAGGGTGTGTGACCGATGAAGATTAGATTCATGAACAGAACAGTATAATCAAACGATGAAGTTTAATCAAACAGGAACATTCAATAAATAGAACGAACGTCAGTAGGTAAACTTAATAAATCTCAGCTTGGAACATGCGGCCCAAAAGAAAGAACCGCAACGAAAAGCGCAAAAACACAAGATATGAGCAGTACAGAACTCTTAGCCAAAAAAGCCGCGCCGAAAAAGAAGGCGCCCGTTACATCCCTTACCGGATCCGCCGCAGTACTGGAAGCTTTTTTAGCCGAAGGAGTGGATACGATCTTTGGTTATCCCGGGGGCGCTATCATGCCTATATACGATGCCTTGTATGATTACCAGGAAAAACTGAAACATATATTGGTAAGGCACGAACAGGGAGGCATACACGCTGCCCAGGGTTACGCCAGGACATCAGGCAGGGTGGGCGTAGTATTCGCCACCAGCGGTCCGGGTGCCACCAACCTCGTTACCGGTCTTGCCGATGCTATGATCGACAGTACTCCCCTGGTTGCCATCACCGGACAGGTCTTTGCACATCTTTTAGGCACCGATGCTTTCCAGGAGACGGATGTCATTAACATTACCACTCCCGTCACCAAATGGAACTACCAGGTGACCGATGCCACGGAAATCCCTTCTGTACTGGCCAAGGCATTTTATATCGCTGCCAGCGGACGGCCCGGCCCGGTACTAATTGATATTACCAAAAATGCACAGATCCAGAAATTCGATTATGAAGGCTATACGCCTTGTGAACATATCCGGAGTTATCGCCCCATGCCCATCGTTCGTAAGGAATATGTGGAAGAAGCCGCTAAACTGATCAATGAAGCCAAACAGCCTTTTGTATTATTCGGGCAGGGAGTTATACTGGGCAGGGCAGAAAAAGAATTTCAGGCCTTTATCGAAAAGAGTGGGATTCCGGCAGCCTGGACCTTATTAGGGCTCAGCGCGATGCCTACCGATCATCCCCTTAATGTGGGTATGCTGGGTATGCACGGCAATTATGGCCCTAACGTACTGACCAATGAATGTGATGTACTGATTGCCGTAGGGATGCGTTTTGATGATCGTGTAACCGGCCGTCTGGATAAATATGCCAAACAGGCGAAGATCGTTCACCTGGATATCGACCCGGCCGAAATCGACAAAAACATCAAGGCTACTGTCGGCGTATGGGGAGATTGCAAAGAGACCCTGCCCCTGCTGACTGCATTGGTAGAAAAAAAGACCCACCCCGAATGGCTGAAAAGGTTTGCTGATTTTCGCAAAGAAGAGGAAGAGGCTGTCATCAATGAAGAATTGAATCCTTCCACGGAAGAAATGACGATGGGTGAGGTCATCAAGGTACTCAATGAATTGACGAAAGGAGAAGCAGTGATCGTCACGGACGTAGGTCAGCATCAGATGGTTGCTTCCCGTTATGCCAAATTCGTTAAGACCCGCAGTAATGTCACCTCCGGTGGTCTGGGCACCATGGGATTCGGTCTTCCCGCAGCCATCGGCGCTAAATTCGGAGCTCCGGAAAGAACGGTCATAGCCATCATCGGCGACGGAGGGTTCCAGATGACCTTACAGGAAATGGGAACGATCATGCAATGCGGGATCGATGTAAAGATCCTGATCCTGAATAACCGCTTCCTGGGTATGGTCCGTCAATGGCAGCAGCTCTTCAATGACAAGCGTTATTCGTTCGTAGATATCGCCAGCCCCGATTTTGTCATGGTCGCCAAAGGATATGGCATCGCCGGGCAAAGCATCTCGGACAGGAAAGATCTGAAGGGAGCCTTGCAGGCCATGCTGGATCAAAAAGGTTCCTTTTTGCTGGAAGTATTCGTAGGCAAGGAGAACAATGTATTCCCGATGGTGCCGCAGGGATGCAGCGTCAGCGAGATCAGACTGAAGTAAAACCCCCTAACCCCCTGAAGGGGGTATTTAACCAAAAGATTTTTCAACGTATAAAAAGAAGCGAAATGAGTGAACCTAACAATAAGAGCAGCGAGTTACCTGACTCCCCCTTGAGGGGGGCGGGGGGTAAAAAAGAATATACCATCACGGTCTACACGGAGAACCAGATTGGCCTGATCAACCGGATCGCCATTATATTTTCCCGTAGGAAGATAAATATCGAGAGCCTCAATACCTCTCCTTCTGAAGCCGAAGGCATCCACCGCTTCACGATCGTCATCAACGAAACCGAAGAAGTGGTCAGGAAACTTTGCCGGCAGATCGAAAAACAGGTCGAGATCCTCAAGGCCTATTTTAATACCAATGAAGAGATCATCTGGCAGGAAATGGCCTTATATAAAGTTCCTACGGATGAAATTGCCGAAAAGGTAAAAGTAGAACGGTTATTAAGGGAATATGGTGCCCGTGCGGTCGTGATCCGTAAAGACTATACGGTATTCGAGACTACAGGGCAACGGGAAGAGACCGACAAATTGGTCGAGTTCCTGGAACCCTACGGTCTGATCGAATTTGTCCGCAGCGCCAGGGTGGCGATCATAAAGGACAGTCATGGCTTCCATGAAAAACTAAAGGAATTCGAGCTGAGCGAACCTACAGAAGAAGTAGTAGAGAATGAATTCCTGGACAAACAGGATGAAGTGTTCACGATGTGATGAACAATCGGCCAAACAAAGATCAATCTGCCGGGGAAAAGATCAAACGGTTAAAGAAAAGATCAAACGGCTGAGGAAAAAAGCTATCGGCCTATTAAAAAACAATCGAATAAAAACCGGCAAACGCTCAGACTAAAACAATAACAACTTTTTTAAAAACAAAAAAAATGGCAAAATTAAATTTCGGCGGAGTAGAAGAAAATGTAGTAACAAGGGAAGAATTTCCACTCGCCAAAGCTCAACAGGTATTAAAGAACGAAGTAGTAGCTGTAATCGGCTATGGTGTTCAGGGCCCTGGCCAGGCGCTGAATCAGAAAGATAATGGCATCAACGTTATCGTAGGTCAGCGTAAGAATTCCAAATCCTGGGATAAAGCCGTCCGTGACGGGTTCGTTCCTGGTACCACTTTATTCGATATCGAAGAAGCACTTGAAAAAGGAACCATCATTTGTTATTTGCTGAGCGATGCGGCACAGATCCAGTTATGGCCGACCGTAAAAAAACACCTGACTCCCGGAAAAGCATTATACTTTTCGCACGGTTTCGGTATCACCTTTAACGAACAAACAGGCATCATTCCTCCCAAGGATGTAGATGTATTCCTGGTTGCGCCAAAAGGATCCGGCACTTCCTTACGGAGAATGTTCCTTCAGGGTCGTGGCCTGAACAGCAGCTATGCGATTTTCCAGGATGCAACCGGAAAAGCAAAGGATCGCGTAACCGCCCTGGGTATTGCCGTAGGCAGCGGGTATTTATTCGAAACGGATTTTCGCAAAGAAGTATACAGCGATCTGACCGGTGAAAGAGGAACCCTGATGGGCGCCATTCAAGGCATCTTCGCTGCACAATACGAAGTATTACGTAAAAAAGGACATACTCCTTCCGAAGCCTTTAACGAAACAGTTGAGGAACTGACCCAATCCCTGATGCCATTGGTAGCAGAGAATGGAATGGACTGGATGTATGCCAACTGCTCCACTACCGCCCAAAGAGGTGCTCTGGACTGGTGGAAGAAATTCCGTGATGCTACCCTTCCCGTATTTACAGAATTGTATGAGAGCGTAGCAGCAGGCAAAGAATCCCAGCGCTCCATCGATTCCAACGGTCAGGCCGATTATCGCGAAAAACTGGATGCCGAACTGAAAGAATTAAGGGAAAGCGAATTGTGGCAGGCAGGTAAGACGGTAAGAAGTCTTCGTCCCGAAAATCAATCGGCAAGTTCTGCCAAACAAGCGGCCAACAATTAATTTTTAAGGGCAGTCCTTTTATAAAATTTGTCCTGCCCTTAAAAATTATCTAATGATTAACCTTCGGTTGGAACGCAGGAGCGTTCCTTTAGAATATTAGGATAATGTCAGAACAAAAAAATACGATGGAATTACTGGTCCCCGACCCCGCTGCTTCTTTCCCTCCCGTTTTTGGGAAGGCAGGAGGATGGCAGGGGTTGGGGCTGGAATTCTATAAGGCGGCCGAACGGTTGCGGAAGGTAGTCAACAGAACTCCCCTCACCTATAATCATAATCTCTCGCGTAAATATGAATGCCAGGTCTTTTTAAAAAGAGAGGATCTCCAGGTCGTGCGTTCCTATAAACTGAGAGGGGCTTATAATATGATGGTCAGTTTGCCGCCCGCTCAATTAAATAAAGGCGTGGTATGTGCCAGCGCCGGCAATCATGCCCAGGGCTTTGCCTGGTCATGCAGCAAACTGGGTGTAAAAGGAGTGGTATTTATGCCTGTCATTACGCCCAAACAAAAGGTGAACCAGACAAAAATGTTCGGGGAAGATAATATCGGGATCATTCTGGTCGGAGATAATTTTGATGATTGTGCCGTAAAGGCCAAACAATATACCGAAGCGAACGATATGACCTTTATCCCTCCTTTCGACGATCCCCGGATCATCGAAGGACAGGGTACACTGGCCATTGAGATCCTGGAAGACCAGCCGGATATCGATTATTTATTCGTACCGGTGGGTGGTGGTGGTCTCGCCGCAGGAACGGGCGCCTATTTCAAGACCTATTCCCCGGCTACCCGGATCATCGGTGTCGAACCCGAAGGAGCACCCTCCATGTCAGAAGCCTTTAAGGCCGGTCACCCTGTAACCCTGAAGAACATCGAACGGTTCGTGGATGGAGCGGCTGTTAAGACCGTAGGCGAGCTTACCTACCGGATCTGCCGCGAAGTACTGGATGAAATGCACCTCGTTCCGGAAGGAAAGGTTTGTTCCACGATCCTGAAATTGTACAACGAAGATGCCATCGTGGTGGAACCTGCCGGTGCGCTGAGTATCGCGGTCCTCGATGATTATGCGGAGGAGATCAAAGGAAAAGTCGTCGTATGCGTAGTCAGCGGCAGCAACAACGATATCGACCGTATGCAGGAGATCAAAGAACGATCCCTGCAATATGAAGGTTTAAAACATTATTTTCTGATTGGTTTTGCCCAGCGCCCCGGCGCCCTTAAACAATTTGTAAATGATGTGCTGGGACCAACCGACGATATTACCCGTTTCGAATACATGCAAAAACACAATAAGGATACGGGCCCGGCCCTGGTGGGGATCGAATTGAAATCGCGGGAAGATTACCAGGCCCTTTTGAAAAACCTGGAAGATCATCATTTTGCCTATACGGAACTGAATAAGGACGATACCCTGTTCGGTTATTTAGTGTGATTGTTCCTGATTGTTCTTCATGGGCTTTTAAAATTTAGCCCATTTCAGAACAATCCGTTTATGATGGGCCTGTCCGGCCGGGGACCCCTGGGGACCCCTGGTCCCCTTTGGAAGCGCCTATCCAGTCTTGGTCCCAGCGCCGCTTTTCAAGCCGTCCGGGTCCGTCCTGCAAGGGCCTGTTCGGATTCCCGCAACCCATAGTGGGCGGGCCTGACAGGGACAGATGATGTGGATAAGTTTTCAACCCTGTGAACAAACAATTTTTTGATAAAAATTCAATAATTATGAATTTTTACGTAATTTTAAGCGATTGCCTGCTATTCTTCTTAGAATAAAATCTAAGATTACTCGTAAAAATTGAAAAAAGTCTAATCTAAGATGTCTAACATGGCTAATAAAGGATTATATGCCCCTGAGTTTGAACGTGATGCGTGCGGTATCGGCTTCGTGGCAAATATCAAAAGCAACAAATCCCACCAGATCGTTTCAGACGCATTGACCATCCTGGAAAATATGGAACATCGCGGAGCTTGTGGATGTGAGAACAACACAGGTGACGGTGCCGGGATCATGATTCAAACGCCACATGAATTTTTCTTCGACGAGTGCCTGAAACTGGGCATTCATTTACCTGCTTACGGCAAGTATGGAGTCGGGATGTTATTTTTCCCCCGCGAGATTCGCCTTAAAGAGGAATGCCGGGATGTATTTTCCCGTTCCGCCGAGAAGTTGGGCCTTGAAGTACTGGGCTATCGTAAAGTACCCGTAAACCCGGAAGGCATAGGACCTACGGCCCTGTCGGTAGAACCGGAAATGGAACAGGTTTTTATTGCCTGCCCCGACCATATCAAACAACCCGAAGATTTCGAACGCAAATTATTCCTGCTGCGCAATTATGCCAGCCATATCATTAACAATACGATCAAAAAAGACGCTATCGGATTTTATGTAGCCTCTTTATCCTATAAAACGGTTGTCTACAAAGGACAATTGACCAGCGGTCAGGTAAGACCTTATTTCCCTGACCTGGCCAACAAAAGGGTTGTTTCGGCCTTTGGCCTGGTGCATTCCCGCTTTGCCACCAATACCTTCCCTTCCTGGAAACTGGCCCAGCCCTTCCGTTATATCGCCCATAACGGAGAGATCAATACGCTGCAGGGTAACCTGAACTGGCTGAAGACCGGCGAGAAGGGATTTACCACTCCCTATTTCTCCAAGGAAGAAATGGATATGCTGTTGCCGATCATATCGGAAGGGCAATCGGATTCTGCCTGTCTGGATAATGTCATTGAATTATTGACCCTTTGCGGACGGTCCTTACCGCATGTGATGATGATGCTGATCCCCGAAGCCTGGGATGGCAACGAACAAATGGATCCGGTGAAAAAGGCATTCTATGAGTTTCATGCCTCTATCATGGAGCCATGGGATGGTCCGGCATCCATCTCCTTTACCGATGGAAAAATAATCGGAGCCACCCTCGACCGTAACGGTCTGCGTCCCTCCCGGTACTGCGTTACTACCGATGACAGGGTTATCATGGCTTCGGAGACAGGCGTATTGCCTGTCGATCCCAAACTGATCAAGGAAAAAGGAAGACTGCAACCCGGGAAAATGTTCGTGGTGGACCTGGAACAGGAAAGGATCATCAGCGATGATGAACTGAAAAGCTCCATCTGTTCCCAGAAACCCTATTCCGAGTGGTTAAATAAATATAAGATAAGACTGGAAGAATTGCCGGAGCCCAGGGTATTATTCACCCACCTGGAGCACGACCAGATCTTCAAATATCAGAAAGCCTTTGGTTATTCGACCGAAGATCTGGATGCGATCATTGCCCCTATGGCTTTGGATGGAAAAGAACCGCTCGGCTCGATGGGCACCGACACGCCGCTGGCAGTTTTGAGCGATCAGCCGCAGCATCTCAGTAGCTATTTCAAACAACTTTTCGCACAGGTAACCAATCCCCCCATCGATCCGATACGGGAGCGTCTGGTCATGTCCCTGGCAGCCTTTGCAGGCGGAAATGCCAACCTGTTGGAAGAAGATCCGCTGGCTTGTCATAGCGTGGCCCTCAAACATCCTGTACTCAGCAATCACGAACTCGAAAAAATACGCAGCATCGATACCGGCGTCTTTCAGGCCAAGACCCTGCAGACCTATTTCAGGGCGGACGGCAAACCGGGCTCTTTGCAGGCAGGGCTGGAACGCTTGTGCCGTTATGCTGTTGACGCCGTGAACGATGGTTTCGAAGTCCTTATCCTTTCGGATAGGGCGATCGATTCTGATCATGCGCCGATACCTTCCCTGATCGCTACCTCAGCCGTGCATCACCATCTGATCCGCAAGGGTTTCCGCGGGCAGGTAGGCATCATCGTGGAAGCCGGGGACGTATGGGAAGTGCATCATTTTGCCTGCCTGATCGGGTTTGGCGCAACAGCCATCAATCCCTATCTCGCGCTGTCCACCATCCGGGATATGAAGCTGATGGATAAATTGCAAACAGATCTGGATACCGAGCACCTGAAAAAGAATTACATCAAAGCCATCTGCGATGGATTGCTCAAGGTGTTTTCAAAGATGGGCATATCCACACTGCAATCCTATCAGGGTGCGCAGATATTCGAGATCATTGGACTGAACCGGTCCGTCGTAGATAAATACTTTACTGGCGCAACTTCCAGAATCGAAGGAATGGGTCTCGATGAGATCGCCAAAGAAACATTGGCCAAACACTTCTTCGCGTTCAGCCGCAAGGATGTTCCGGTAGAACGTCTACCGGTCGGTGGCGTTTATCAATGGAAACGTAAGGGCGAATTCCATCTCTTTAATCCGCAGACAATACACCTGTTACAGTATTCGACCCGGATGAACGATTACAACACGTTTAAAAAATATTCGAAGCTGGTCAATGAGCAGAGCGAAAAGGCGGCGACCCTCAGAAGTCTGCTTTCCTTTAAACGTAACCGCCCGTCCATTTCCATAGACGAAGTGGAGCCTGCAGAGAGCATCTACAGACGTTTCGCCACCGGCGCGATGTCTTTCGGATCGATCTCCCACGAGGCTCACTCCACCCTGGCTATCGCTATGAACCGTCTTGGCGGCAAGAGCAATACCGGTGAAGGAGGAGAAGATGAAATGCGGTATGAAACGCTGCCCAACGGAGATTCCATGCGTTCGGCCATCAAACAGGTCGCTTCGGCCCGTTTTGGTGTCACCAGTTATTATCTGACCATGGCCGATGAGTTGCAGATCAAGATGGCTCAGGGTGCCAAACCCGGGGAAGGTGGTCAGCTGCCCGGTCATAAAGTAGACGAGTGGATCGGAAAAGTGCGTCATTCCACCCCCGGCGTAGGTCTTATCTCTCCCCCGCCCCATCACGACATCTATTCCATCGAGGATCTGGCTCAGTTGATCTTCGATCTGAAAAATGCCAATCGTGCCGCGAGGATCAGTGTCAAACTGGTTTCCAAAGCCGGAGTGGGTACCATTGCAGCCGGAGTGGCAAAGGCGAAATCGGATGTCATTTTGATCTCCGGTAATGACGGAGGAACGGGCGCCTCTCCCATAAGTTCGATCAAACACGCAGGCCTGCCCTGGGAACTCGGTCTTGCCGAATCTCATCAGACCCTGGTAAAAAATAAATTGCGCAGCCGCGTCGTATTACAGACAGACGGGCAATTGAAGACCGGCCGCGATATCGCCGTCGCCACTTTGCTGGGAGCGGAAGAATGGGGCCTGGCCACTACGGCACTCGTAGTGGAAGGGTGTATCATGATGCGCAAATGCCATCTGAACACCTGCCCGGTCGGTGTCGCCACCCAGGATCCCGAACTGAGGAAACGTTTTACCGGCGATGCGGAACATGTGGTCAATTTCTTCAAATTCGTAACACAGGAACTGCGGGAGATTATGGCTGAACTTGGCTTCCGCACGATCACCGAAATGGTGGGACAGGTGGATTGTCTTCAGGCCAGGGAAGATGTCCATCATTGGAAATACAGCAAGCTGGATCTTTCTCCGATCATTTATAAAGAACCGGTTTCCATGTACACCGGCT
The DNA here is from genome assembly GCF_054461575.1 of Flavitalea flava. Classification (NCBI taxonomy): domain Bacteria; kingdom Pseudomonadati; phylum Bacteroidota; class Chitinophagia; order Chitinophagales; family Chitinophagaceae; genus Flavitalea; species Flavitalea flava. The sequence continues at coordinate 178,316 of NZ_JBTLQH010000008.1, forward strand.
TATACAAACAGGAAGATCAGGATCACGGATTGGCAGATGTCCTGGACTGGAAATTACTGGAGGCAGCCAAACCCGCCCTTGAACACCAGCAAAAAGTATTCGCCTCGTTCAACATAAAAAATACGGACAGGACTGTTGGGACTATATTGTCCAACGAGATTTCCAAACTATACAAATCGGCAGGCTTACCGGAAGATACCCTTCATTTTAAATTCACGGGTACTGCCGGTCAAAGTTTCGGAGCGTTTAACACCAAGGGGGTGACGCTGGAACTGGAAGGAGACGCCAATGATTATTTCGGCAAAGGCCTGTCCGGAGCCCGGTTGATCACATACCCTTCTCCTTCTGCGGCATTCGTACCGGAAGAGAACAGTATCATCGGCAACGTAGCCTTCTATGGAGCCACTTCGGGAGAAGCCTTCGTCCGGGGTAAAGCAGGTGAACGTTTTGCCGTGCGTAACTCGGGGGTGAAAGCGGTGGTCGAAGGTGTCGGAGATCATGGTTGTGAATATATGACTGCAGGACGTGTAGTCATCCTTGGCGATACCGGCAGGAATTTTGCGGCAGGTATGAGTGGAGGGATCGCCTATGTCTATGATGTAAAAGGCCAGTTCCCTGCACTTTGCAACCAGGAAATGGTCGATCTGGATCCGGTCGCAGAAAGCGATGGCACAGAATTAAAGGATATGATCCAACGGCATTACGCCTACACGGGAAGTTCGGTGGCCAAATTCGTACTGGATGATTTTGAGAACCAATTGAAGAATTTCGTAAAAGTCTTCCCTAAGGATTACAAAAAAGTATTACTGGAAAAAAGTCATAAACAAAAGGTGAATTCATAATGACCCTGACGGCCTGCCACAGAGAACAGATCAACGAATAAAAATCATTGAGAACGCGGAGTCGGCTCTCATGTGTGACTCAGCCACTCCGTTGTTCTCTGTGGTCAGGATCCCGTCCGGTTCCAAGCAGCCTTATCACCAAATTTTCAAACAAGCAGACAATGGGCAAACCAACCGGATTTCTGGAATTCACCAGAGAATTACCCTCCAAACGGCCTGTACAGGAGAGAAGAAAAGACTATAAGGAATTTGTGTTATCCTATTCAGGGGAAAAACTCAATCACCAGGCATCACGTTGTATGAATTGCGGCATACCTTTCTGCCATAACGGATGTCCCTTGGGAAATATCATTCCTGAATTCAATGACTCCGTTTATCGTCAGAACTGGCAGGAAGCCTATGATATCCTTAGTTCCACCAATAATTTCCCCGAATTTACCGGCCGCATCTGCCCGGCTCCCTGTGAAAGCAGTTGTGTGCTGGGGATCAACCAGCCCGCGGTAGCCATCGAGGAGATCGAGAAACATATCATTGAAATAGCCTTCGAAAAAGGTCTGGTCAAAGCCCGCAAGCCTTCTGTGCGAACAGGAAAAAAAGTGGCTGTCGTTGGTTCCGGTCCCGCAGGTTTAGCCGCGGCCGATCAGCTGAATGCAGCGGGTCATTCCGTAACGGTTTTCGAACGTGATGATGAACCCGGTGGTTTACTGCGTTATGGCATCCCCGATTTCAAACTGGAGAAATGGGTAGTGGCCAGACGTATCAAACTCCTGGAAGAAGAGGGCATTGTCTTTAAATGTAATGCCAATGTAGGGGTTAGCGTAAGTATCAATGATCTTTTGCGGGAATTCCATGCCATCGTTCTGGCAGGAGGTTCTACCATCCCCAGGGATCTGCCCGTTCCAGGACGGCATTTTAAGGGTGTCCATTTTGCGATGGATTTTCTCAAACAACAGAACAAACGCGTCAGCAATCTGGATCCCGAAGGAGAAGATATCTGGGCAACCAATAAAAATGTAGTGGTGATCGGAGGTGGCGACACCGGCAGTGATTGTGTGGGTACTTCCAACCGGCATAAGGCGAAATCCGTCACACAGTTCGAACTGTTACCCAAACCACCTGATTCCCGGACATCCTATATGCCCTGGCCCTCCTACCCCCTAACGCTCAAAGTTACTTCTTCGCATGAGGAAGGGGCGGAAAGACATTGGGCAGTAGCCACCAAGGAATTCATCGGAGATGAGAAAGGCAATCTGAAAGCGTTGAAACTCGTGACCCTTGAATGGAAGATGACCGATGATGGCCGGGCCGCCCAATTCGTGGAAGTGGCAGGCAGTGAAAAAGAGATCCCCTGCGAACTGGCCCTGTTTGCCATGGGGTTTGTACATCCGCAGCATGAAGGCTTGCTGAATGAACTCGGGATCGAACTCGATGAACGGGGAAATGTAAAAGCTTCCGAAAAAGATTACCAGACCAATATTGCCAAAGTATTCACGGCCGGAGACATGCGCCGGGGTCAATCCCTGGTAGTATGGGCCATCAGTGAAGGCCGTGAAGCAGCAAGAAAAGTGGATGAATACCTGGTGGGACAGTCTCTGCTCGAAAGAAGGGATCAGAGCCTGATCGCTTTATAAGAACCGGTACGGATCTACTTCGAAAAGAACCCGACAGGCGAAAAGATCGCCAGTCCGGAACAGGAAAATATCTCCTCCAATAAATGAAAGAGCGGGCTCTTTCAAAAGAACGCCTCGGAAAGCAATTTCCGGGGCGTTTTTTATTGCCGGCAAGTTCAATCTTCCACCCCCGGCAGCCCCTCCACAGCCATACCGGAACTTCTTTTCATCCCTTGCTAAACTTTTGTAATCCCTTACCCTTCCTCCCCCGACTTCCTCTCATATCCGATCACCCTATCGGGAGCCATAAGGCTTCTCTGAAAATAAGTCAGGACTTTTTCTTATTAGTTTTTAAAATATATGAAAAATTTAAGCATCCCATGAGAAAAAAACACTGTTTTCTATTAAACAAATGCATAAATTTTCATTCATTTTTTAAACAACTTCGATATTTCTAAACGGCCGAAAATTTATAATTTATTTATATTGAATTTATAATCAACAATTTACGACTTAAAAATGCATAATTTTTAAACATATTTCATTTTATTTTATATAACAAAATATACTAGAAACCTTCTGCTTTGATATATATTAGCATAACGGACATCAGTTATTTATTTTTTTAATATGAAAGGCCTTTTATTCATCGTGAAAACTTCGGTAGCAAGACCCGGGACTTTTCGGTGTATGATCTTTCTCTCCTAAATCCAAGATCCGGGAATTCGCTAAACCATTCCGGCCAGACTCTTATTACTTAACCAAAACCAATAGCAATGCTAAGGAATCTTTCTTTGTCCCTTACCGCCATCGCCATCGCCAGCTCGTTTTCCGTGAGTGCACAAACAACTACCGACACGGCTGCCAAAGCCGCCGCCCCTGTAACGCCTCCGGCCGTGATTATCACCGGATCCGCAGATGTTTATTACCGGTATGACTTTAACAAGCACAATACCTCTCTGACCAGTTTCACCAGTTCCCACGATCAGTTCAGGATCGGGATGGCCTCCGTCAAACTGGAACATAAGACAGCCAAATTGGATATGGTCGCCGACCTCGGGTTTGGTCAGCGCGCAAAGGATTTCGCATATACCGACGATGGAATTATGCAGGCAGTCAAACAATTGTACATTAGTTATTCGCCGGCCGCCTGGGTCAAATTTACCGGTGGTACCTGGGCTACACATGTCGGTTATGAAGTGCTGGATGCTTATGCCAACCGTAACTATAGCATGTCCTATATGTTCACCAATGGTCCGTTCTCCCATACAGGTTTAAGGGCAGACTTTACCGTAGGAAAAAGCGGGATCATGGTCGGAGTATCCAATCCTACCGATTTCAGGAGTGTTCCTGACAGTCTGCAGAGTAATAAGAACCTCATCGCACAGTACAGCTATGCGCCGAGCGATAATTTCAAATTGTTCCTGAACTATGTTGGTGGCAAAGATGCCTTCGACAACAAGGTGCATCAGTATGATCTCGTGATCAATGCTAAAGCAAGCAGCATCTTCGGTGTTGGACTGAACGGTACCGTCAACAAATCCAGCAGCCCTGTCGACAATTATGCTGCCGGTCATACCTGGTGGGGTGCAGCCCTTTACCTTAACCTGGATCCCAAGCCCTGGTTCGGCCTGACACTGCGCAGCGAATATTTCAGCGACAAAGACGGTGTGAAGATCCACGATGTTGAAACCGGCGCTGGAAATAAGGTATTTGCCAATACCCTTTCCGCCAATTTTAAAGTGGACGGATTCACATTTATCCCGGAGTTCCGCTATGACAACGGGAGCACGAACCTTTTCACTAAGAAGGATGGGACCGCTACCAAATCAGGCGGTAGTTTCCTTTTGGCTGCTATCTATTCATTCTGATCCTGACCTATATACTGAGAATCAAGGGTCAGAGCCCAATCTCTGATCCTGATTCCTTTTCCCGATTTCAGATCCTGATCTCTTCCCTTAAAGGAGCAATAGGCAACCCGATTTGTTAACCTAAAAAAACACCCGGCTCAATATCGAACTCCGAATAACTGACCAGTATCGAAAATCGATAAAACATACTTCATCTTCAATAACAAAAACTAAAAGCAATGGGACTAAAAACAATTTCCAAACTAAAACTTCGACCTTTCCTGTTTTTTGCGATCATGATGATGATGATGTCGCTTGTAATGCTGACACCATCTTCGACCTTTGCGCAGGACCCTACTGGTGCTGGCACAGGCACAATGAAGGACCTTGGCATTGATACTTTGGCAGCGACCAAAGACACAACGCTTAATAAGATTACCGCTGCGGTCAATACGATCGGCAATGCTGATGGCCATAATAAGATTGCCATCAATATCATGTGGACCCTGATCGCCGGATTTTTGGTCATGTTTATGCAGGCAGGTTTTGCATTAGTGGAAACCGGGTTTACCCAAAAGAAGAATGTCGCCCACACGATGGGGATGAATTTCATGGTGTACGCCATTGGAATGTTTGGTTTCTGGATCTGCGGATTTGCTTTTATGTTTGGAGGTGCGCTTAATGCCGCAACATTGGGTGGGGCGCCAGGTGTCATTCCCCATGAATATATCATTCATATATTCGGTCATGACTTCGGGATCATTGGAAGCGTTGGTTTTTTCCTGAACAGCAAGGTATATGACGTGGGAGTATTCACCCTTTTCCTGTTCCAGATGGTGTTTATGGATACAACCGCCACTATTCCCACCGGATCCATGGCAGAAAGATGGTCTTTCAAATCCTTCCTCATATTCGGGCTTTTCATCTCCATGTTCGTATACCCAATCTTCGGGAATTGGGTCTGGGGCGGCGGATGGCTTTCCCAACTTGGTGTAAATTTCCATTTGGGTCATGGTCATGTGGATTTCGCAGGGTCTTCCGTGGTGCACATGGTAGGCGGTGTTGCCGCACTGGCAGGAGCGATAGTAATCGGCCCCCGCATCGGCAAATATGGCAAGGACGGGACGGTCAATACCATACCTGGCCATAATATCCCTATGGCTCTTTTAGGAACCTTTATCCTTGCTTTCGGCTGGTTCGGTTTCAATCCCGGCTCCACTTTAGCCGGCGGTGATTACCGGATCAGTATCGTTGCCGTTAACACTATGATGGCAGGCACGGCCGCAACGCTGGGTGCTTTGGTTTTCATGTACATCAAAGGGCAGAAACCCGATCCGGGGATGCTCGCCAACGGGCTGCTGGCTGGACTTGTAGCCATTACCGCCCCTTGTGCATTCGTAAATTCAATGGGATCTGTGATAATAGGATTGGTAGCTGGTGTATTGGTTGTCATTGTTTACAATTTTGTCGATAGGAAATTAAAGATCGATGATCCCGTAGGCGCTTTTGCAGTCCATGGAGCAAATGGAGCCTGGGGTGTACTCTCTCTTGGACTTTTCGCGGATGGTTCTTATGGAGATGGATGGAATGGCGTCCCGGGAACTGTAAAAGGACTCTTTTATGGTGACGGGAGCCAATTTGTGGCCCAGCTTATCGGAACAGCTACCTGCTTCCTCTTTGTCTTCCCGGTCATGTATTTCTTCTTTAAACTCTCTAATAAGATCACCCCTGTTCGCGTATCGCCTGAAGCTGAAATAGCAGGCCTCGATATTCCCGAAATGGGCGTACATGGATATGTAGATTAATAAATTTTTATATATTCTTTATAAAGTAAAATGGTTGCTATGTATATAGCAGCCATTTTACTTTATTTTATTCATCTAACATATTGATAATAAATAAAATACAAGACATAAATAAATTCATATACCAATTATTAAAATGTGAATTATTTTATAAACAATGCCTACTATTTTAATATAACTATGCCTTATTTTAATTAACTTTAGGTTGATCTTAAAATTATTTATATTATAATTTTTTTCAATTCTAAAAGATCTTCCATGTCTTCCTCCATTTCTCAAACCAGGCCCCTTCACCATAAAATCATAACTCCCCTCAGGGATTTTCTCAATGACAGCCGCTCCACCGGCATCCTCCTGATCGGCTGTACCGTGATATCCCTGTTCATTTCGAATTCTGGTGGTACCTGGTATTCAAATGGCTGGGGAACGGAATTACCAGGCAATTCAACTTTGCACCTACCCGGATCGCCCTTGGATTGGATCAATAATTTCCTGATGGCCTTTTTTTTCCTGCTGGCTGGGATGGAAATTAAACGGGAACTATTGAACGGGGAATTGTCTTCGTTTAAAAAAGCCGTTCTCCCCTTCGGCGCTGCCTTCGGAGGCATGTTGGTTCCGGCACTGATATATACCTCCTTTAATTTTCATACACAGCATGCACATGGCTGGGGAATTCCAACGGCAACGGATATTGCCTTTTCTTTAGGTATTGCTTCCCTGTTAGGCAAAAGATTTCCCGTCGGCCTTAAGATATTACTGATGGCACTGGCTATCATCGACGATCTGGGGGCTATAATTGTTGTTGCCTTATTTTACGGCGGGCATGTAAGTGGCTGGTGGCTGGCTATTGCCGGAATTCTCTATGGACTACTCTTCGTCTGTAACTATTTAAAACTAAAATTCGGAGCTCCGCAGATCCTGATCGGGCTCGTCTTATGGTATGCTATGCTTCAGTCAGGGGTCGAAGCCAGCATTACAGGAGTACTGTTTGCATTCGCAACTCCTGTCAAACACCTGGCGCTGATAGAGAAGTTCATTCATAAGCCGGTCAATTTCTTTATTCTCCCCCTCTTTGCATTGGCGAATACCGCAATACTTGTTCCAGGTAATATTATTCACTCGCTGAATACTTCCGTCAGCATGGGAGTGATCTGTGGACTCGTCATTGGCAAACCGGTAGGGATATTCCTTTTCAGCCGTATTATGGTTGCCTGCAAAATAGCTCAGTTACCTTCGAATACGCATTGGAAACAGCTATTCGGGATGGGTACACTAGCTGGTATTGGTTTTACCATGTCCATTTTTACCACGATGCTGGCCTTCACAAATGAGGGTTTCAGGGATATAGCTAAAATATCCATCCTGCTGAGCGTCGTAGCCTCGGTCGTGATAAGTCTTATTTATTTCAGGGTAATCGGTGGTAAATTCGCCACTCCACCTCTTAAAACAAATATACCTGTTGCAGACCCCCGGCCCCAACCCGAACTTGGTCTGAATGCCGCTTAGGGCCATCGAAACAATCCTGACTGGCCTTCGGTTTATTTATTACTTGTTTCATTTATAATTCGCTATGCCGATCAGCCGTTTAACGTCCAGCACCATAATTTTCCGCCCCTTCGTTTCAATAATGCCTTCTTCTTTTAACTCACCGAGCACCCGCACAACATTTTCCCGCACCGTTCCGACCAGGCTGGCCAGATCATTCCTCGACATATTTATTTCAACCGGCATGCCTGGCTGAAAATTGACCTTATACTTTTCCCGGAGTACGATTAATTGCAAAGCAAGTCTTTCCCGTACCGAATGCTGTGTGAACAAAGTCAGGCTATTGGTCAACACGGCAAATTCGTGGCTTAGTACTTTTAATAATCGTCTGCTCAACAACGTTGACCGGTCCAGTACCTCTAAGAAATCTTCTTTCGGAATAAAGGCAATAAGGCTTTGTTCCAGGGCAGCAGCAGAATCCGGATACCGGTCTTCCGCTAAAATGGCGTGATAGCCGATCAACTCACCGGTATTGGCGACATAAATAATCTGCTCCCCACCGTCTTTTGTTACTTTATATTTTTTTGCCTTTCCGCTCCGGATAAAAAAAATTCCGGATGGATAGGAACCTTCCCTGAAAATAAGTTCATTCTTTTCATACAGCTGTTCGCTTTGATGAGCAGCAAGCAAAGCCGCATCCTTTTCGGGCAGATCCGCGAATATGGACTGGTTTTTAAAATCCCATCTCTCTATTGGAAAAATATCCTTGATACTCATAATTATCCAGATTCTCGATATTTTCAGATTAAGACAGGCTAACGGGTAAAAGTGATAAAGGTCACTTTTTGAAGTGACAAGGTTTACCGCAATCTAACCGCTAACCCGGTAGTTTTGCCTTATGGAAACATCCAAGGTAGCAAAAATTAGCTCCCGGTCTTCAGATACCTGGTTCAGGGAAGACAACCGGTTTCATCAATTGTATCCTGCACCGATCCGGGCCTTGGCCCGTCTTCATTGGACTCCCCTCCATATTGCCAGATCCGCGGCGGAATATCTTGTACCCTATGCAGGCGTTAAAGTGCTGGATATTGGCAGCGGCGTGGGAGCATTCTGTCTGGCAGCCGCTTATTATCAGCCATCGGCTTCCTTTTCCGGGGTCGAGCAACGCAAGGAACTGGTAAACCATGCTGAAAAAGCAAAGACGCTGATTGAATTAGCTAATGTCCATTTCCTCCACGGGAACTTTACTCAACTCGACTTTAAACAATATGACCATTTTTACTTCTATAATTCCTTTCACGAGAATCTGACCGGCACGGACAAAATAGATGACAGCATAGCTTATTCCGTTGAATTGTACAATTATTATAACCGGTACCTGTACACAGAACTGGAAGTTATGGCAACCGGCACACGAATCGTAACCTATCATAGCCTGGAAAATGAAATACCCCGTGGTTACCAGTTAGTGGAAGCCAGGTTCGGAAACTTATTAAAATGCTGGATGAAAATATGATGAATAAAAATAAACGCCCCGGTTACCTTTGGAGTATAGTTAATCATAAATGCTCCCGGTGCAGGACAGGCGATATGTTTCAGACAAGGAATTCCTACGACCTGAAACAGTTCATGAAGATGCCCGACAAATGCCCGTCCTGCGATCAATACATGGAAATAGAGGTCGGGTTTTATTATGGAACGGGCTACCTGAGTTATGGATTGACAGTAGCCTTTTCAGCCATTACCTTTTTGGCCTGGTGGGCCCTGGTAGGGTTATCGTTAACGGATAACCGGCTTTTTTGGTGGATCGGAGTCAATATATTTTTATTGATTGCCTGCCAGCCTTACTTAATGCGCCTGTCCAGGGCCTTGTGGTTATCCTTTTTTATCAGTTACAACGAAAACTGGAAAACCGAAAAACCGGAAGACCCCGAACGCCGGTAAATAATATAAAACAACCCTAATGGCTTTAACCATAGAAGAATACCGATAGATAAGCAATATCATTAACCCGATAGGTTATGTTCAGACCCAAACTTTTTGACACCCTCAGGAATTACAACCGGCAGCTACTGGTTAAAGACCTGGTAGCGGGACTGATCGTTGGTATAGTAGCTTTACCCCTGGCGATAGCATTTGCCATTGCCAGCGGCGTTTCCCCGGAAAAGGGATTATTTACGGCCGTCATAGCGGGGTTCATTATTTCTGCCTTGGGCGGCAGCAAGGTGCAGATTGGTGGGCCTACTGGCGCCTTTATTGTAATTGTTTATGGCATTGTACAGCAATATGGCATCAACGGGCTGATCATAGCTACTTTTATGGCAGGGATCCTGTTGATCCTGATGGGGCTTGCCGGTCTGGGGTCGGTTATAAAATTCATCCCCCACCCCTTGATCGTCGGATTTACCAGTGGGATTGCCCTGATCATATTTTCTTCCCAGGTCAAAGACTTTTTCGGATTGAAGATGGGAAGCGTCCCGACCGATTTTCTGGATAAATGGAAGGCATTCGGAGAGCATTTTCAATCCTTTAATTCCTATGCCTTCCTCATTGCTCTTTCATCAGTACTGATCATCCTTTTATGGCCCAAAATAACGCATAAAATCCCCGGTTCACTGGTAGCACTGGTGGCCTCAACGATAGCCGTACAACTTTTCCATTTGCCGGTAGAGACCATCGGAAGTCGTTTTGGCATTATATCATCATCCTTCCCGTCTCCGGTATTCCCCCACCTGGATAGTAAGATCATCAGAAGCCTGATACAGCCTGCGTTTACCATTGCCCTCCTTGGCGGCATTGAATCCTTATTATCCGCAGTCGTTGCCGATGGGATGACCGGAGGCAAACACCGGTCCAATATGGAATTGGTTGCCCAGGGCACAGCCAATATCGGCTCGGCCATCTTCGGAGGCATTCCTGCGACAGGGGCTATTGCCCGAACGGCTACCAATATAAAGAACGGAGGTCGTACTCCGGTAGCCGGTATCACACATGCCATCGTTTTACTATTGATCATCCTTTTTTTTGGGAGATGGGCATCCCTGATTCCGATGGCAACACTTGCAGGTATCCTGGTAGTCGTCGCTTATAATATGAGCGAGTGGGAAAATTTTATATCGGTCCTAAAAGGATCCGGGAGCGATATCGCGATATTGCTGACGACCTTTCTGCTAACGGTATTGGTGGACCTGACGGTCGCCATTGAAATAGGGATCGTGCTGGCAGCTTTCCTTTTCATGCGGAATATGATCAGGAGCAGTGAAGTCAGTATTTGGAAAGGACCCGAAGAAGAGGAAGATAAAGACAAAGTGCAAAGCAGACCTGAAGAAAATGTGGAATCAGGAGAGGCCGACAACTATCGGATTCCAAAGGGAGTAGAAGTATTTGAAATAACCGGCCCTTTATTTTTTGGCGCTGCCTATAAATTTAAGGATGCCATGAGACAGATTGAGCGGGCGCCCAAAGTATTGATCATCCGTATGCGAAACGTACCGGTCATTGACGCAACAGGGATAAGAGCCTTGAAAGAAGTATGCAAAGACTTCAGACAGCGTGGAATCAAACTGATCCTGTCCGAAGTCGGGCAGCCCAGGGTATTAAAAGAAGTAAAGGATGCCCGTTTGTTATTTGCCTTAGGCAAGGCCAATGTTACGGAGACCTTCGGAGCGGCATTAAAAAGAAGCAGGGAATATCTGGAAGAAACCAGTTTGAAAAAGGAATAAAGCCCTAACCGCTTTAGTTTGTCGCCTGGTTAATGGCGATCGAACACAACTTTAACATGGTGAAAAAATACATGACCCTGGTAGAGACGATTTATGAAAAAGGAAATACAATGATCATGCAATCCTATATGCCCTATGGCTTATACACGGTGTATCTCCAACAGGTTTTGAGATCGGGGGACTAATGTAAGCCAGATTGGGGAGCTGTAAGGGAAGAGTACTCAAGCTGCAAGGTAGCATCAAGCCATAAGGGTGAGAGTTTCAAGCCGCAAGAGGCTTGAAAACAGCGCGAGCCAGAAAGTGGACTTTCTGGCTCCCGTATCTAATGATGGCAATTCGGCCTAAAACGCCGGAGACGTTTTAGGCCGAATTGCGGGCCGCATTGATAATCCCGAAAGAACTGCGGATGATAAGTTTTTCATACACCTCTTTCATGGCTTTGTTATCACCGCTCTTTTCCAGGGCCTGGTACTTTGTAAGTGCGTATTGCTGAATAGTACTCAGTGGCAATACGATCCGCTCCCGCATTTGAATGGACAGGAGTTCTACCGGGTAATCGGCCATCAGTTCCGTTTTACCGGATAATTTGAAAATATATTTTTGGGTAAGTTCGAATTCGTCGTAGATCAGCGTCCAAATCTCACCATATACCGGGTGACGGGAAAAATGTTCGGTCAATGGGAAAAAACATTTCTTCATCGCCATTTCGCAATTATCCAGCAGGGTCTTAAAAAAGGGTGAATTATCGTATAAATGTTTCACCTCTTTCCATTTACCCTTTTTATCAAGCGTCTGCAGCGCCTTTCCTACACCATAATATCCGGTTACATTTTGTTTGAGCTGGCTCCAGGCGCCAACAAAAGGAATGGCACGCAGGTCCTTTAACTCCAGTCTGCCAGAGCTTTTTCGTTTGGAGGGCCGGCTGGCGATATTCGTCTCATTATAAAAACGCAGCGGGCTTACCTCATTCAGATAGGAAAGAAAATACGGATGATCCTTCAGGGTCGTATAGGCCTTATAACTTTCTTTTGCCAGAGCCTGCAATAATTCTTCCTCGCCTGATTGAAGAGTGACTTCCTTGGACGAAAAAAGATCGTTGGAGATACCGGCATGCAAAAGCTGTTCGATATTGTATTGGGCCGTATCGATAGTTCCGAAATTGGAGCTTACGGTCTGCCCCTGTATCGTCAGCTGAATTTGTTTGTTGGCAATATTTTTTCCCATAGAGGCATAGAACTTATGGGTTTTACCACCACCGCGGGCAGGCGGGCCTCCACGACCATCGAAGAAAACCACATTGATGCCATATTCTTTCGACACGGAAGTCAGTTCTTCCTTGGCCTTATAAATGCTCCAGTTCGCCATCAGGTAACCGCCATCCTTCGTGCCATCGGAAAACCCGAGCATGATCGTTTGGGTATGGTTCCTTCCCTGCAAATGTTTATAATAGACCTTGTTTTCGTATAGTCCCTTCATGATCTCCGCCGCATGCTGCAGGTCATCGACCGTTTCGAAAAGGGGAATGATATCTACCTTTAGTTTCTCCTTTTTCCATCCATTGAGCAGGAATAAACCAAAAACCTCGAACACATTCAGACTGCTGTTACATTGACTGATGATATAACGGCTGCAACCTTCCTCGCCATTGAATTTCTGGATGGTCCTGATTGCAGGGAAGGTCTCGACGGTATCTTTTATCAGGGGATCGTAATCGTATAATTCCGGCTTGACCTCGCCGGATGCGCAGCCGCCTGTCAGTAAGGAAATCTTTTCTTTAACGGACAGACCTGCATAGTTTTCAGGAAGCAGTTTTTCCCTGGCCGCGATAGCCTCCAGTACTTTCCCGTGTACCACGCTATCCTGCCGGATATCCAGCGTAGCGAAATGCAGACCGAAGATCATCACCTTACCGATGAGATTATCGACCAGGTGTACGAACAGGCTGTTATGCTGATAAATAATGATCTCCCGGATCTGGATGAGCGGATCCAGGATATTCTGTTTGCTCAGATCGGTCTTTTGTTCCGGTATAAATATATTGTTATACAGTTTTTCTTCCAGGTCAGCGATAATGGTATCCACCCCTTTGAAGGTAAGCCGCCTTTTGAGCCTGCGAACATCCAGGTAATAACATTTGATGATCGCCCCCCGCAGGGCATCCGCCACTTTCAGCGTGGTTTCTGTTTTAACGAAAGGATTGCCGTCCCTGTCACCTCCCGGCCAAAAACCCATTTTTATCACCGCATTATGTTTGTCGATGACATGCGGGAATTGATTTTGAAGAGAGGAAATGATTTTCCCGCAAGCATGATAGAACACATTTTCCAGGTACCAGATCAGGCTGATCGCTTCATCGTAGGGCGTAGGTTTTTGTTTTTTCAGGAAAGGGGTCTTTCCCAGTTGCTGCAGGTAAAGATTGATTTCCGAGGCATTATTCTCGATGACCGCCCTGGACAGATCATTGATGATCCCCAGTACCGGGCCGGGATAAAATTGTGTAGGATGCGCAGTCAGTACCATCCGGACAGAATAGTCCTTCAGTTTTTCGGTCAGCTCTTCTTCTTTATTGGTTTGCAGGACTTCCGAAATAAGATGTTTTACCGTTCCTGTTCCGCCCATATCATTCACATGCCGGAAAGCGGCGTCTTCCAACGCATCGAACAATACGATCTGCCTTTCCACATATTGTACAAAACGGAAAAGGATATCCGCGCGGTCCCGCTCGCTCGCATAGGTGGTATGTTTCTCGAAGAACTCTTCGATGATCTGAACGGGGCTTTGTTTTTTCTTATATCCGTCTTCGCAAATGGTAAGCAAAAGAGATAACAGGATGCCTGTTTTCTCGATGCGGTGGAACGGCAGGGAAGTAAACAAACTATTATACAATTGAAACTTGATCCCTACCAGGTTCTTAAATTGCTGCAAACCCTGAGATGATTGGTAACTCATACTGGCGTATTAATGTGGTTTGCCGGAGATACGCTGTTAAAAAATTAGCGCATCTCCGGCAAATGGCTAATATCTGTCCTTACTGATAAAACGCTTATCGCGTTTTTTAAATGTTCAAAGAATTTGCCCGGCAAGTAGCAAGAATGTAAATTAAAAGGCTAAAATACTCCATTTCTATTAAAATAAAAGGCTATTTCTTGTTTTTCCCTTAACAACACTTATCTTAGCACCCTATTCACTCAGGTGGTTTTAAAAACACACGATATTGTCTCTTCCTTCCCCGTCTTAGCTGATACAGCTTCCTTCATAGCTGTGCCAAAGACGCTCTCGCGTTTCGCTACGCAAATTACAACCATTACCACCTCCACAACCCGTTAAGGGTTGTCAAATTTCATATCATACCATGGGCATAAAAGCTGTTTTTTCCAAAAAGGGGAACGGGCCATCTTTCGGATTTTCAACAAATCAGTATCAAATCAGCATCAAATCTAAACTCGTAAATCTAGCTATATGCAGGTCTTAAAATTCGGAGGTTCTTCGGTCGCCAATGGAGAAAATATAAATAAGGTAGTCGCACTGGTATTGGAAGCCCTGACAAAGGACCGGACCATCGTGGTGGTATCGGCCCTGGGTGGCGTTACCGATATCCTGATCCAGGCCGGTACACTGGCCGCAGCCGGGGATGAGACCTATAAGGAAAAATTACTGGTGGTCGAACAGCGTCACCTCGAAGCCGTAAAATATCTCCTGCCTCTTACCCGTCAGAGCGGCGTACTGAGCCTGGTAAAAAAACGCTGTAATGAAATAGAGGATATTTGCAATGGTGTTTTCTTATTGAGCGAATTATCTCCCCGCACAAAGGATAAGATCGTCAGTTACGGGGAGCTGTTATCTTCCCTGATCATCTCTGCCCGTTTCGAGACCCTGGGTCAGGAAAGCTGCTGGAAGGATTCCAGAGAGCTTATCCGGACAGATTCCCAATTCGGATATGCCGCGGTTGATTTTCCTTTTACCCACCAGCAGATCCGTCAGTTTTTCGATACGGCAAAAGAACCACTTTTTATCCTGCCGGGTTTTATCGCTGCCGACACCAACGGGATCACCACTACGTTGGGAAGGGGCGGATCAGATTATACAGCTGCTATTATCGCGGCTTCCGTAGAGGCAAGGGTAGTAGAAATCTGGACGGACGTATCCGGCATGATGACAGCCGATCCCCGTCTGGTCGCCAATGTCAAACTCATTCCCCATATCTCCTACCAGGAAGCAATGGAGCTCTCGCATTTCGGAGCCAAGGTGATCTATCCGCCTACCATACAGCCCGTCATGAAAAAAGGGATCCCTGTATGGATAAAAAATACCTTTGCCCCCGCCGATCCGGGAACGGTCATCGAACACACGCCTTCCCGCAACGGCGGCAGTATCCGGGGAATATCCAGCATTGGAAAAATTGCCTTATTAAGTCTGGAGGGCAGCGGAATGGTCGGTATACCCGGTTTTTCCAAACGCCTCTTCGAAGCACTCTCGAATGAAAAGATAAATGTCATCCTCATCACACAGGGATCGTCGGAACATTCCATCTGCGTTGGAGTCGAGGAAACGAATATTGCCCTGGCCAAAAAAGCCGTAGATGCCGCATTCGGCCATGAAATAGAGACCGCCAAGGTAGAACCCCTGATCGTGGAAAAAGACCTGGCCATTATTGCCCTCGTGGGAGACCAGATGAAAAGCCATCCGGGGGTAAGTGGAAAAATGTTCGGTGCCCTGGGCAGGAATGGTGTGAATGTCAGGGCTATCGCACAGGGTTCTTCGGAAAGGAACATATCGGCCGTCATAGCCTCCCGCGATGTCAAAAAAGCGGTCAATATCCTTCATGAAGAATTTTTCGAGACCACTTACAAACAATTGAATCTTTTTATCACCGGAAGCGGGAATGTCGGCAGCCGGTTGTTGGAACAACTCAAACAGCAGCAGACGTATCTTCAGGATCAGCTTAGGATACAGGTCAACGTGATCGGTATCGCCAACAGTAAAAAAATGGTCTTCAACGACGAGGGTATCGATCTGCAGAACTGGAAAAGTTTGCTGGATCAAGGTGAGCCGATGGATCTGGAAGATTGGGTCCGTGGTATCCTGTCCAGGAATTTACGTAATGTTGTTTTTGCGGATGTTACCGCCAATCAACAGGTTGCCGGGTGTTACGACCGTCTGTTACAGAAAAGCATTTCGGTAGTCGCCTGTAATAAGATCGCCTGTTCTTCACCCTATGGTTATTATAAGAAACTAAAAGACCTGGCCAGGGAATACAATTCGCTCTTCCTTTTCGAGACCAATGTAGGCGCCGGGTTGCCCGTAATCGGCACCCTGAATGATCTTTTGCGCAGCGGCGATAAGGTGAACAGGATAGAGGCCGTATTGAGCGGTACCCTTAATTTTGTTTTCAATAATTACAAAGGGGGCAAACCCTTTGCCGAAGTGGTCCGGCAGGCTCAGGACGAAGGATATACAGAACCGGATCCCCGTCTGGACCTGAGTGGTACCGACGTCATGCGCAAGATCATGATCCTGGCCAGGGAAGCCGGAGAAAAAATGGAAATGGAGGATATTCAAAATAACACATTTATGCCTCCTTCCTGTATGACAGGAAGCGTAGCCGATTTTTATGCTGCTATGGCAACCGAAGAAGACCATTTCCGAAAGCTCTATCAGGCCGCGGCCGGAGAAGGGAAGATCCTGAAATTCGTGGCTTCCTTCAAAAATGGCAAGGCTGCCGTGGGTCTGCAGCATATCGACCCGCAACACGACCTCTATCATTTGTACGGAAAGGATAATGTCGTATTATTTTATACGGATCGATATCCCGAACAGCCGCTGGTGATAAAAGGGGCCGGTGCGGGTGCGGAGGTCACCGCTTCGGGCGTATTCGCAGACATCATTCGTGCTGCCCATTAATGACCCCCAACCCCCTACAGGGGAGTAAAAAAGACGTAAAAAGAGGTAGATTTAAAGTGGAAATTTATTGAGGCCACCAAAGAAAGATAAAACCTGGAAATATAAAGAACTGAGATGAATACAAATAACCATAAAAGCACCGTGTTACCCGACTCCCCCTTCAGGGGGTCGGGGGGGATAATTATACAGACCCCGGGTACCGTCGCCAATCTCGTTTGCGGATTTGACGTGCTGGGGATGGCTCTGGATGCGCCTTTCGACACGATGGAAGTAAGGCTGCTCGATGAGCCCAAGGTAACCATCATCAGCAGGGACGGCTTTCCCCTGCCTACGGACCCTGCACTCAACACCGCCGGTGCTCCGTTACTGGCCATGCTGGAGGAAATGGATCAGCAGGTGGGATTCGAGGTGATCATCGATAAAAAGATAAAGCCGGGCAGCGGTTTGGGCAGTAGTGCCGCCAGTGCCGCCGGGGCAGTAGTCGCAGCCAATCATTTACTGGGAAATATCTGGTCAAAGGCAGACCAGGTACGTTTTGCCATGTTCGGAGAAAAAGTAGCTTCCGGCGTTAAACATGCCGATAACGTAGCACCTTGTATCTATGGGGGAATAACCCTGATCCGGTCCATCTTTCCCCTGGACATCATATCGATCCCTGCACCTTTGCTGCATGTCACTGTGGTACATCCCCAGATAGAGGTACGGACCTCCGATGCCAGGCAGATCCTGCGCAAGGAAGTGCTGCTGAAAGATGCCATCAGGCAATGGGGGAACATAGGGGGTTTGGTGGCAGGTTTTATGAAGAACGATTACGAACTGATCGGAAGATCCCTGGAAGACGTGATCATTGAACCGGTCAGAAGTATGCTCATTCCCGGATTCGACGAGGTCAAACAACAATGCAAAAAGGCAGGAGCCCTTGGCGGCGGTATATCCGGGTCAGGGCCATCTATCTTTATGCTGAGCAAAGACCGGGAAACCGCCCTGGAAGTGGAACAACAAATGAAGAGGATTTATGACGCGATAGGATTGGCCTATCATACCCATGTAACCACCATCAACCAGGAAGGGATCAGGATAATCGGTTAGCAAGTCGTCCGTCAGCAAAAGCGGTTAGCAGGTCATCTGCCAACAAAAATTGAATCCCAAAAAATCATTCATGAATTATTATAGTCTCAATAACCCTTCGGAAAAAGTCAGTTTCAAAGAAGCCACCATCAAAGGACAGGCACCGGACAGAGGGTTATACTTCCCTGAGCAGATACCCCAATTACCCGAAAACCTGATAAAAGATATTGATCAATATTCCCGGGAAGAGATCGCCTTCAGGGTCATTCGTCCCTACGTAGGTGATGACCTGCCGGAAAATGAACTAAGAAGGATCGTCTCGGAGACCATTTCCTTCGATTTCCCCCTGGTAAAGGTCACCGGTTCAATTGGAACCCTTGAGTTATTCCATGGGCCTACCCTGGCCTTCAAGGATGTGGGCGCCCGGTTTATGAGCCGTTGCCTGGGTTATTTTGTACAGGGGAATAACAAACCCGTCACCGTACTTGTCGCTACCTCCGGAGATACAGGTGGGGCCGTAGCCAGCGGATTTTATGGAGTAGAGGGAGTAAATGTCGTGATCCTGTATCCTTCCGGTAAAGTAAGCAGCGTGCAGGAATTACAGTTGACGACCCTTGGAAAAAACATTTCAGCCCTCGAAGTGAACGGAAGTTTTGATGATTGCCAGCGCATGGTCAAAGAAGCCTTTGCAGACACGGACCTGAATAAGGAACTGTTCCTTACCTCCGCCAACTCTATCAACGTAGCCCGTTGGCTGCCCCAGCAATTCTATTATTTCTTTGCCTGGCAGCAATGGGCGGATAAAAAGAATCCCCCGGTGATCAGTGTTCCCAGCGGCAATTTCGGGAATATCTGTGCAGGATTGCTGGCCCATCGCAGCGGTCTTCCCGTCAGGCATTTTATAGCCGCCTGCAACGCCAACGATGTGGTGCCTGCCTATCTCCGAACCGGTACCTACGACATTTCCAAAGCTGCCGTAGCCACATTGTCCAATGCCATGGACGTTGGCAATCCCAGCAATTTTGTCCGGATCCTGGAGATCTTTCATCAGCAATTCCAATCCCTCAAAAAAGTATTGACCAGCTATAGCATAACGGATGAAGAAACCAAAGCAGCCATCCTGGATATTTATTCCAGGGAGCATTATTTATTGGACCCCCATGGCGCCGTTGGATATTTAGCCCTGGAAAGATATTTAGCGCAGCAGCCTGTATACCCTTCAGGTAATCAATCGGAAGTTCCTTCCGGCGCAAACGGTCATTCCCTTTCTTCCCAAAAACCGGAAATGAAAGGCATCTTCCTGGAAACGGCACATCCCGTAAAATTTTATGATACCGTGGAACCTATCATCGGGCAGAAAATACCCATACCGGAAAGCGTAAGGGTCATACTGGACAAACAAAAACAAAGCAAGAAAATAGAATCCCGTTACAGCGAATTAAAAGATTTTTTATTAAGCCGTTAACCATATTCCCCCCAATCCAATGAATAAAAGGCTTGCAGGGCTGGATCATCTCCGGGCTCTGGCGATCGTACTCGTATTTATCTACCATTACCGGATCTTTGGGAACCCACCCCTGCTCGATACCTTAGGGAGCTTTGGATGGACCGGCGTTGACTTGTTCTTCGTGCTGAGCGGCTACCTGATCGGCGGGCAACTGCTGGGCGCCATCGCCCGCGGGGAGCGTATATCTTATAGTGAATTTTATCTCAAGCGTTTTTTCCGCATTATTCCGGCCTACCTGGCTGTCCTGATTCTTTACTTCTCCATCCCGGCTTTTAAAGAGCGTAGTGAACTGCCGCCGCTATGGAAATTTCTCACTTTCACCCAGAACTTCGGTCTCGACCTGACCACCCATGGCGCCTTTTCCCATGCCTGGTCGCTTTGCATCGAAGAACAATTTTATTTGTTCCTTCCATTTATCATGATGCTCCTGCTGGCCATACCATTCGGAACCGTCAACAGCTCTTCTACCCGGACCATCCGAAAAGGCGTCTGGATAATCGCCGTTTTTTTTATATTCGGTTTTGTTATCCGTATCTATAACTGGACCCGCTTCATCGAACCGATCCTGCAAACGGAAGAAAAAGAAGGATTCGGTATAGCCTATTATAAATGGATCTATTATCCCACCTATACCCGGTTGGATGGTCTGCTTACGGGCGTTAGTCTGGCAGCCCTGCTCCATTTCAAACCGCAGCTCTGGCAGCGTATTACCCGACATGGCAACTGGCTCCTGGGGATCAGCCTCATGCTGCTGACCGGCTCCTGGTTCCTGGCCAACGGACCCGGTCAATACAGTTTTGCGTGTGCTGTTTTCGGATTCCCGCTGATATCGGTTGCCTACGGAATAATGGTCCTGGCGGCGCTTAGTCCAACCTGTATCCTGTACCGCTATCCCTCCCGGGTCACAACCCTCATTGCCACCCTTTCCTATTCCCTTTACCTGACACACAAACAATTGATTCATCTGACCCATTTGGTTTTGAAAAAAGGCGGGATGGATGGAGATAGTTATGCGGTGTTCTGGATTGCGATCGTCGTATCTTTTCTTGGCGGATGGCTATTGCATCTCGCCGTTGAAAAGCCTTTTCTCCGTTTGAGGACCCGGATATTAAAGAGGTCTTAAATTAAGCTACCTGTCGGAATAAACCGATCGCTTTCCTTCAACCACAAAAAAAAGCCACCCCGGTATTACCCGGAATGGCTTGGTACTATTCATCAGTTAGCAAAAGCTAATTATTAATCGAATTTCAGATCCAGACCCAACCCTCTCAATTCATGCACCAATACATTGAAGGATTCTGGGATACCGGCTCTTGGAATATTATCGCCCTTAACGATGGCCTCATAAGTCTTTGCACGACCGATGATATCATCTGATTTGAGGGTCAATAATTCCTGGAGAATGTTAGAGGCACCATAAGCTTCCAATGCCCAAACTTCCATTTCCCCAAAACGCTGACCTCCGAACTGAGCCTTACCACCCAACGGCTGCTGGGTAATGAGACTGTATGGTCCGATACTTCTGGCGTGCATTTTATCATCGACCATGTGATGGAGTTTGATGATATAGATGATACCAACAGTAGCTTTTTGGTCAAATCGTTCTCCGGTCTCTCCATCATAAAGATAAGTATGACCAAAGCTTGGCAAACCAGCCTTTTCGATATGCTGAGCGATCTCTTCCACAGTAGCTCCGTCGAAGATCGGCGTAGCGAACTTCAGACCGAGTTTTTCACCAGCCCAACCCAGTACGGTTTCGTAGATCTGTCCAAGGTTCATACGGGAAGGTACGCCCAACGGATTCAATACGACATCCACCGGTGTTCCGTCCTCGAGGAACGGCATATCTTCAGCACGAACGATCTTGGCAACGATCCCTTTATTACCGTGACGGCCAGCCATCTTATCCCCTACTTTCAGCTTACGCTTAACTGCGAGATAAACCTTAGCGAGTTTCAATACACCTGCAGGTAATTCATCCCCGATGGAGATATTGAACTTCTCTCTTTTATAACGGCCTAACTCTTCGTTGTACTTGATGCTGTAGTTATGCAGCAGGATATTGATCAGTTCGTCAGTTTTGGCATCACCTGTCCAACCCAGCGGATTTACGTTCAGGTAATCGATACCGGCCAGGTTCTTGGAAGAGAATTTAGCGCCTTTTCCAATCTGCACCTCACCGAAGTTGTTGTTAACTCCGGAAGAAGTATGCTCTTTCAGCAGCACCTGCAATTTGCTCAGTAACACGTCCATCAGGTCGGTTACATTCTTTTCATGCACTTTTTCGATCTTCTCGAGGGCTGCCTTTTCACGAACCTTGGCGTTTTTATCTTTCTTGGCTCTCTGGAACAATTTTTTGCTGATCACCACACCTTCCGTACCGCTGGGCGCTTTCAGGGAAGCATCCTTGGCATCTCCGGCCTTGTCACCGAAGATCGCACGCAACAGCTTTTCTTCAGGAGTAGGATCGCTTTCTCCCTTTGGAGTGATCTTACCGATCAGGATGTCGCCTTCCTTGATCTGAGCGCCTACACGAATGATACCGTTCTCATCCAGATCCTTCGTCGCTTCTTCCGAAACGTTGGGAATATCCGGAGTCAGTTCTTCTTCACCCAGTTTGGTATCCCTTACTTCCAGTTCATATTCGGAAATGTGAACGGAAGTGAAAAGATCTTCCCGGACTACTTTTTCACTGATAACGATGGCATCCTCAAAATTATAACCCTTCCAGGGCATGAAGGCCACCTTCAGGTTACGTCCAAGGGCCAGTTCGCCATCCTGTACAGCGTATCCTTCCGTTAAGAAGTCTCCGTCCTTAACACGCTGTCCTTTCTTCACAGCAGGCTTCAGATTGATACAGGTTTCCTGGTTGGTTTTGATAAATTTGGTGAGACGATATATTTTCAGGTCCTCTTCGAAGCTGACCAGTTTCTGCTGATCATTTCTTTCGTAACGGACATGGATCTCATTGGCATCTACGAATTCGACAACGCCTTCTCCTTCGGAGTGGATCTGGATACGTGCATCACGGGCCGCTTTTGCTTCCAGACCTGTACCTACGATCGGCATTTCAGGACGGATCAACGGAACAGCCTGACGTTGCATGTTCGATCCCATCAACGCACGGTTGGCATCATCATGCTCGAGGAAGGGGATCAGGGAAGCGCTCAAACCAACGATCTGGTTAGGAGCAACGTCCATATATTCCACTTCGTTCTTTTCGAGTATGGGGAAGTCACCGGTTTGGCGGGAGACGATCTTATCTTCCACGAAATTGCCTTTTTCATCCATTGGCACGTTGGCCTGGGCGATTTTGGCAATATCTTCTTCCTCTGCGCTCAGGTAAGTAAGTTTCTTCAGCTCTACCTTTCCGTCATGCACTTTACGATAAGGCGTTTCGATAAAGCCCATCTCGTTGATCTTCGCATGTACGCAAAGTGTGGAGATCAGTCCGATATTAGGACCTTCCGGAGTTTCGATGGTACAGAGACGGCCATAGTGGGAGTAGTGTACGTCACGAACTTCGAAGCCGGCGCGTTCGCGGCTGAGACCGCCTGGTCCGAGCGCGGAGATACGACGTTTGTGCGTGATCTCACTCAACGGGTTGGTCTGATCGAGGAACTGGGACAGCTGGGAAGTACCGAAGAAGGAGTTGATAACGGAGGACAGGGTCCTGGCGTTGATCAGATCCACCGGCGTGAACACTTCATTATCACGAACGTTCATACGCTCGCGGATAGTCCTTGCCATACGGGCAAGACCCACGCCGAACTGAGCATACAACTGCTCGCCCACTGTACGGACACGACGGTTGCTCAGGTGATCGATATCATCGATTTCCGCTTTGGCGTTTGTCAGCCTCACGAGGTACTTGACGATATTGATCATGTCTTCCTTAGTCAGCGTTTTTTGATCCAACGGCTGATTCAGGTTGAGCTTACGATTGATCTTATAGCGGCCAACCTCTCCAAGGTCATAACGTTTGTCGCTAAAGAATAATTTATCGATAATACCTCTCGCCGTCTCGTCATCGGGAGCATCCGCACCCCGCAACTGGCGGTAAATGTGCTGAACCGCTTCCAGTTCGGAGTTGGAGGTATCCTTATTCAGGGTATTATAAATGATCGCATAATCGCCCCCTACATCCTCTTTCTGGATGAAAAGACTTTTCACGTCCATTTCCACGACCATTTCGATCGCTTCTTCATCGAGGATGGTATCCCTTTCCAGGACGATCTCATTACGCTCGATCGATACCACTTCACCGGTATCTTCGTCCACAAAATCTTCCACCCAGGTCCTTAAGACACGGGCAGCCAGTTTGCGGCCGATATATTTCTGAAGGACCTTTTTATCAGCTTTAACCTCGTCGGCCATGCCGAACAATTCCAGAATATCCTTATCGGTTTCATATCCGATGGAACGCAGCAAGGTGGTTACGGGGAATTTTTTCTTCCGGTCGATATAGGCATACATGACATTGTTGATGTCCGTAGCGAATTCCATCCAGGCGCCTTTGAAAGGGATTACACGGGCGGAATAGATCCTGGTCCCGTTCGGATGAATGGACTGACCGAAGAATACACCCGGAGACCGGTGCAACTGGGATACGACCACTCGCTCAGCACCATTGATCACAAAGGTACCGCGGGGGGTCATATAGGGAATATTCCCAAGGAATACGTCCTGAACAATGGTCTGGAAATCTACGTGTTCCTCATCATTACAGCTGAGCCGTAATTTTGCTTTCAGCGGAACGGCGTAGGTCAGTCCACGCTCCATACACTCTTCGATCGTGTAGCGGGGCGGATCGATAAAATAATCCAGGAATTCCAGCATGAAGATATTCCGGGTGTCCGTGATTGGAAAGTTTTCCTTGAACACCTTGAATAATCCCTC
This sequence comes from Flavitalea flava, assembly GCF_054461575.1. Taxonomy (NCBI): domain Bacteria; kingdom Pseudomonadati; phylum Bacteroidota; class Chitinophagia; order Chitinophagales; family Chitinophagaceae; genus Flavitalea; species Flavitalea flava. The sequence continues at coordinate 203,005 of NZ_JBTLQH010000008.1, forward strand.
GATGTTACGCTTGTCCGGCGTAGTCTCTAACTGGAAAAATTCTTTAAAAGATTGAATCTGGACTTCCAGAAGGTCAGGAGTTTCGGCAAGATGCTTGATTTTACCAAAGTTGACCCTGCTTTGCAATTTTGTTGAAGACATATTGTTTAAAACCGGTTTTTAGATGATGCAAACTTCAAAAATCGTCTAAAGCCAAAAACTGTAGAACTTATTGAGACTCAACAGTATAAAGATGAACTCAAAATACACGTTTCCCCTTAAAATAAAGAAACGGACCGCAAAGTTACGGAATATTTACAAAAAAACAACGAAACCCCGGTTTTTTGCCGGGGTTTCGAAAAAAATCATTCTAAAATGAAATTAGTTAACTTCTACTTCAGCGCCAGCTTCTTTCAGCTTGGCAACCAGAGCTTCAGCATCAGCCTTGCTCACGCCTTCTTTAACGGGCTTAGGAGCGCCGTCAACTAAATCCTTAGCTTCTTTCAGACCAAGACCAGTCAGGTCTTTAACGATCTTCACTACGTTCAGCTTGTTAGGGCCGGCGGCTTTGAGGATCACGTTGAAAGAAGTCTTTTCTTCAGCAGCTGCAGGAGCAGCGGCGCCAGGACCAGCAACAGCTACAGCAGCAGCTGCAGGCTCGATACCGTATTCTTCTTTCAGAATTTTTGCTAATTCGTTTACTTCTTTTACAGTTAATCCTACTAACTGTTCTGCAAATGCTTTTAAGTCTGCCATGATGTTGAAATTTTTTCCGCCTTCAGGGCCATCAGGCTCCGGCGGAGGTTTAAAAAAATTTGTTATCCTTCTTATCCTTTGGCCTCCGGGTTTATCTTGTAAAATTTAAACCCTCCGGCCAAAACTATCTTTAATTGTCCTTTCGGACAGGGCGCCTGTCGCGCCCTTAGCCTAATTTAATTAGCCGCTGCTTCAGCCCTGCTTTCAAGCGCCTTGATCAGACCGGCCAGTTTGTTACCGGCATTCAGGCCGCTGATAACATTCTTGGCAGGTGACTGGAGCAAGCCGATGATCTCACCGATAAGATCGTTCTTGCTTTTAAGGTTGGCCAGCACTTTCAGCTGATCATCTCCAGCAAATACATCCCCATCGATAAAAGCCGCTTTCAGAACAGGCTTTTCAAAATTCCCTTCCTTACGGAAAGTGCTGATGATCATAGCGGGTTCCTTGGCGTTCTCGGAGAACAAAAGGGCCGTTACGCCGTTCAGGGATTCGAACACACCGGAATACCGGGTGCTGTCAAGGCTTTCCAGGGCCTTCTTGATAAGGGTGTTCTTTGCCACCTTCATTTCTACGTTCTTGCTGAAGCAGATCCGGCGTAATTTGCCGATTTGCGCAACAGACAAGGATTCCGTATTGGTTACGTAGAAGTTGTTATATTGACCGAACTTGTCTTTCAACAGTTCGATTACTTCATTTTTTTGATCTTTGTTCATGATTCGTATTTTGTGCCTCCGTCAAACGAGGCTCCGGTTAATCAATTTGTTCCTCCGAAAGTCCTTCAGGATTTTCGCCTTCCGACGAAAATCATTTAATAATGTGTGAACTTCGTCGGAGCTTCGTTCCTCGCTCCTTCTCGTTCGTAACCTTCGCCTGAAGGACTCGGTTACAGGCGATGGACCCGTGGTCCATCTTTAGTGGGCAAAGGCTTTGGTGTCGATCGCAATACCGGGGCTCATGGAGCTGGCCAGGAATACGCTCTTCAGATAAGTTCCTTTGGCAGTGGCCGGCTTGGCCTTGATGATCGCATTGATCAGTTCCTGGCTGTTCTCAACCAGTTTTTCGGGAGTAAAGCTCACCCTGCCGATAGAGGCATGGATGATACCTGCTTTGTCCACCTTGAACGCAATCTTACCACCTTTTACTTCATTCACGGCTGCTGCTACATCATTGGTCACCGTTCCCGTTTTAGGGTTGGGCATCAGGTTACGCGGTCCTAATATCTTACCCAGTTTACCGATCTTAGGCATTACGGAAGGAGTGGCGACAATGACATCGACGTCAACCCAACCACCTTCGATCTTCTGGATGTATTCATCCAGACCAACGTAATCAGCACCTGCCGCTTTTGCATCAGCTTCCTTATCGGGGGGGCATAATACCAATACTTTCTTGGTCTTACCCGTACCGTGGGGCAGGCTGACCGTACCACGGATAGATTGGTCCGCTTTTTTGGGATCTACTCCCAGACGTACGTGCAGATCGACTGAAGAGTCGAATTTGGTGATATTTACATCCTTCACCAGGGAAGTAGCTTCCTTGAGTGTATAAACTTTATTTTTATCGACCTTCGCTGAGGCGACTTTTCTTTTTTTAGTGATTGCCATTTCGAAATGTTTTTGAGTTGAAAATTAGTTTCCGCGGGCAATTTCACCCTCAACGGTAATACCCATGCTCCGGGCTGTACCGGCGACCATTAACATAGCGCTTTCCAGGGTAAAGCAATTCAGATCGGGCATTTTGTCCTTTGCGATCGCTTCAACCTGCGCCAGGGTAACTTTTCCAACTTTGTTACGATTCGGCTCTTTGGAACCACTTTGCAGCTTAACCGCTTCCAGCAACTGAACCGCTGCGGGAGGGGTCTTGATAATAAACTCGAAGGATTTGTCCGTGTAAACAGTGATGAGGACAGGGAGAACTTTTCCTATTCTATCCTGGGTCCTGGCATTAAATTGCTTACAGAACTCCATGATATTGATACCTTTGGAACCCAATGCAGGGCCAATAGGAGGTGCAGGGTTGGCTTGTCCGCCTTTTACCTGCAACTTGACGTAACCGGTGATTTCTTTTGCCATGTTGCTTCTTTTTTTGGTGTTAACGTCCCAATAATTGGAACTCCCAAATGAAATAATAAGAACTTTGGGGACGCGAAAGTACTACAAAACGGCGATTCCACCAACAATAATCTTCCTTTTTTTGGAAGCAGCCCTTTGCCAGCGCGGGCCCGGATGCCAGTTTGATTCCCGGCAACCCCGAACACTCTTTCCGAAGGCCGGAAAGCCGGTTAGCGGACCACAACCTGACGCAAACATGCTTGCCATTCGGTTTCCGGGTGGGCTCCAGAGGCCGGATTTATGAAAACTACCCCCCATAACCGGTAGTAAGGAACCTTCAGAAGACGTAGTTAGATCTCCGGAAAGCCAATATGGACAGGAGCTCCAGCCATTGTGAAATTATTGTAAATAAAAATTGGCTGGCATTTTTTTCTATTTGAATATTTCTGACTAACTTTTCCGATAATCTCCATTAAATCTCATAACAACTTAAAACGCTCAACAAATTATGTCAAAGTCTAAAAAAAAGCCGGCTAAAAAAGCTGCCCCAAAAAAAGCGGCTAAAAAAGCTGTTAAAAAAGCCGTGAAGAAGGTAGCTAAAAAGGCCGTAAAAAAGGCTGCGGCTAAGAAAAAAGTGGCTCCTAAGAAAAAGGCCGCACCCAAAAAAGCAGCTAAAAAAGCCGCCCCGAAAAAAGCCGCCCCGAAAAAGGCCGCACCAAAAAAAGCAGCTCCAAAAAAGGCGGCAGCTAAAAAAGTAGCTCCTAAAAAAGCGGCTCCAAAGAAGGCGGCTCCTAAAAAAGCAGCTCCCAAGGCGGCTCCAAAAGCAGCTCCTAAAAAAGTAGTCAAAAAGAAAGCGGCTCCTAAAAAAGCCAAACCCGAAATAGTTCCACCCGTATCTGAGCCAATCACACCATCACCAGTAATTGAAGAGCCCACTACCCTTTTCGATCTGGATGACAGTAATGATAATGGCAATAGCGGCAACGGTAATTAATCGGCTGGCCGGCTTCGATTTATGATTAATTATGTTTTGCTATAAAATGGCTATACGATCCGTTTTCGGAAAACTAAGTTTCCGGAAAGTAAACTTCGGGAAAGTTATTTTTTTCGGGTTAAGCTAAACTCCGGGATTTGGCGGCTGAGAACGGATCCAAAAAACAAACCCTCCAAATGGAGGGTTTTCGTTTTATAAACAACTTCTTTCGTTTAATTTTTATGCGATCTTTTCTACCTGCATGTAGTTCAGTTCTACTGGTGTGGAACGTCCGAAGATCTTTACCGTTACCTTCAATTTTTTCTTTTCATCATTCACTTCTTCAATAATACCATTAAAGTCATTAAAAGGACCTTCGATGATCTTAATGGTTTCTCCGATAATGAATGGCTCATTCATAGTCATACTTCCCGACTCGGCCATTTCATCCATCTTCCCAAGCATCTTGTTCACTTCAGCCTTCCGTAAGGCAATAGGATTTTCCTTCCCCAAAAAATGAATAACACTATTTGTGTTCTTAATGGCTTCCCTCAGATCGTCGCCCAATTTACCTTCGATTACCTCGATCATTACATAACCGGGATAATAGTTGCGCTCACGCATAACCTTCTTCCCGTTCTGCACCTTATATACTTTTTCAACCGGGAGAAATACCTGCTTTACCACTTCTCCCCAGCCACCGCGGGTGATCTCTTTATCCAGGTATTCTTTTACTTTACGCTCCTTGCCGCTTACCACACGCAGCACAAACCATTTCGTCTCAGGCGCAGGCTTGGCATCCGGCAGTTTGGCTTCCGGTTGCTTTATATCGGATTGCGTTTTAAGTTCCTCTTGATTTGCTGTTTCCATTATGAAAATAATGAATAGGTGAAGTGTAATACGGAGCTGGATACCAGGTCCATAATCCAAACAATAAAGGTAATTAAGACAGTAGCCACTAGCACGATCACAGTCGATTGCTGTAACTGTGGCCAGCTGGGCCAGGTGACTTTTTCTACCAATTCCTTATAAGACTCACGGAAATAGGTCGTGATTTTATTCATTTTGAAAAACTTAATTTGTTGAGCTCAATCAAAGAACGCCACCGGCTTTTCAGCCGAAGGTTCAATGTTACATCGCACGGGCACTAGGATTCGAACCCAGATCAAAGGTTTTGGAGACCTCTATTCTACCATTGAACTATGCCCGTAGTTAAGTCGGAAAGTGGCTCTTTTTTTAATCTAGCCTCTTTCCGCCATGCCTCAATCACCTTCGACGATTAAAAGGCTAAAAGCTCTCCCGAATGATTCGGAACAGCTTTTAGTATTCTTTTACAAAGATATAAAAATCTTCTTAATTATCAGCTTCTGCTCCCCTACTTCCCCGGGCTCCTTACCCTTTGGGGGTTGGGATTTCGGATTTCAGGTTTGCTTTCCTCTTCTGCCCCTTTTTGGGGTTGGGAGGTCTTATTTAATAACTTCCGTAACCTGACCGGCACCTACGGTACGTCCACCTTCGCGAATAGCGAATTTCAGACCTTTTTCCATAGCGATCGGCTGAATCAACACCACACTGAGCGATGTATTATCACCAGGCATTACCATTTCAGTACCGGCAGGCAGGGTTACTTCACCCGTTACGTCTGTAGTACGGAAATAGAACTGAGGACGGTATTTGTTAAAGAACGGAGTATGACGGCCGCCTTCTTCTTTGCTAAGTACGTAAACTTCACCCTTAAATTCAGTATGCGGAGTGATAGAGCCTGGTTTGCAAAGTACCATTCCACGACGGATCTGGGTCTTTTCAATACCACGCAGCAACAGACCTGCATTATCTCCTGCTTCACCGGCATCCAGCAATTTGCGGAACATTTCCACACCTGTTACGGTAGAAGTCAAAGGAGCTTCCATCAGACCAACGATCTCGATACCTTCGCCCACTTTGATACGTCCTCTTTCGATACGGCCGGTGGCAACAGTACCACGACCAGTGATAGAAAACACATCTTCAACAGACATCAGGAACGGAAGATCAACAGGACGGGGAGGCAGAGGAATATAGGTATCAACAGCTTCCATCAGCTTGTCGATCGCTTCAACCCATTTTGCTTCACCAGCCAGAGCGCCGGTTGCAGAACCCTGAATGATCGGAGTATTATCTCCGTCAAAACCATAAGAGGTCAGCAATTCACGGATCTCCATTTCAACCAGTTCAAGCAGTTCGGGATCATCGACCAGATCTACTTTATTCATAAATACCACAATACGGGGAACACCTACCTGGCGGGCAAGCAGAATGTGTTCTTTAGTCTGAGGCATCGGGCCATCCGTAGCGGCTACTACAAGAATTGCTCCATCCATCTGGGCAGCGCCGGTGATCATATTTTTCACATAGTCAGCGTGACCGGGACAGTCTACGTGTGCGTAGTGACGGTTAACCGTCGCGTATTCCACGTGTGCTGTATTAATGGTGATCCCCCTCTCCTTTTCTTCAGGAGCGGCATCAATCTCATCATATTTTTTTGCTTCCGCCAGACCTCTACTTGAAAGGATAGAAGTAATAGCAGCAGTCAAAGTGGTCTTACCATGGTCAACGTGACCAATCGTACCTACGTTAACGTGGGGTTTGTCCCTTTTGAAGGTCTCTTTTGACATTGTTATCTGTTTTAAAGTTGTGTTTTAAAATTTTAGCCTGGTCCGAAACCGATAAACCCGGACCCATTGCTTTTCGTATCGATGTGTTACTCAAAAACTCTTTTCCTCAAAAAACCAGAGCCGTTGATGAGAATTGAACTCACGACCTCTTCCTTACCAAGGAAGTGCTCTACCCCTGAGCTACAACGGCATTTACCCAGCAGGCATTTCCAATTCACCATACTCCGGTTCCCGCTTGCAAAATCATACAGTATGCCAACCAAAGAACAATCGACGATTACGGGTTACTGAAGATAATCCGATCAGGGTCAATTGTTTGCCGTCAATCGGCCGTTTAACATAAACCTGATATAAAATTGCCAGCTGAACAAGAGCGGAAGACGAGGTTCGAACCCGCGACCTACAGCTTGGAAGGCTGTCGCTCTACCAACTGAGCTACTTCCGCATTTTAAACATACCTAAAAGAACTTCTACTTACATTACCCTCAATTACCCTTTTCAATCACAGAAGCCGGCTACCTTTCGGATAAACAGGCTTCTTTTTTGGTGGGCAGGGATGGATTCGAACCATCGAACTCCGAAGAGGACAGATTTACAGTCTGTTGCCGTTGGCCACTTGGCTACCTACCCAAAACTATGAGCCAGAGAAGGGACTCGAACCCCCGACCAGCTGATTACAAATCAGCTGCTCTACCAACTGAGCTACTCTGGCTGGTAATTACTAAACTCAGTCTAAAAAGAGCTTCCCATTTCAAAACCCGGTTCCACCCTCACTCCATCACCCATCTTGTATACCACTCGTTTTTTTTGGGAAGGCAAAGGTAAGTGAATTTGTTAAATTCAAAAATTTTGTACCGAATTTTTTATCAGATTATCATCAGTTTATAAAAATAGTTCTGGTTTGAGGCGGGAATAAGGCAATAATGAGGAGGAGAAGCAGCAATTAACGGTCCCTGTGGCAGGAAATGTTGAGCAACAGAATGATTCACCGGGCAGTTTTTCCCTTGTCCTCCGGAAAAGGCCGGAAAAATGCCCCGAAACAATAACTTGTTCCCACAAAAATTAAGGGCAGCGCAGTTTCTTCAAAAAACAACTCCCCTGCCATTAATCGCTTATGTCAGCCTTCGGCTTTTATTTTGTTTAGCCTAGGGAACGACAAGTTTATAGGTGTTTGATGAACCCCATTCTTTTCACTAAGGGGATTACAAAGGGGTTCTCAGGGGCTACGCCCGTAACTTTCGTCCCGTTCTCGTTCGAACGGAACTCAGTTAAGTCGCTACGCATATGTTTTTTTGTGGGCATGGCCCACAAGTATTAAAGGCAGCGCAGTTTCTTCAAAAAATAACTGCCCTGCCTTTATTCTATTATGTCGGCCTTCGGCTTTTTTTGTGGGCATGGCCCACAAAAAAGACCTCCCGGAGGGAGGCCTTTTTTGAAAACAAATCAAATATTTACTATTTACGCCAACTGTTTTTCTTTTTTCTTTTTTACCTGATTGATCAACGACTCGAAGGCATTATCAAAAGACTCTTCGAATGATTTGGAGGAACATTTTACGAAAAAATGGTGCCGGGGCACATGGACCCTGATCTCCGCGATCTTGTCCTTAATTTTGTGAACCACATTGTCTAACTTCAGGAATACGTCTACCTTAATAACCTGGTCATGGAAAGTGTTTAATTTTGTCATTTTTTTTGTTACATAATCTACCAATTTGCCGTCTGCATCAAAGTGCACAGTTTGAATATTAACATTCATAGCAATTCCATTTTAACAGTGAACAATATATGTAAAGAACTTTCTGTATCAACTACAAATTTGGAAGGCGGAAAAAGAATAACATTTGAATATAATTCTTTTTCTGCATCCCCCCGGGGGAATTGTGAGTCTCAGCTTTTGAGCGGATCTCACGAACTGGGTTTCACCCAGTTAAGATGGATAAGGCAGTGATATGAAGTTAATCTTTCACCGGGGGATCTCCAAATAAAATCCCCTGTAAATGAGTCATAAAAAGTTAAAATATTTCCATCCGCTCAGATGCTCCGGGGTCCTACCCGGACGGATGAAAACGAACAGTTTCCGGCCACTTTTGTTCAACTGAAAATAACATTTGATTATTGCCTTTCCTGCATAATTTAATCCGGTATTCATGCCGGGTCTTACCTTTATAATTCAGGCTTAAGCAGACATGGGGAGAATTTGGAGATATTATCCACGACTTGGGAGGGCTTCAGGCCTTGGGATGTGCCTTTTTATGAATATCCTTCAATTTCTCGATCGTATTATGGGTGTAAATCTGTGTTGCGGCCAGACTGGAATGGCCCAATAATTCCTTTACGGAATTCAGGTCCGCTCCGCTATTCATAAGGTGTGTGGCAAAACTATGCCTCAGGACGTGAGGACTTTTCTGGTCGATTGTGGTCACTTCCCCCAGGTATTTGCGGACCGTCCGGTAAACGTATTTCGGATAAAGCGGTTTACCATTCTCCTGCACCAACAAAAACTCCGTGTCGGGTTTATCCAGTTCTCCCCTCTTTTTCTGACAATACAACTGTATCTCCCCCACTAACAAAGGACTTATGGGAATCACCCTTTCCTTATTGCCCTTTCCGAGCACCTTCAGACTTCTGTTACCGGGGTCTACCTGTCTTTCCTTCAAATTCACCAGTTCACTTAGCCGCATCCCGGTATGATAAAGCAGGACAAATAACAGCCTGTCCGTCCAACCTGCCCAGGTATCGGGGAACCCGGTATGGGCAAAAAGTGAGGCCATGCCTTCCTGTTCCACATAAACAGGCAATCTTTTGCCTGATTTAGGGCTGGTAATGGCGCTCATGGGTGATAGTTCCACCGTGCCGGTGCGTATTTGGTATTTATAAAAGGAGCGTAAAGTAGAAATTTTCCGGTTCACCGACCGGGAGCTGATTCCTTCGTCCTTCAAAGAGGCCAGCCAGCTGCGGATAAAAGAGGGTGATATTTCTGATAATGAAGTGGTGTCGAAAGTCAAGGCTATAAAATCAAAAAAAGAAATCAGGTCATCCTGGTAGGCCCGGATAGTATGCCCGGAATAACGCTTTTCGAAAGTAAGGTAATCGATATAGGATTGAATCAGTGGCTCCAAGGCGGTTCGCTTATCTTTTAACCAAAACTACTGAATTTAAACATAGCTGTCTGATAAACCCCATTCTTTTCACTAAGGGGATTACAAAGGGGTCCTCAGGGGCTACCCCCGTAACTTTCGTCCCGTTCTCATTCGAACGGAACTCAGTTATGTCGCTACGCATATGCTTTTTTGTATTATACCCAGGGAACGACAAGTTTATAGGTGTCTGATAAACCCCATTCCTTTCACAAAGGGGATTACAAAGGGGCCCTCAGGGGCTACCCCCGTAACTTTCGTCCCGTTCTCATTCGAACGGAACTCAGTTATGTCGCTACGCATATGTTTTTTTGTATTATACCCCGGGAACGACAAGTTTATAGGTGTCTGATAAACCCCATTCCTTTCACAAAGGGGATTACAAAGGGGCCCCCCTTTGTCGCTACGCATATGTTTTTTTGTATTATACCCCGGGAACGACAAGTTTAATAGAAGGAGTTCCCGGGGTATAATACAAAAAAGGCTGCACGGATGCAGCCTTTAGCTTATATTTTTAAAAGATCTTCGGCCTACCCCATGGCACCCCGTTTAAAGGGCCTGGAATTGCCTGAATCCTCTATACCTCGAACTTGCCGGTGGCGACCTGCTGCTTGTAGACAGCTTTCAGCACCTGACCTCTGCGTCTGACAGACGGCTTAATGAAAGCCTGGCGCTCTCTCAACTGCAGCAAAATCTTCGCTTTCTCAAACTTCTTTTTATACTTTTTGAGCGCTTTGTCTATGTTTTCGCAATCTTTTGAATCAATAATGAGCATATTATTATACCTCCTTTACGAACCTTTACAAATTAATTGGGCTGCAAATATACAGTAAAAATTGAAAAATGGAAATTCTAACAGGAAAAATGCGAAATTAGCGGAATTATGTTTACCGGAATAATAGAATCATTAGGCAGGGTAAAGGAAATCACCACCCGGGGCACGAACAGGACCTTTTGGATCGAATCCTCCCTTTCGAACGAACTGAAGATCGACCAAAGCATCTCCCATAACGGAGTTTGCCTTACCGTGGAAGAATTGATAGAAGGGGCCCACCGGGTCACCGCCATAGAAGAAACCCTCGAAAAGACCGATCTGGGGACCTGGAAGACGGGTGGACTGGTCAATCTGGAAAGATGCCTGATCATGAACGGACGCCTGGACGGCCATATTGTACAGGGGCATGTCGACACAACGGCCACCTGCATCCAACGAAAAGAACTCGCCGGAAGCTGGGAATTCCGGTTCGAATTCCCCAAAAAATTCAGTCACCTGGTCATTGAAAAAGGCTCCATAAGCCTGAACGGCATTAGCCTGACTATTTTTAATGTCAAAAAGAGCAAATTCGATATCGCTATTATTCCCTATACCTATGAACACACTAATATTCAAACGATAAATCAGGGAGACCGGGTGAACCTGGAGTTCGATATGATCGGAAAATACATTTCGAGGCTGCATAAACTGCCTGGCTGAATTATCACTACCGCCCATGCCATCAAAAACCCGTAAAACCTTTCTGAATTATCTGTTATTAGGGGTTTTTCTGTTATTGGCTTATTTGCCAGTCTCTTCTTTCTTATTTGCCATGAAAAATGACGCACTTATTGCGAATTTTCCCAATAAGTATTTTTTCAGTGCAGCCCTGCGGTCCCATTATCTCCCTTTATGGAATCCGTATATTAATTTCGGCCTGCCGCTTTACGCGGATCCGGGGTTTGCTTTCTGGCACCCGCTTACATGGATATTCGGCCTAATCGGGTACAATACGTTCACTTTATCCATAGAGACCCTGGTCTATATATGGCTGGGCGGAATATTTATGTTTGAACTGGGCAGGCATTTCGGGCATGACCGTTTGGTATCTTTTATCCTGGGTATAACGTACATGTGTTGTGGGTTTTTTATCGGCAACCTGCAGCATATCAATTTTCTTACCTGCGCCGCATTTTTGCCGCTTGCCACCAGGACCTTTTTACAGCTACAGGAAAGTTTCTCCGGAAAAAAGCTATTTTATTGCACGATAAGCCTTTATCTGCTGGCGGCCGGCGGCCATCCCGCCATCCCTATTGCCACCATCTATTTTTTAGCGATTCTCCTGGCAGGCTTGTTTTTTATCAGGAAGGACGATCTCCCCGTGATTCCTTTCTCAAAAATGGCAGGAACGAATGCTCTCCTTATCCTGGTCTCCATCGGAATCACAGCCCCGCTGTTTTTTTCCTGGCTGGAAATATTTCCGCATTTCAACCGCTCGGCCCCCATACAACAACAGACAGAACTGAACCTGGGTTTTTCCTTTTTTTCATATCTCTCTTTTATTTTCCCATTCGGTACTACTGCCAATACCAGTATCTTTTCCGATAACCCCTTAATGCGGAATGGATATTTCTCCTTCATCGGCCTGGTTTTCTTCCTGATTGCCCTGTTCCGGCAAAAGAACAGGATGCAGGTACTTTTTCTCATAAGCGGAATGGCCATGCTGCTCTTAAGCATGGGAGGGCCTTTAAAGGAACTGCTCTATTCGCATCTTCCGCTTTTACAATATATCCGCAGCAATGGGGAATTCCGTGTATTCGCCCTGATGTCCTTTATAATTGTCGGGTCTTTTCCTCTTCAGCAACTATTGCGAAATAAAGAGCAACTTTCCTTATTCAATAAGATCCTTAAGATTTTCGCATGCATTTGCGTTTGCATCATTATCGTCGTTGGTTTTCGATACACCGGGCAACAAACGGCTTTGGCGGATGCAAAAGATCTCCCGGTTCCGTTATCCGGTAAAATCAAATTGGGCCTGGATCAATTAACTTTTTCTGACCGTTTGTTGATCAATGCCGTGATTCTCCTGGCACTTTTAGCAGTATATTTTTTATTGAAGAAAAAGATACCCCTGCAAAGGCTATTGCCGGGTATTATCATGGCTGACCTGGTGATCTTTTGCTGGATGCATCTGCCGGTTACCGGTGTCCAGAGAAAAAGCCCGGCAGATATTGAGGCCCGTTTTTCATCGGTAAGGCCAGGCATTCCCCTTCCCTTCCTGTCCCCCATCGGAGCAAATACGAGCCGGGACAAAAAGTGGGATCTAACCATCGGTTGCTGGTCTTATTACAGCAAACAGCCCGGTACACCTGAATTATGCAATTATCCGACCCTGCTCAATACCACCGAAAGCTATTTCGGGTCCTCCTTACCTTCACTGGTCAATCTACGTCCATTTGTGTTTCTGAAAAACACCTTTCCCGATTCCTCTTTTTTATCCGTAAAGAGTTTCTCCCCAACGGAAACCATCATCGGATCCACTTCCTCCTACAGCGATACACTTATTTTTCTGCAGAATGATTACCCCGGTTGGGAAGTCTTCGTAAATAACCAGCCTGCGGATTTGAAAAGAGTATATATTTCATTTATGGCGGTTCCTCTTGCAGCCGGGAAAAATACGATTCATTTTCGTTTTCGGGATCAAGGTCTCCCCCTCCGGCTTTTAACATCTCTGCTCACGTTCGGGATCCTTATTTTAGGGATGAACTATAAAAAAAAGTCAAGCCGGGTAAAGGATAAGCGGCCTTCTGAAGGATCAGTTCACCAGGGATCCTGAAAATCAGCAGGGGAATAGGTATGATCGCGATCCTTATAATTCGTTTTTCCGCGGGGCTTCAGCCGGATATTCAATTTTCCTCCCCGTCTTGCAAAAAAAGATACCGGCAGAACGATCAGCACGTATACGGCCGTTAATAAAATCTTTCCGGATATAAAGCCCATTCCCTCTCCCAGCTTCATCCAGTACAAGGCCAGATTTTTAGAAAAAAGGGGCCAGGCCAGGCTGAGAAAAAGTAAAGCCCCGCCTGCATATACATAATTCCAGGACCGTTGCCAGCGTGCCAGCACCAGCAGGAATAATACAAGGACGATAATTGTTTCAAGTTGTTTGCGACGATTCATCCGGTAATGCTATTTATTAATGGCCCGGGTGCCGGACTCCATTAGGTTTCCTCCGTTAAAATAAGGTATAAATAAAAGGCGCCAGTGCGGAACTTCCCCCCAAAATGATTAACAGGCCTAAAAGAAGGAGAACGATGATGAGGGGTGCCAGCCACCATTTTTTTCTTTCTTTTAAAAAATTCCATAAGTCCTTTAAGAATTCCATGCTCATTTTTTTAAATATCCTGAATACTTGTTTGCCAGAGAATCCCTCAATCCTTCATAAATAAGTGCACTTATTTTTTTTGCTCCTTCGGGAGTGAAATGAAGGATATCGTAAAAATAAAGGCTGGTTTTAGGCATTTCATTCGCAAGATCGATCAATAGCACATTTTCTTTTTTTGCCACCTCTCTGGTAACATTGTTATACTTCTCGCAGAGGGTCCACCATAATTTTCCATTATATCCGTTTCCGACACTGATTAATTCAAGATTGGCGCCAGTCAGGCTGTCCGTACCTTTCCCTATTAAGGAAGGCTGGGTCATCAGGACAGGCTGAATACCGTTGGACCTGCTTATGCGGATTAATTCTTCCACCCTGTCCGAATATCCTTTCAAAAGATGTTCATTCTTGCTGATATCAGTCCTTATCAGGGAATCGGGAATAACGATTGTATCATTCTTATGAGCTGCAAGATCTATATAACGGTCTGTAATCTGCAACATTTTGGCTCTTCGCGCCCTGACAAGATTGAGGATTACGTTGGCAAGCTCGCTTTTTTTAGACAAAAAAGTAAAAAATCCGGCATAATAATTAAGTGAAGTTGCCCTATCTGCCGAGTTCAGGTCCTCCCTTCCCATATCATTTCCCCCAATTAGAAACAATACCATATCCGGCCTGATGCCGCTAATGTAATCTTTCATCAGGATCAGATGCCCGAACGTAGAATGACCTGCAAAACCTGCATTATTCAGCCAAACCCGGTCAAAATCCTGCCTGATCCGTTTTAACAACAGGTCATTCCATGTTTTCCCGTCAGCTAGAAAATTACATTCCGTGGTACTGCCGCCCACTGTGATGATGCTGATATAATTCCGGAACGAATCAGGCCTTTCAGGCCCCCTGAAACCAAGCGAGTTCCTGTATGTCACCACTTCCGGATCAAGCACCGGGATCGTATTATTCTTTAAAATAATGGTCTTATTGGTATCCAGTACCAGATGATCCCCTTTAATACGAAAATGAAAGGGATTATAGATGCGAAGCAGGATTTCCAGTAACACGGCCACAGCCAATATAAGATATGTCCCGTAACCTATTTTTTTTCTCAACCCGGAATGCATCATCTTTTTCATCGGCTTATTTTTAGTTTTTGGGCACCGGGAGGTGGCTGATCCTTTTTAGCCAATATATAGTTACCTATCACAAGATAATCCATTTCCGTATTCATGAAGCAATGATAAGCGTCTTGCGGATCGTTGACAATGGGCTCGTCACGGACATTAAAGCTGGTATTCACCAGAACGGCATAGCCGGTAAGTTTCCTGAATTCCTGCAATAGACGCCACAGCATTTCTCCGGTATTTTTATGCACGGTCTGCACCCGTGCCGAGTAATCCACATGCGTAACAGCAGGTATATCGCTCCTTTTAAAATACAGTTTTTCCATCGGATCCCAGCCTTCATATCCATCCGGTAAAGCGTTACATCGGGACGGCTTTACCTGCTTTACCAATAACATATAGGGTGAAGCCCCATCCAGGTCAAAATAATCGCTGACTTCTTCAAAAAGTACGATTGGCGCGAATGGTCGAAAACTCTCTCTGTATTTTATCTTGAGGTTCAGTTTTTTTTGCATTTCAGGGTTTCTTGCGTCGGCAAGGATACTCCGGGCGCCCAGCGCCCGTGGCCCAAATTCCATCCTGCCCTGATGCCAGCCGATTACATTCCCTGCTGCCAGCAGCAGGGCCGACTGTTGTAACAATTCATTCGTATCTCCGTAATATTGGGCGACAGCCTGATATTCTTTTATCATGGAATGGACGGCTTCGTCCGTAAACCCGGTTCCCAGGAAGCTTCCTTTCTGGCTATCTGTTTCTCCTGGCACAGGACGAAGCTGATTAAAATAGATATAATGAGTGGCCAGCGCAGCCCCTAATGCTCCGCCGGCATCCCCTGCTGCAGGTTGAATAAATATTTCATCAAACAAACCTGACGCATGTAACTTTCCGTTTGCCACACAGTTCAGGGCTACCCCTCCCGCCATGCACAAATGAGAGGAACCTGTGAGACGTTTTGCTTCTCCGGCCATTTTTAGGATGATCTCTTCTGTTACCGTCTGGATCGCCAAGGCCAGATCGCAATGATATTGCTCCAATGCCGAATCGTCTTTCCTGCGGGGAAATCCAAACAACACCTCCCATTTCCTGTCCGGCACCATCCGCAGACCTGTTGCATAACTAAAATACTCCTGGTGAAGAAAAACCGAGCCGTCGTCGTTGATAACCGCCAGTTTTGTTCGGATAATATCGAGGTATCGAAGATAGGCAGACCCGTCCTTATTCCCGTATGGAGCCAACCCCATTAGCTTGTATTCCCCGCTGTTCACCGTGAATCCGCAATAATAGGTGAACGCAGAATACAACAGTCCTACCGAATGCGGGAACTCAAGCTCTTTTAATACCGTGATGGAATTGCCATGTCCTTTACAGATGGAAGCCGTTGCCCATTCCCCAACCCCATCTACCGTCAGGATCGCTGCCTCCTCAAAAGCAGCGGGAAAAAATGCGCTGGCCGCATGAGACAGATGATGCTCCGAAAAAAGAAGTTTTACCTTTTTTTTATCGAAGGGGGCAATGGCTGCCAATTGTTTATAAATAATATTTTTCAGGAACAGTTTTTCTTTGATCCACAAGGGCATGGACACCAGGAAAGAAATCAACCCTTTGGGAGCAAAAGCACAATACGTCTCCAGCAGGCGCTCGAATTTTAGGAATGGCTTATCATAAAACACGATGGCATCCAGGTCATTGATAGAACAACCGGCATATTGAAGGCAGAATTTTACGGCATGAACAGGAAAACCGGCATCATGTTTCTTACGGCTGAATCTTTCCTCCTGAGCAGCAGCAATGATCACTCCATCCTGAACAAGCGCAGCAGCAGAATCGTGATAAAATGCAGATATTCCAAGTATTTTCATAATAAAATCAACTTTATGAAGGATCCGTCCTTCAGGGTCCGTTTATTTTAATTGTCCCCTGACCAAAACAACCTTCCCGCGAAATAAAGCTTCTACCTGGCGACTGATACGTTTGCCTAACAGGCTGCAAGGCCTTTCGATAAAGGCAAAAGTCATAAAAGATAAAAGTACACTCAGGATTATATAAATTATAAAAAAAACAATCAGGCATGCCGGGATCGGCATGAACCGGTGTAATTGCTGTATAAAATACTCGGCAAAACATATCAGGAACAACATATGCAACAGATATAAGCTATAACAGGCTTTCCCTATTTTAACCAGCAAAGGCAGAGACATGATTCTTTGGATAAATCCGGAACTGATGATCATGCAGAAAAACCCGGTGCAGCCCAACCCAACCAAAAGACGATCGGCCCCGGGACTGAGAAATATATTATATAAATTGAACAGGTTGCTGAAATGAAAAATACAGGTATATAGCACAAGGGATACAACGACTGCCCCTATCCGGATAAAAATATTCAATCTCTTCCACAGGTCATTTATCTTTTGCCAGTTATAGAACAGACAAACGCCGATGGCAAACTCAAACAGATAGGTATTCATACCGAAAAACTTCAAAGAGACAATAACAAGGATCCAATAAAGCCATATCCATTTTATTTTTCGTAACAGAAAGGCTAAAATGGGTACTAAAGGCCCGACTAACACTTCCACCGTTAACGTCCATTCCTGGGGGATCAGGTAAAAAGCTTCACCTTTTGAAGGAAAGATAAGCGCTGCATCTTTTAACAGGTTTTGCCAATTGTAGTCCCCTGACCAGAAAAACTGAATATGTTTGGTCGTATATATTTCCGGGCTCAGGGGATATACCGATTTTTTTAGAATAAAACTTACCAAAAGAACAAAAAGAAATAAAGGATAAATGCGGAATACTCTTTCTATTAAAAAGCGGATATAGCTGCCGGCTGAAATCCGTTTTTTTTCATCGGCGTACGAATAGGTTAAGATAAAACCGCTGTGAATAAAGAAAAAAATCACATCCGCTTCCCCATACCAGAAAAAATGCAAGGGTGAGTCCGTAAAAAAATTTCCCGGGTGATAATCAAAGAACGTTACGATATAGTGCCAGGTCACCACACTTAAGGCTGCTAATCCTCTGGCGCTGTCAAGATAAGGAAACCGTTTTAAAGCAGGCGCTGGTGAATTCATTACTGGCAAATTTGCTAAAAATAACCCGGATTACCGGTGATATTCCGGAAAATACCCCTTAAGAACAGGCGTTAATCCGCTCGACAGTAAGGAAGCTATCTTTTCAGCCCCCTTGTTGGTAAAATGAGACATATCGTAAAAATAGAGACTATTCTTTGGCAATAAGTGTGCGAGGTCGATCATCGGCAATTGTTTTTCCCTGCAAACGGAGCGGGTCACGTCATTATATTCCTCCAGCATGTCCCATAACAGTTTGCCATTCATTCCCGGGTCATCGGAGTCTGCGGGAAACAATTCCAGGTCGGCGCCAGTAAGGCTATCCTTTCCTGCTCCAAATTGGTTGGGTTGTGTGATAAAGACCGGAAGGATATGCCAGGCCGAACAGGTGTCAACCAACTGTAATATTCTGTTTCGGAAACCCGCCAGGTAACTCTTTTGTTCCGCCAGGCGTTTTGTCCTCACCGTATCTGGAAGAGTAAGCTTTTTATTTTTATCCAGGATAAGCAAGGCATTGGTTGTATTATTGAATTTCTGCGCCCGCCAACCTCTTGACAGATTTAACAAGAGGTTCAGCACCTCGCTGTTCTCAAAAAGGTAATGTTTCAGATCAGGGTATGCTCCCCGTGTATTCAATTTATCATGAAAAGAAGGTCCTGCAGCTTCCACATCATTGATACCAACCAGGAAAAGAATTACAGAGGGCCTCAGTTTTTTGACATGATCATTTAACAGGATTCCGTGCCCGAAAGTGGAATGCCCGTCAAACCCGGCATTGTTCAACCAGCAACCCGGGAAAGAGTCCGATAGTTCTTTCCCCAGCAAAAAAGGCCATGTCCTTTCATCATTCAGGAAATGACATTCCGTCGTGCTGCCACCAATGGTAATGATCGTCAATGTCTTATTCCATTTATTCGGGGGCTCGGGTCCCCGAAAACCGAGGCTGTTACGGGTATTTACGATAATGGGGTCCAGCTTGGGATTGATCCTGTTCGTAATGGTTGCGGTCTGATTGACCGGAAGCACGATCTTATCCCCTTTTAAACGCAAATGGAAAGGATTATAGATCCGCAAGGCGATCTCCAGCAACAGAAAAACGGATAAGATAAGATAAAAGCCATAGATCACCAGCCGGCGTACCTTTTTCCATATCCTGTTTGTTTGTTTCATCCCGGGAAAATTATGACCCCGAATCTAAGCAAATCCTCTTTACCAGAGATGTTCTTCCCGATCAACTTCCGGACCTTGTCTATTTCATCAGGTACATTTTCCCATATCCATTCGTAAAGAATTTATTGGTAACATCACCCGTCGCCTGGTATTTATCCAGGGATTTGCCATTTAAATTGGTCACCACATGATACAGATATACTCCGTTAGCCAATCTTTGGCCATACATATCCGTACCATTCCATTTGAATTCCGTGATATTCCGCCCGATATGCAGCGGTCCTAATTCATCTTTCGTGATTTCCCTGACAATCTTACCGGTTATAGTAAGGATCTGGATCTTTATATTTTGGGGCACTTCGCTGCCGGTAATGGTAAACACAAAAGCAGTGGACGTAGTGAATGGGTTAGGATAATTCAGGAAATTCGAGATCATGGGTTTGGAAATGACCTTGAAACTCACCCGGTAAGGTGCAGTCCCTGCAGTATTGCCAATTTCATCTTTCGCCGAAACGATCAATTCATATTCATCCCCGTCAGGATTGTATTGTTTGAGAAAGGATGGGGTAAAATCCACAACGGCTGCATTATTCGTACCACTGGATGCAGGAGTGAAACGTACGGTATCGCTGTTAAAACTGATGGAACGGATGGATCCATCCGGGTATTTGAGTTTTAGCGTGATCAAAGAAGTGTCCGTAAGCAACATATAGGGAGACTGGCTCTGAAGCTTGATCTGAATATGGGGTTTAGCCGATACAATATCATCGTTCAGGATATGTACATTATCAAAAGTGACATCCAGGAGAGGATTGCGGCCATCCCCTTTCACATAGAAATTTCTGAACATGAAATTATTGAGCAGGTAATATTCCGGCTGGTCATTATCCGGGTTGAAATCCACATAGATCGTATTGGATCCCTGGTAACTCTTAGTATCGATCACATAATGCAGGATCACCGTATCACCGCTAATCAGGGGTTTTCTTCTTGGCAGAGAGATCGGGTGTGATACATTATTCCGGTCCAGGATATACATTTTTAACCGCATGCTATCGAATGGATAGGGGCTGACATTTTTAAAGGCAATGGCAAATTCCAGCTGCTCTCCTAAATTCAGGGTATCCTTCGTCTTCAGTAATATATTTGGCGCCAAAGCCCCTTCCGGAACAGGCAGGTAATTGATCCGCCAATATTGTAACTGAAAGGGTAAGGCGTGAACGGAGTCTGAAGTGGCCATCCTTAACTGCAGGTAAGGATATTGTTTGGTACTGACAGCGGAAATATCGAAATCCTGGTTGGACCGGGTAAGGTTGTACAGGACTGTGGTATTACCAACCGAATCGACCCCTATTACCTGGACGCCAATGGTATCTGTGACCGGGTTGGACAGATCTGTTCCGCGCCAGTGTACGCTGTTCCATTTACGGGCCGGCCCGAATTTTGGTGAAGTAACACTGCCTGCGTAAAAAGGAGCAGGGCATTCTGTGGATAAGGTGATATTATCATCTATGCCGGTCGAGAATTTATATTGCGGAGTAAAGGTTGCCTCTCCTTTTTTGTAA
Organism: Flavitalea flava; assembly: GCF_054461575.1. Classification (NCBI taxonomy): domain Bacteria; kingdom Pseudomonadati; phylum Bacteroidota; class Chitinophagia; order Chitinophagales; family Chitinophagaceae; genus Flavitalea; species Flavitalea flava. The sequence continues at coordinate 223,623 of NZ_JBTLQH010000008.1, forward strand.
ATAAAAAGGAAGACCCTTGGAAAGTAAAAAGAGTCCATTTGAACGAAGCCCGCCGCCACCAAACGATGATATAAGGAATTGCCGGGTCCGAATAAGGTGGTATCCGCCTTCCAGTCTTTGGCATATGTATTGCTGGCCGGATCACCGGAAGGTATGTTTTTTACCGTCACATAATATCCATTGGGAATGCTGTCCATAAACCGCATCATTTTGTACCTGTCCTGGACGTCCATATAGGAGAATTCAAAATTCCAGTTACGGGAAGGAAGGCAACTGGCGGATCCGCTGCCGCTCAGGAATAAACTATTCCCATTTGCATCGACATTTGACCAGGGTTTGAAGGTTACAGGATCGAATACATTGAATATTAAGGAGAATCCCACACAGGCACTTTGAATCTTTTGATCCCCGTTCACGGTAACTGAAAAATCGATATCATGATTCCCGGCAGTTGGAAAGACGGCATTACGTTGATATACATTAATGCTATTCATCCCAAAGGCCCATTGACGGTTAGCCCCCAGGCTTATGCTATCTCCTGTTGAAGCCAGATGTTGAAAATAATGGGATTGATTAAATCCTTCGGTGGACCTTGACGGGTCGATATAAACAAAAGAAGCATTATTCCAGGTATACTGGCCTCCCGGGGTAACCGGCACGATCGCCACCCTCCAGTAATAGACGACACTGTCCTGGTAAGTTATTCCCGGACTGAATTCCAGCTCTCCCCCTACAGATGTGATAAACTTTTCCACCTTTGCCGGAGAATTGAACGAAAGGGTGGTATCGATCTGCATGACGAATTGCTGTGAAACGCTGAAAGGGTTGGCCGTAGAGGCTATTAGTTTTGATGTGGGGGTATTGATTATGGAATAATCATAAGGATAAACTGGTTTAGCATCATTCTCATAAATATAAATGGTGCTGGTTACAGAGTTATTAGCCAGGGTAATTTCCGGGACATTATTATCCGCATTAATAGTGACGATGATCTTATTCTGCCCTTTATCCCGGGTGCTGATGATAGGAACCGTTATTTGCAGGGAATCGGAATAACGAATTCCGGGTATTTTCTTTTTGATAAGCGTAACGATGCTTCCATTAGGGTATTGCCGTTGTATCAGCACGGAAATAGAATCGGAAACTGCTTTTCCCAAATTATAGAACCGGCAATTGACCGTGAAATTATTATTACTTACTGAAATAAAACTCGGGTTTATCCGAACCTGGGAAGCCTCGATATCGTAGTCCGGAAGACTTTGCTGGTTTAATTTCAGGCTGGGGTCTCCGTGAATCGTCATTTCTTCCGCGGTGAGGCGGGCATAAAAATCCCCCGGATTCACATTCACGGATTGTAATAAGGCATTTTTTTGTGTGATACCTATGGACTTACCGTAGTCCTTACCACTGATATTATTATATAATTGGTAAAGAAGGATATTCAGATAATTCACAATCCCAAAATGAGTACTTGCGATAAAGGCAATGGATCCCTTGTCCTTGGCCAGTACATATTTTTCGGAGATAGTCTTGCCTGCAGAGAACCGATTGGCATCGTACAGGAAAAAGTCTCCCGCATCACAGCCATTTATGTAAAATACCGGGTATTTTCCGGTGCTGTTATAATCCTGGGGGTCATCCAGGTTATAACCCAATACCGTGTTGGAGGAGTGGCCAAAGTAGGACAATATACCCAACCCTGTGTTGAATAATTTGGCAACCTGGTCGCCCGGAACCTGGGTTACCGCCGATGTATTCCCATCACAAAAAGTGGAAATAGTGGCGCCGAATAAAGTATCGGCAATAATTTGCGCGTACCCCTGCATATAATTGCAAATAACAGCCCCCAGGAAAGGTTCGCTGACGCCTGTCAGGTGAAGCACATTTTTCATCCATAACCGGCCATCGATCGTATTGGGTGCAGTTTGCTGAACCTTTTCATACTCTTTCAATTTATCCAGGTAGATCTCCACCTCGGCCCCGGATACGACCGATAATCTTCCGATCGGAGTAATAGGTATGGTGCCCACTCCATCGTCAGCACTTAATTTATTATCAGAAGCCGGATACCCGAAGGTCGGGATCAGGTTCAGACGGTCTGCCAAAGGATCATGAGCCCCTGTTTCGCTATAGTAATTATAATCGGAATAGATCATCCCATGACCTATCAGCAAAACATATTGGGGCTTGGAAACAAAAACAGCCCGGGCATACCGAAGGAAATTCTGAACAGCCAGTGGATGTTTTTTGATGCCGAAAGCAAACTGATCGACGAGTTCATTGATATCGTATACCTGTGTGTTATAACTTCCTCCATTCGGGGAGTTGCGATAATTCTTATAATCCAGTACCGGGTTATTGCCACTGGTACCCGTATAGAGGACCGGATGGCTTATGATCAGGTAATTACCCTGAAAAGTAGAATTGCTCAGGTTTAAAAAGGTTTTGCCGGTTAAGCCTGCCACTGTCCTTACAGTAGACGGATCTTCATTGACCAGGACTAGTTTCCGCATGGAGCCGGAGCCTCCGAGCAAAAAAGAAAGTGTGGAACCCGGGCCGGTAATGGCCGTATACCGCAGTCCATTGGTCAGATCATACAGAACAGGAGTGGCGCTCCCAGATACGTTGAAATTATTGATCTTTAAAAAATAGCCTGAATTCCTGGCTGGCAACTCAAAAAAGTAATTTGACTGTCCCGCGAAATCGAATTTCCGGGGATAAGTTATTTCATAAAAAGATCCGACCATTCTGTCGGTGCTTACACTTGAATTGTTGACATAACTGATCGTGGCCGAATTACTACTGATCAGGCTTATCGGAACCGGCCGCTCGGTTAGCAGATCATTAAAACTGTCCATTACCGTATCTGCCAGAACCGAATTATTTAAAACAAACTGGACATTCCTTTTATTATCCGCACAGCCCGTAAGTCCGAAACGGACGGAAGCATCAGGACCTCCGGGATAAACTGCCAGGTTACTTTGATTATCACCCAGGGGGGAACCGGGATAGATTTGGGCCGAAGACCAGAATTCCCCAATATCGTAGGAAGAAGAATAAATATATTCTCCTATGATCTGGGCAAAACCGGGATTCACTCCATTTTTAAAATAGGTTGCCGCTTTATGCATGAAATAGGGCTCTACCGTAAGACTGGTTCCCAGTGTGTCATTCGTTGTGTTGATAAAATGGAATAAATTTCCTGCAGGATTCACCGTCAGAAAATATACTGCCGTATCCGTTTCCAGGCTCCATTTCTTCGTATGCTGGTAAGATGCATTGCGGTAAAGCTGCTGATCCGGTCCCCCGTCATTGATAAGCCCCCAGAACTCGATATAATCACTTCCACCTAAAGGGCCGCCAGAAACAGATGTATAAATGGGAACTTCCTTTCCATTACGAAATAATTGAAAAGCTTCTGCCGGTACTGCGCCCAAACCGACCGATGAAAGAACGGACTGAGGGATTCGGTAAAGACCGGTAGCCCCTACCTTAAATTTATAATAGGTCTTATTGTAATCGATCCATTCATTATTGTAATTCTGGGCACAAAGGCCAAGAGTACCTAATAAAAGAAGTAAAGTAAAATATTTCTTCATAATATTCGGTTTCAGTTTATCGAAGGGGTAACGGTGTTCATTTCTTTTTTTCCTTTTTCTTCATATCGATCCTGATGGAAAAAACATGCGTATACAGGGGATACGATTGATTGGCCAGGTTGGTGAAGGCGTAATCGATCTGAACATCCCCTACCTTAAAACCGGCGCCAACACTTGGCTGATAGATCCAGATCTTCTTTTGGTTAGTCGTATCCTTGTCGTCAAGGGCTTTTTGGAAATTATTGATCCCTCCCCTGACAAAAAACACATCCTTGAATGATAATTCCAGACCCAGCTTCGGGTCGATGCTTACAGGATTGGTGCTGATGACCGTATTTCGGCGGCCATCGAAGGTGAAATCAAGGTCAGCCTCCACCAGCAGATTTAATTTTTGATTCAAACGGAAATTATAAGAACCTCCCACAATCAATTGCGGAGCTGTCAACTCAGTGGATTTACCGGGAACCTCATTTTGAGTTTGGTAGAAAACCTGCCGCATGGCTGAATCGATGCTGTATGACCAGGCATTGAAGGTGGTAGTTACATCCTTGGCAACGATACCCAATTTCCAGCGTTTGCCAACGATCTGGACGGCCGCATCGAACCCAAACCCCCAGGCAGTGGCAAAATCACCGGCTGTCCGGTGAATGATCTTGGCATTGACACCAAAATTGATATGCCGGCCATTCGATAGCTCTTCCCGCTGTGCAAGGGAAAGTAAGAACGCATAATCTGCCGATGAGAAAGTAGTTATGTTATCAAAATTTACCGTTCCGTCTGGTTGGACCAGGAAAATGGTATTGGGAATATCATCCACCGCAAAACGTAACATGGTCAGCCCCAGGGTCCGTTTGTTATCTTTTAAAGGCAGGACCAGATTGGCAAAGTCATATTTTCCTATGCCGGCATAATATTCTGCATGCATAAGATTAAGCTGGGGATGATCCCGGATATCCGCTAAGGCTGCCGGGTTCCAATACCCTGCCGTCCCATCCGAGACCGAGGCCGACTGTGCACCGGCCATAGACATCCCCCGGGCTCCGGCGCCGATATTTAAGAACTCATTTGAATATTTGGTGAATTGTGCGGAAGTTACCAGACAAAAGAATAGCGGTACGATCGTAAAATAGAGGTAAAATCTAATCATCGGAATCTGTCTGGTATTAATTGTATCTACGGCTCCCAGACGAAGCATACCCCGGTTTCTTTTCAACATAAGCCAATGGTTATGGTTTTAATTCGGATGCTTCAAGGGATTATGGGTCATTTAAATTCCGGAAAAGGATTTTGGAAAAATAATCCTTTTCCGAAATATCATTATGTCTGTACACAAAGTGTACAACCGGGCCTTGCCCGGTTTTAATCTACGAAAATAGCCTAAAAACGGCTTTTACGCAGACTGTCTTGGATAACGGGCTTTTGTTCAGTTTATTGTCAAGGCAACCCCCATTAACCCCAAAGTAGCCGGAATCCATTAAATTTGCCGGGACAAATGGGCGAAAACGGCTCCAAAAACGGTCTTAAATTATTGTTTTTCAAAGTATTACAAGTATAGCCGTTGACTAACGAAGGGAGACTTGTTTACAGATCGATAACACGTTGAACCATAACAACCTGAAAATAACAAACGAATGAATCTGATCGAAGAATTGACCTGGCGGGGCATGATCCAGGATTGCATGCCGGGAACCAAAGAGCAGCTTAACAAAGAAATGACCAGCGGTTATATTGGATTTGACCCGACAGCGGACAGCCTCCATATTGGCAGCCTGGTACCCATTCTTTTATTGGTCCATCTTCAAAAGGCGGGGCATAAGCCAGTTGCCCTGGTCGGCGGTGCGACGGGAATGGTGGGTGATCCCAGCGGAAAAAGTGAAGAAAGGAATTTATTGAGCGAGGAGGTATTGAACCACAACCTCGCCTGTATAAAAAAACAACTGGAACAATTCCTGGATTTTACCCCTACCCTTGCGAATGCAGCCGAAATGGTGAATAACTATGATTGGTTTCGGAATATAAGTTTCCTGGATTTTATCCGGGATGTGGGCAAACATATCACCGTGAATTACATGTCTTCAAAAGACAGCGTAAAAAAAAGACTGGAAGGTGAAAATGGAATGAGTTTCACCGAATTTACCTACCAGTTAATTCAAGGCTATGATTTTTATTGGTTATACAAGAACAAAAATTGCAAACTCCAGATGGGAGGCAGCGATCAGTGGGGTAATATCACTACCGGAACGGAACTGATCCGCCGCAAATCGGGTGGCGAAGCTTTTGCTTTTACCTGTCCCCTTATAAAAAAAGCGGACGGAGGTAAATTCGGTAAAACCGAAAAAGGAAATATCTGGCTGGACCCTGTAAAGACTTCACCTTACCAGTTTTATCAGTTCTGGTTGAATGCCACAGACGACGACGCTCAGCAATGGATCAAAATATTCACCTTTTTGAACAGGGAGACCATTACCGAACTGCTGGGTCAGCATACGGCAAAGCCGGAAAACCGCCTTTTACAAAAGACCCTTGCCAAAGAGGTGACCCTTTTTGTGCATGGGGAAGAAGGGTATCAGCAGGCGATGGCCACTACTGAAAAAATATTCGCCGATCAATCCGCTCCGGCAGAATCCCTAAGTGAAAGCGACCTGGAGTCCATGGAAGGTGTGGCCAAATTTGACTACCCGGGAGAAAAGATCCGCCAGGGCATCGATGTAGTGTCTTTCCTGGCCGAAGCGGGCATTTTCCAAAGTAAAGGAGATGCCCGAAAAATGATCCAGAATGGGGGGGTCAGTATCAACCGGAAAAAAGTAGACAATCCCCAGCTTATTCTTGACAGTCAGTTTTTATTACATAAAAAATACCTGCTGGTACAAAAAGGAAAAAAGAATTATTACCTGGTGAAAGCCGTGTAAAAGAAAGACCATGCTTTTCCAGTATTTTACCCCAGTAATGTCTTTTTACCCTGGTAACGTCTTTTTACCCCAGCAACGCCGGTCTTTCCTGGTAGACCTTCCAGATAAATTCTCCGAACAGGGTATTTGCCCAGGCAAACCATTTCCGGGTAAATTTGGATGGATCGTCCTTGTGAAAGGACTCGTGCATAAACCCTGTACCTGCATGCACATGCTGTAAGGTATCCAGGCAATACTTTATTTCCTTATCGTCTGTGCTGGTCAGACCGCGCATAATGATACTGAGCGGCCAGATCATATTCATACCGGCGTGCGGACCTCCGATCCCTTCGGCTGCCTTTCCTTTAAAAAAGAACGGATTATTTTCGGACAAGACAAATTTTCGGGTATGCTGGTAAACCGGATCGGTCAGTTTTGCCGCACCCAGATAAGGAAGAGAAAGCAAAGAAGGGACATTGGCATCATCCATTAAATTAAAACTGCCAAAGCCATTCACTTCATAGGCATATAACTCTCCGGATTTTTCCGTTTTTATCCTGGCGTTTTCGTCCAGCGCTTTTTTCAGGGTGGTACTTAATTCCAATGCCGCTTTCCCGATAACATCCATAGACGTTTTTTTGGCGATCTCCTGCAAATTCAACAATGATTCCAGTGCGAAGAAATTACTGGGGATCAGGTAGGGAAACAGCGTGGCATCATCGCTGGGCCGGAACATGGAGCAGATAAGGCCATTGGGTTTTACCGGGTAACCATATCCGCTCAGGGGAACACCATCCGTTGCCCAGCTGGTCGTCCGCTGAAAACTATAGGGCCCCTCACCTTCCAGGCGCTGCTGCTCTTTAAAGGTTTTAAGGACCAACAACATAGCCTGTTGCCAATCCTGATCGAATGCAGAAAGATCGCCCGTTATCTTCCAATAACCATGGGCAAGACGGATCGGGTAACAAAGACTGTCGATCTCCCATTTACGCTCATGAATACCGGGTTTCATATCGGTGATATCGGTATGTTTCCATTCGCTGATCTTATTTTCGTCCTTATAAAAGGCATTGGCATAAGGGTCTTTCAGCATACATTTGGTTTGCCGGTAAATGACACCTTTAATCAATTGCTGCAATTCCTTATCGTCCTTGCTCAAAGACAGATAAGGCCAGACCTGGGCGCTGCTATCTCTTAACCACATGGCGTCGATGTCTCCGGTAATGACATAGGTATCGGGTTTACCGTTCACCATCTCAAAATCAACAGTAGTATCGAGGGTATTGGGAAAACAATTTTCAAAAAGCCATGCAATCTCTTTATTGCCGATCTTCGATTTTACCTCGCTGATAGCCTTTTCCACGGCAACACTCCTGAACTTCCGCTGTCCTTCCGGTATCCGGACCAGGGGAAAACCGGTACTATTTTTTCCGGCTCCGGCCAAAAGCTGACCGGGAAGATACAGACCGGCGGTGGCCAATGCGCTTTTTTGAAGAAAGGATCTGCGTTGCATAGAAAATGAATATTAAAATGAATATTTAGTTATACAATTGAATGGTATGCATTTGACTATTATTTGCTAAATATCGGGCTTTATTTTTTTAGCAAATTCACTTCTTCCTTATTCAATTCATCCCGGTTCCAAATATCTTTCGTAAAATAAAAAACAAGGACTCCGAGACAGGTCAGGCTTAAGCCGTATACTGCGGCAATACCGGTGGAGAACCATACAAACAGCCAAATTCCTACCGACAGGATAACCGGCAAGGGATAGAGCCACATTTTAAAAGGCAGATCCTTTGTTCCTTTTCTTTTCCGGAGATAAACGACTCCGATCGCCTGTGCAACGAACTGCACCAGGATCCGCATGGCGAGGATAGCGCTGATCGCATGTTCCAGCTTCAGACGGATGCTGAAAAGAAAACCCAAACCGCCGATGAACAAAAGGGAAACATAAGGGAACCCTTTGGTGGGATGCAATTTGGCAAAAACGGAAAAAAAACGTCCATCCACCGCTGCTGCATAGGGCACTCTTGAATAACCCAGCACTACGGCGAAAAGGGAGGCAAAGGCGATCCAAAGGATCAGCACCGTGGCCACCATGGCTGTCCGGTGGCCATAGATCTTCTCCATAAAAAGGCTCACGATAAAATCCGATTGCATGGCCTGTTGCCAGGGTATTACGCCGACGATGCTCAGGTTCATGCACAGGTAGAGTGCCGCGATGCAAAAAATGGAAATAAAAATGCTGCGGGGAATATTTCGTCCGGGGTTCTTGATCTCCGCCCCCAGGTGGCAAACATTATAATAACCGAGGTAGCTGTATATGGTCTTGACTGAAGCCTGACCCAGCAGCAGGGAGAAGGAAGCGCTGAACAAAGATTGCCCCCCGGAAGGAATAAAAGTATAAGGTACCTGTTGATGCGTGAACCCGCTGATAATGATCCAAAGGATAGTGATAATAACCCCGGACCAGAGCAAAACCGAAATTTTCCCGATAGTTCGGATATTCCGGTAGAGCAGCAAAACAACCAGTATCACCAGGCCACCGGAAACCATTTTTTTACCATAAAAACCAAGGGGGATCAGATAATCGAAATACTGGGCAAAACCAATGGCGCCGGAAGCTACCACCAGGGGAGCCTGAAGACAGGTCTGCCAAACGAAAAGAAAAGACATCAGCCTGCCTCCCTTTTTTCCATAGGCCTCTTTCAAAAAATTATAACTTCCTCCCGCCATCGGATAAGCGGCTCCCAATTCGCTCCAGATCATTCCGTCGACGAGTGCCGTGAAGGCGCCGAATATCCATGCCCAAAGAAAAAGATTACTGCCCACCGTATGTATGACCATGGACATCATGACGAAAGGACCGATACCCACCATATCGATCATGTTGATGGAAGTCGCCTGTAATAAACTGATTTCCCGTTTCAGCCCCGGGGCATTGTGTAGTGAAGACATCAGGCACTAAAGTAGCAAAAAATCCAGTGCAGCCATCCCGGGTAAAAAGTTTGGGTAAAAAGTTATTGTATCTTTACGCAGATGAAATATTACATGATAGCAGGGGAAGCTTCGGGAGACCTGCATGGAAGCAATCTCATCAAAGAATTAAAGAAGCAGGAACCCGGAACGGAGATCCGTTGCTGGGGAGGTGATCTGATGGAACAGGCCGGCGGAGTTTTGGTCAAACACTATAAGGAGCTTGCCTTCATGGGCTTTGTAGAAGTGCTCATGAACCTGCGGACCATCTTTGCCAATCTAAAGGCTTGCAAAGACGATATCGAACAATACAAACCCGATGCGTTGATCCTGATCGATTATCCGGGTTTTAACCTCAGGATTGCCAAATGGGCCCACAGCCAGGGCTACAGGATCATCTATTACATCTCCCCCCAGGTTTGGGCCTGGAAAGAAAACCGGGTCAAACAAATAAAGGAATGTGTGGACAAAATGCTGGTCATCCTTCCCTTCGAAAAAGCTTTCTATCAGAAATGGAATTATGAAGTGGAATATGTCGGTCATCCCCTGGTAGAAGTGATCGACCGGTATAAACAGAAAGGAAAAAACGAGGAGAACCTCCTCATTACCCCTCCAATTTCCAATCATAATGATAATGCCCCCCCACCTATCATCGCCCTTCTCCCCGGAAGCCGCAAACAGGAGATCCTGAAAAAATTGCCGGTCATGCTGGAAGTGAGCAGGTATTTCCCAGATCATTTGTTCATCGTTGCCAAAGCGCCGGGCCTGGAAGATGATTTTTATACAGATTTACTGGAAGGATACCCCAATGTATCAACAGTCCGCAATCAGACCTATGCTTTGTTATTGAGGGCCAGGGCAGCATGCGTCACCTCAGGAACGGCCACCCTGGAAACTGCCCTTTTCGGCGTTCCCGAAGTCGTCTGTTATAAAGGAAGCGCGATCTCTTACCAGATTGCCAAAAGGCTGATCAAGGTAAAGTATATATCCCTGGTGAACCTGATCATGGATAAATTGGTCGTTAGGGAATTGATCCAGGATGAGCTGACCCCGGAAAATCTGAAAATAGAACTGGAAAGTTTGCTGCATGACCCGGAGCGGCAGGATCAACTCCGGGAAGACTACAAAGATCTCACCCATCTGCTGAGTCAGGGTGGCCATGCCTCTGCCCAGGCTGCGGAGAGCATTTCTGCCTTTATGAAAGTATCTCTTCCTTTATGAAGGGGAAGGGGTTAAACTAATTACCCGTGCTATGTCCTCCTGGTGCCTATGTCCTAGTGTCTAGTCAATATAATATTGTCGGATAAAGTTTTTTTAGTTTTATCCGGGCCTCCTTGGTGGTAAACTGCC
>NZ_JBTLQH010000009.1:0-222903 GCF_054461575.1 Flavitalea flava
CTGTACTTCGACATATCCCGGCCTTTATTAAGCCGGGCATAATTCGCATCGCTGCCATCCACCTTAACAAGCGGATGAACATTATCCATGGTATAATCAGGATGGTGCCAGTCGAGCAGGGAATAATAAAATCCGACCTTAAGCCCTTTAGCCCTGTAAGCATTTACAAACTCCTTCACGAGATCACGTCTGGCGCCGGTATTCGGGGCTTTATAATCGGTATATTTTGAATCAAACAGGCAAAAACCATCATGATGCTTTGTAGTAAGCACCCCGTATTTCATCCCTGCAGCTTTTGCCTCTCCGGCCCATTTAGCCGGATCAAAATGGTCAGGATTAAACTGATCAAAATACTTCTGATACTGCTCGTTTGTCAAATGTTCGTAGCTTTTTACCCATTCGTGCCTTGCCGGCAACGCATACAACCCCCAATGGATGAACATGCCAAAACGGGCATCGGTCCACCACTGCATTCGGTTAGCTTTTTGTTCGGCCGTTTCCTTACCGATGGAAGGTTTGGTTTGGGCATAGGCCGGCGCCGCAACGAAGGACAAGGCGAAAGAAAAACAACTTACAAAAAGGAAAGTAAAGGGAATGAGTTTTTTTGGCAAGAGCATATCATTTTAATTTATAGCCAAACCTATATTCTTTGTTTATCTATTGAATACCGTAATTTACTACTTTTGTACACTTTTTTACCCCTTGTTCCATGCAACCGAATAAATATTTTAATAAAACTTGTGTATGAAAGCAGAATTGGTCGTAGATGCTCCTATTCTGGGGCAAAAGAGGATCTGGGTAAAAAAAATTTATAAACCCTATTTTGATCATCCTTTTCATTACCATCAATTATGTGAATTGGTCTGGCTGGAAAAGGGCCACGGAAAATTTATCATAGGCGATTATGTGGGTAATTTCTCAGAAGGGGAACTCATACTCAAAAATGCAGGGCTCCCACATTTATGGAGATGCGATTCGGTCTTTTATCAGGAACAAAAGGATCTTTTTACCAAGGCCACCACCACCTATTTCCCACCTGCCATCATCCCAGCCATTACGGATGATGCGGAGTGTATATCCCGCTACGCCAATTTGTTGAACAAGGCAGACAGGGGGTTACGTTTTTATGGGAAAAGCAAAAAACAAATCATAGAACTCATAAAAAAATTGGCGGCAAGCGAAGGCTTTGAGCAGTTGGGTTATTTTCTATTGGTTATCGATGTCATTACCAGAACGGAAGAGTTTGAATACCTGGCCAGCATCGGTTATAAAAATTCGCATAAAACCGAAGATATGGATCGGTTCAATGAAGTCTACCAATACCTGCTTCAGCATTTCGACTCGGATATTATGCTGGGCGAGGTGGCCCTGATCTGCAATATGGCGCCAAGCTCTTTCTGCCGGTATTTTAAAAAAAGAACGCAAAAAACATTTACCCGTTTCCTGAATGAATTAAGGATCGGCCATGCCTGCAAACTATTGCAAAATGAAGAATATTCAGTGCAGAACATCTGTTATGAATGCGGGTATAATAGCCCGGTCAATTTCTTTAAATTTTTCAAATTAATAACCAACAAAACCCCACAGGAGTACCGGCAGTATATAAAAAAAATGGGAGAGGGCCACCTCGTAATTATCTAATTAAAAAGCGCCGGCAAAAAAACGTTGTACCCGGAGCCAGGCATCATCACGGACAGCTTCGTTATAATTATCCGGACGTGCATCGCAAAAGAATCCATGGGAGGCATCCGGATAACTCACGATTTCGTGACCGACCCCCGCTGCTTCCAGGGCTTCTTTTATTTTTTTCACGTCCTGCGGGGGAATATGCGGGTCCTTATCTCCGGCAAAATACAAGATTTTGCCACCGTATCCGGCTATTCCTGAAGTAAGGGTGATCGTAGGTTCCGGTTGACTGAGCTTTATATCCGTGTTTAATAACCATCCGCCATAAAAACTAACAGTGGCCACTAAATCCAACTGGGTAGCCGAGTAATAAGCAAGATGCCCACCCATGCTAAACCCCATGAATCCAACTTTACCGGAAGCCTCCGGACGGGACCGGATATGATCGATGGCGGACTGCGCATCTGCCTTTACTCCACCCCGATCCAATTGGTGGAGCGACTCAAACCCTTTTCTCCGCCCCTCTTCGGTATAAGGCAGTGGAAAGTCAGGAAGGGTGCGGTGATAAAAATCGGGCGCAATTGCCAGATAGCCCAGTTTGGCGACCCTGCGGGCAATATCGCAGATATGATCGGTGACCCCGAATAATTCCATACCTAAAATTATTGCAGAATATTTTCCCGGAGCGGCCGGGCTTGCCAGGTAAGCGCCCATATCCGAAGCACTCCCAGGTACAATTAAGCGTAATTTTTCTGTGATGATCTCCAGTTCCATAGAAAGTATTTGTTTTGGTAAAATTGCGAAACAACCATCAGATAACCGCCTTATCCATTCCTCTTTTTCAGGATCTATCTCACTATTTTAAGGTGATCTATATCACGGTCAGGTTGGACAATTCAGACGGAGTGATGGACTACTTCCCCTAAGAGATGGACTACCCGGCCTGAATGAACTGGCCCCCCGGGTAATCCTTTTTCTTTTTTACCTTTAACCTCAACAGGTCGCTCAAACCAATTAACATATGTCTTTACCAGAAAACCAGCAGGAAAACACCCAGACACACTACGACCCTCAGGAACAGATAACCAAGGCCCAACTATTATCCAACCTTCACCGGTCCGATAAGCTTTTAGTCCTGCCGAATATCTGGGATCCCTTAGGGGCAGCTTTACTGGAAAACATTGGTTATCCCGCGGTCGCCACGGGCAGCATGTCCGTGGCCATTGCCGGCGGTTATACCGATGGGGAGAATATGCCCTTTGAAGAAGTGTTAGCCGTGCTGAAAAAGATCGTAACCCGGGTACGCGTTCCGGTAACGGCTGATATCGAAAGCGGTTATTCCTTAACCAGCGAGGGATTGGCATCCAATATCCGCCAACTGATCGCGACCGGCATTGCAGGGATCAATATAGAAGACAGCCATCGGCAAACAGGCGAGCTCCTGCCGGTAGATGTCCAGGCAGAAAGGATCCGCCTGATACGCACAACGGCCGAAAACATGGGAATCCCCCTGTTCATCAACGCCCGGACAGACGCTTTTATGAAAGCAGAACTTTCCCCCGAACAGCAATGGCAGGAAACCCTGGCCAGGAGCAATGCCTATTTAACCGCAGGTGCAGACGGCATCTTCCCGATCTTTTTAAAAGAAAAAGACCTTATCCAAAAGCTGGTCAATGCAATCCCTGCACCGATCAATATACTGGCCCGGCCCGGGGCGCCGGATCTGAAAACATTGAAAGAAGCGGGAGTAGCCAGAGTAAGCTTCGGCCCTTCCTTTATGAAAGCCATTCTGCAAAAGATGAAAGAATTGGCAGAGGCGATTCAAAAAGGGGAAGGACACGATATAGTGACCGGTGATATGGTGACCCATGATTTTTTGAATGGTTTGATACCTTCCAGTGATTCAGCTTTATAAACTTTTCTGCGTCGAAAACGGGTTCATTCAAAACAGGTCTCCCAGCACTACTGTACTGTCAACATATTGCGCCGAATATTCATTATCCTTTACCCCAAAAGTAGTAACAAGGGTTGTAAAAATGGTCTTATTGGTCTTAATGCTATTTTTGTACGCCATTACTTTATGCTGCAGTTCCTTGGCATATTTAGCAGTTAAAGTATAGGGTGTTTCAGAAAACTTCATTTCGCAAATATTTACGCATCTGTCTGCCCGATCGATCACCAGGTCGATTTGGGCTCCTTCTCCCTTATCGTACCAGGCAGATTGTTCTGAATAAATATTACCTATCTGTAAGGCCATTTTTATCTTTTTTATATGTTTGAGGCATAGGTTTTCAAATGCGTATCCGCTCCAGGCCTTCCAGCTGCTGCGACTGCTTAAAAGTGCCCAGGTTCCTTTTTCATAGGATTGATTTTTTTCTATGAATTTCAAATAAAACAGAGAATATTCATCGGTAAGTCTGTATAGGGCATCTTTCACTTTTTTGTTTAAAGGTATATAAGCTGTTATAAATGCGCTTTCTTCCAGTTCGTTCAATACGGAGGTAAGATACCCGCCGCTTTTTAGTTTAGCCTGCTCCACTATTTCATTTCTGGTTAGCCCCATCCGTCGCGCGCTTAATGCCCTTATTATATCCATGTGCACCGCTGCATTATCATATAAAGATTGATAGAGTTTGTTAAACTCCTGTCGCAGTGGGGCCTGGGCTGCAAAACAAATGTCATCGATATTTTGAATGGCGCTTTTGCCGCCTTTGACTTCTTCCAGGTAATGCGGAACGCCTCCCATAACCATATATAGCTGAGCTATCTGATATTGATCCAGTTTAATATTCTTCAATTTAAAAAATGCCTGTGTTTCCGTTAATGTAAAAGGCAATAGTTTAATTTGCCTTGTTACCCGGTTATACAGGCCTCCTTTATTGAAAATTATTTTGTTTATCATCCATGATGCCGCAGAACCGCATATTACCACTATTACATTTGAATGCCTGGTGCACCAGGAGTTCCAGAAATAATCGAATGCACTCAGGAAACCGGAGTGCATGCTATCCAGCCAGGGTAGTTCATCAAAAAAGATTACTTTTTTTTCTTCTCCCGGAAGACGTTCCATGTATTCACTCAGCATTATAAACGCTTCCGGCCAGCTTAAAGGACTACGGGGTAGTATACCGGTTTGCATGTATTTTCCTAACGCGTTGGCAAAATTAAATAGTTGTGTTTCCAGGTTGGCCTTCTGACTGCCGGATAGTTCAAAACACAAATGGTCTTTAAAGAATGTCCTTGTCAAAAAAGTCTTCCCCACGCGTCGGCGCCCATAAATAACCATTAACTCAGCCTTTTTAGACTTTAGCACCTCCTGCATGATCGCCATTTCTTCTTCTCGTCCAGCTATTTGATTTTGAACCATTTGCATAAATTTTTCTATTCTAACTAAGGTTCAGATCCGCCAAATCTACCTTTTTTACCTCACTTTTGGCGGATCTGAAAGAGTTCACCTACGCCAAAAGTACCATTTTTACCCCACTTTTGGCGGATCTGAAGGAATTCACTTACGCCAAATCTCACTATTTTCATGCGATTTGGCGTAAGTGAGCAGGAAGAGGAACCGGAAAGAACGGGCAGATTAATTAATGGCTAAATGACAAGCGGCTGTTCCCCGCTTAATAAAACACCGTATTTTAGTGCACCTTTTAAACCTTAGACTTTATCCTAAAACAAAGATCATGTTCCCATTCGCTTGCCGCGTATTTTTACAATTCCGTCACTTCCCTCGTCGTTCAAACATTTCTTATTTTTCAATTATTATACTGATCTGCAGTTTAACGGCCTGTCAAAATCACCATAAGAACCCTGCAGACCTTCCACCAGGAGATAAAGACAATGGAGGCCTTATCCTTCCCGGAAATTTTGAGGCAGTAGTGGTAGCCGATAGTATCGGAAGAGCCCGGCATATAACGGTCAACGAAAATGGAGATATTTATGCCAAACTTGTGTATAACGATGCATTACATGGATCCGGAGGAACAGTGGGATTAAGGGATAATAACGGTGATGGCAAAGCAGATGAGATCACTTATTTTGGCGATTATACCGATGAGGGAGGTCTCCCAGTCGGTGTTTTAATCCATGGAGGCTACCTGTATACCTCTACGGAGAAAGAGATCTTCCGGAATAAACTGACGCCGGGCGAATTGATCCCAGAGGATAAAAGGGAAGTGATAATGACCGATACGGACCCAAACCTGAAGAATCACTGGCATGCCGCCAAACCCTTTGCATTTGACAATCAGGGAAACATGTATGTTCCTTTCGGCGCACCCACCGATGGCGGACAGGACATTCATACGGCTGGTCCGGGAGGAATTCCGGAAGGCAAGGGTGTGGACCCCTCTGGGGACCTGGAAAACCATGCCGGAATCTGGAAATTCGATGCCGCTAAAACCGGTCAGACCCAGAAAGACGGGATCAGATTTGCCACCGGTATCAGAAGCGTATTAGGTATAGCCTGGAATCCCATGGATAACAGCCTCTATGCCGTCATGAATGGAATGGATAATTTCCATACCCGGTATCCAAAGGTCTATTCTTCCTGGCAGGCAGCAGTTCTTCCGGGAGAGCCGTTGTTAAAGGTCACCCAAAATTCGGATTTCGGCTGGCCTTATGCGTATTATGATCAGATACAGGGGAAAAACATCCTCCAACCTGCGTATGGAGGGGATAGCAAAATAGTGGGCAGGGCCGCTAAATTCGATACCCCGATAATTGCTTTCCCCGGGCATTGGGCGCCCATGGAGCTTTTATTCTACCAGGGCGATCAATTTCCGGATCGCTACAAAAAGGGAGCCTTTATTGCCTTTCATGGTTCTACTGACCGATCGCCATATCCACAGGCCGGATATATCGTATGTTTTGTACCGTTCGAAAAAGGCGCCCCGAACGGAAAATGGGAAGTTTTTGCAGATGGATTTACAGGGGTAGACACGGTCATGAATACCAGTGACGCCTTGTTCCGTCCGATGGGATTGGCAACGGGGCCAGATGGGTCCCTCTATATTTCCGAATCCAATAAAGGCAGGATCTGGCGGGTCATGTATAAGGGGAACAAAAATAGTTTCGGGGAGAACGAACTGGCCGGTATGGAAAAAAGGAAATCCCGGTCTTATATCAAAACTCCGGACGAGGTTAGGGATAATATGGGCAAAGGCAGTGAAATGGAAGGGAATGTTTTGTTCACCTCCTATTGCAGGAGTTGCCACCAGCATAATGGACAAGGGGATAATAACCGCTATCCTCCCCTGGCCGGTTCCGATTGGGTAACCGGGAATAAAGAACGTCTGATCAACATCATCCTTAATGGCATGCAAGGGGAGATTAAGGTAAAAGGCAAAACCTATAACGGGGTAATGCCTGCACATGGCGGTTTTCTGGATGATCATGCGATAGCCTCTATCGTTACCTTTATCCGGGCAGAGTTTAATAACGAGAACGACCCGGTTGCCTCACAGGAAGTAACCAGGGTGCGCGAAGCTGGTCCCGGGCCCAACTCATTACCGAAATCGAAATCGCGGTGATTTTTACCGATCCCCGGCACGCTGGCATAAAGGCCACTTTATTCTTCCAGCACCACTTTATGTTTGCCCACTTTCAATTTATACCCAACCCCCACCTTCAGGGCATAGTTTTCTTTTCCATGACTAACCGGGAAACCGTAACAGACAGGATAATCATATTCTCTCACCACGTCCTGTATAAGATCATAAACCGGTTTTCCGAAAGGCCGTTCGGTATCTTTATTATCCGTGAATCCGCCGATGATCAGCCCGGCCAGGCGGTCCAGTTTACCGCTCCGTTTCAGATGCCAGAACATCCGGTCGATACTGTACAGATACTCTCCCACATCTTCCAGGAAAAGAATCCTTCCTTTTGTTTTTAATTCGGAATCGCTTCCGGTGAGATGGACCAGGAGGGAAAGATTGCCACCCACCAGTTCTCCGATCGCTTCGCCCTTCTTATTAAAATCATGAGGAGGGCATTGGAACCGTCCTTTTTTTCCTTCGAGCGCTTCATGAAGAGATTGAACATAAACATCTTTATTCCCATCGTCATTAAAAGCCGAGGTCATGGGTGCATGCAGGGACGCTATCCCGAAGTTGCTGTAAATATGTGTGTGCAAAACGGTGACATCGCTAAAACCGATGATCCATTTCGGGTCTTTTTTGAATTTCGAAAAATCTATCCTGTCGATGATCCTGCTGAGACCATAACCGCCGCGCCCGCAAAGGATAGCTTTGACCTCCTGATCGTTGAGCATTTGCTGAAGATCGGCCAGGCGCTCCTCATCGGTACCGGAAAAATAATTGTCGGAAGTTCCCTCCAGGGTCTTTCCGATCCGGACCTTGTATCCCCAGTCCTGCAAGGTGTCGATACAGGTCTGTGCTTTTGCCCGGGGCATAAAACCAGCGGGGCAAAGGATCCCGATGGTATCGCCGGGCTGTAAGGAGGGAGGGAGTTTGACCATAGTTAAGACTTTACAGTTAAGACTTTACCTGAAAACTTTATATGATGTGCTTTGTAGCGGAATGACTAAAAAAGCTATGCCTCCGTCAAACTTACCTGATCCGTCTTCACCAACAGGGAATGCACAACCCCCATCTTCAAGGCAAAATTATTCTTTTGGTGCCCAACCGGGAAATCGAAGCAGGCCGGAAAATCATATTGTTTCACCCTGTCACGGACGATCGTATACAGCGTCCGGCCAAAATCATCTCCCGGATCATCGGGTTTAACTTTAAAACCGCCGATCACCAGGCCTTTCAGACCGGATAATTTACCCGTACGTTCCAGATTCCAGAACATCCGGTCGATACTATATAAATATTCACCGGTATCCTCCAGGAAAAGGATCTTTCCCCGGGTATCGATATCCGAACGGGTGCCAGACAGCGTTTCAATCGTTTTGAGATTGCCGCCCACCAGGGCCCCGGTTGCAGAACCGGGCCGGTTATTTTCATTTGGCGGGACCGTATACAGCATCTTTTCTCCCATAAGCGCCTGCCGGATAGAAAGGATCGATTGCGCCTGAACAGGCTCAGCCTTCGACCAGTCGTCCGGAAAACTATTGCACATCTTCGAGTGAATGGAGGCCATATTCAGGTTGCGGTGAAGATGACAATGAATAACGGTAATATCACTGAACCCGATGATCCATTTTGGATATTGGGACAGGCCGGTCAGATCCAGCTGATCGATGATACGAACGGCACCATACCCTCCGCGGGCACAGAGAATGGCCTTTAGAGACGGATCATCCATCATCTGCTGGAGATCAGCTGCTCTTTCGGTGTCCGTTCCTCCAAACGTAAAATCTTTTTTACCTACCGTACTGCCCACTTTTATCCGGAAACCCCAGCTTTCTATCAATTGTATGGCAGGCTGGATCTCCAAAAGGGTAATAAACCCGGCCGGGCAGGTGATCCCGATCGTATCGCCGGCCTGCAGATAGGCCGGAGTTTGCTGAGGAAGCCGTACCTGCTTATCACCAGCTCCTGCCAAAACAGGAAAGGCTCCTATTGTCAATAAGGAAGAAAGAAAATTTTTACGCCGCATCAGAAATTTTTTCGGTTCATCTTAACAATTGAATTAATATTGCCGCGTCAAGGCTATGTATTCCAGATCATCCCTGGAAGGAATTTTAAAATTACTACTTTTAGGTAAATGCGGTTTCTATTGGCGATCATGTTTTTATTACCGGGCTCAACATTTGTTTTAAAGGCTCAGGATCTTACGGGACAGTGGACGGGATCTTCCACGAGCAGTCTTTCCGAAAAAAAGCATAAAATAATCCTCAATATTTCGGCCGGAGATTCCTTATTTGGCGGAGTCCTGCATTGGTATTATCCCGAAACCCAGTATTTCCGCCAATTCATCGTAAGCGGGCATTTCCATTCCAGGGATTCGACCTTATCGATACGGGAAGACAGTGCAGACCAAAAGATCCCGGGAGAAAAACAGGAGACCACCGTCAATTATTCCGGTACGCCTGGTTCAGGTACATCAAATTCCAGCACACCCAAGCAGGAAGAAGGTCCTCAGGGCCGCTATCTTCTGCATTATAAACGTAACGGGCATAAAGAAGTGCTGGAAGGGCATTGGAGCGGTCGTGAACCGGTTTCTATCCGGCTGGAGAAAAAGGCGCCGCCCTTCATCCCCCTGCCTCCGGTTACCCATCATCCAAAAAAGGACTCAGCCCGGGAAAAACAATGGGTTTCTTTACTTGGGCGGCAAACACCACTTATCTCTTCCGTACCTGTGCCGGCGGGATTGGATTCCGTAAAGATCGAACTTTACGACAACGGGGAGATCGACGGAGATTCCGTATCTCTTTACCTGAATGACGAGCGGATCCTCGCTCACCTGGAACTAAAGGCCCAGGCAAAAACCTTATGGATCCGGATCGACCGGAGCCTTCCCGTCAACCGCCTGGTCTTATTTGCGGAAAACCTGGGCAAACTTCCTCCCAATACAGCCCTGCTGGAAGTTACCGTAAGAGGTAAAAAACACACCATCTTCCTGTCCACGGATTACAAACGCAATGCCATGGTGGAATTTAACCTCCAGGAGTAAGGATTCCCCAGTTTATAGACATAAAGCGATCCATTTGGTTTATTTTTGCAGCTCACTAAAAATCAGCCCCTTTTCCGGGGTTTGAAGGGTTAGCTTATGAACCAACCAAAAAGATACCTGATCACGGCCGCGCTTCCTTATGCGAACGGGCTTAAACATATCGGCCACCTGGCCGGGGCCTATTTGCCTGCAGATACTTATGTGCGTTACCTGAGGGCTCAAAAAAGAGATGTGGTTTTCGTTTGTGGCAGTGATGAACATGGAACAGCCATTCCCATCCAGGCGATGAAAGAAAATACGACTCCCCGGGCCATTATCGATAAGTATCATGCATTGATCAAACAAAATTTCGCTGATCTGGGGATCTCTTTTGATATCTATCACCGTACCAGTGAGCCAATCCATCACGAGACTGCTCAGGAATTTTTCACCGATCTGCATAGCCGGGGGGAATTAGAGGTGAAGGAAACCGAACAATATTATGACGATGAGGCAAAGACCTTTCTGGCTGACCGGTATATTATGGGAACCTGTCCGGTCTGCGGATACGCCCGTGCTTACGGCGACCAATGTGAGAACTGCGGCAGCACTCTTAGCCCGGAAATGCTGATCAATCCGCATAGTACCTTAAGTGGTAAACCCCTTGTCAAAAGAAAGACTACACATTGGTATCTGCCGCTGGACAGACACGAGGCCTTTCTGAAAGAATGGATCCTGGGAGAACATAAGGGTGATTGGAAAAATAACGTACTGGGTCAATGCAAAAGCTGGATCGACGAAGGTCTTCAGGCCAGGGCCGTGACCAGGGACCTGGACTGGGGGATAAAGGTCCCCCTGCCGGAAGCTGAAGGAAAAGTATTGTATGTCTGGTTTGATGCGCCCATCGGATATATCAGCGCCACCCGGCAATGGAGCCTCGATACCGGAAGGGATTGGAAACCATACTGGTATGAAAAAGACAGTAAACTGGTCCATTTTATTGGCAAGGACAATATCGTATTCCATTGCATCATCTTTCCCGTGATGCTGAAATTACACGGGAACCTTTTACCGGATAATGTGCCGGCCAATGAGTTCATGAACCTGGAAGGGGATAAGATGAGCACGAGCCGTAACTGGAAACTCGACATGCAGGAATACATCGACGATTTTATAAAAAAGGAGAATGGAGGCAGTCAGTTAGCCGATACCTTACGCTATTATTTAACCACTATTTCGCCGGAGACCAAAGACAGCGAATTTACCTGGAAAGGATTTCAGGACGCCACCAACAGCGAGCTGGTAGGGGTATTCGGCAATTTTGTCAACAGGGCCCTGGTACTAATGCACAAACTTTGCAAGGGGAAGGTTCCCCCGCTGCATGAGGATATTTTAGACGATACGGACAGGACGATCATCCGGGAAATAGGATTGTCAAAAGAAAAAGTGGAAAATCTGCTCGAACAATACAAATTCCGGGAAGCCCTCTTCGAGGTGATCGATCTGTCGCGGAAAGGCAACAAATACCTCCAGGAAAAAGAACCGTGGAAGAAAGCCCCAGGCGACAAAAAACAAGCGGCCAGTAAAGAACAGCCAGCTGCAGGCGGAGCACCGGCAACAGGAGCAAACACCAGCCCCGTTTCCGAAGAAAATCAGAAATTGATTGATAATTGCCTGCATATAAGTTTACAATTAACGGCGAACCTGGCCATCCTGATCAATCCCTTCCTGCCTTTTACGGCTCAGAAAATGTTGCACCTGATGAAGGTGGTGGATAAAATGCTGGATTGGGATAATGCGGGCAAACTCAAGCTATTAAGCGTAGGCTATAATTTGCGCGCCCCTGAGTTATTATTCCGTAAAATCGAGGATGATGAAATAAAAGCCCAGGTGGAAAAATTGAAACAGTCCGCAGAGATATACAAGGAAGCAGAAAAATTACGTGCCGCTCAAAACCCATCCCTTTCCGGACTTTCGGAGGTTCCCCTGTCCAAAGGCAGTAAGGCGGGGGACAAACAGCCAGCAACCCCCAAGCCAGCTGAGGAATCAACCCAAACAGCGGTCAAACCTCAGATCGTATATGATGATTTTGGCAAACTGGACCTGAAGGTAGGGACTATCCTTTCGGCTGAAAAAGTGGAAAAAGCCGACAAACTGCTGAAATTGGAAGTAGAACTCGGTAATGAGCGAAGAATCATCGTTTCGGGCATTGCCCTGCATTTCAAAGCAGAGGAGATCGTCGGTAAACAAGTAGTCGTCGTGGCAAACCTGGCCCCCCGCAAAATGCGGGGAATTGAAAGTAATGGCATGATTCTCATGGCGGAAGATCCTTCCGGCAAACTTCATTTTGTGGCTCCGGAAGAAAAAATAGCCCCCGGATCGGGAGTCTCCTAGCAGCCTTAACCCTACGGAAACAATAAAGAAAACCCCAGGGGAAACGATAAAGGAACATAAAGAAAACGATAAGGGAGACGATAAAGGATAAACGATAAAGGACAAACGAAAGAGCCGGCTACAAAAAATGGCCGGCTCTTTCATTTTTGCACAACGGTTGGAAAAAAGACCTATAAAAAAGTATGCCCTTAAAAAACGGGTAATCCAGGTAAAAAAGGCCGGGTAAAAAATCCACACCACCCCGCACGCATTATAATTCGATTATATATCCACATATACGCATTATATAAAAACCTCAACTATTCACGACTATAGGACAAAATCCTGATAATTTATCCATAAAACGAATAAAATATGAGAGCTGGCATACTATAAGTATATCTAATCCTGTTATTTAGAAGTTCGTCCCCACTTCACAGTTGGGCCCCAAACAATCTAATATCAAATTTGCTATGAAACAGAATCTGCAATATAAGCTCCTGCCGTATAACAACCGGTACAGTTCCTTCTCCCAGGAGAGGGAGAGTTTCTACCGGAGTTTTATCAATCAATATCATCTTGAATTTGCTCATCATGCATTAGCGCCTGATAATCAATCCGGCACTTATCTGACCAATACGATCATTGCGCCCCATGACGTACCGTTCGGTGTGTCGCCCCGCAAACTTATCTGGAAAATTGGCATGCCATCCTTCCAGGTAAAAGATATAAACGATTTTAAGGATCATAAGATCCTTTTTTACCGGACGAAATTGTTGCGTCAGAAAGTAATGATCCAATTTCACTTCATCAACGGATACTTTTATTATTCCCAGTTAAGCTTCCTTTCCTTTACGGAAAAGACCAGTTCCATTCTGTCGGATTCCATTAAGGGCAAATACAATTGCAGCAGTGCCTTATTGAATGAAGACAGGGTCCATATGACGGATATATGCGGTAACCGGTTGATCATCGAAAAAGGTGTTTATCTGACGGTCAGTTATCTTACCGGGGATACTTATCCGAGAACACTGATGGAAGAGCAATTAAAACTGAAAAAAGATCACCTGAGCAATGCTGATAATTATGAAATAAACAGGCTCAGCAAAATACTATAACAAAATAATATTCTCTCTTAATCAATTGGTCCAAATAACCGAAAGGTCAATGGCCAATGGTAAATACTTTTACTAAGCACACCCGCTTACAGGAGTCATTCGCCATTGCCCATTGACCTTTTTATTTATTCCGGATACTTTGGGGCTGGATGTAAGGCACTTCCCTGGGTGGTGCCCTTGTTCATTTTCCAATATTTGTCTTACCTTCATAACCCAATAGTTGTTTAACTAACTAATTTGAATTGCATATGAACCGCATAATCAAGAAAGTGGCCGTATTAGGTAGTGGCGTGATGGGATCCAGGATCGCCTGTCATTTTGCAGGGATCGGCGTTCAGACTTTATTATTGGATATTGCCCCTACAGTATTGAATGACGCTGAAAAGGCAAAAAATCTTTCTCCCGATCACCCCTCCGTAAAAAACCGCATCGTTAACGATGCCCTGGCCGCAGCCATAAAATCCAATCCCTCTCCCGTTTATACCAAGGACGTACTAAAAAAAATAAGTACAGGTAATTTCACGGACAACATGAAGGATATTGCCGGTTGCGATTGGATCATAGAAGTAGTAGTTGAACGGCTGGATATCAAACAACAGGTTTTTGCAGAAGTGGAAAAATACAGGAAACCAGGAACACTGATCACCTCCAATACCTCCGGCATTCCCATTCATTTAATGGGCGAGGGCAGAAGCGAAGATTTCCAGCGGCATTTTTGCGGCACACATTTTTTTAACCCCCCCAGGTATTTACGACTTCTGGAAATTATACCTACTCCGCATACAGATCCATCCGTAACGGACTTTCTGATGCATTACGGCGATCTCTACCTGGGTAAAACTACGGTACTTTGTAAGGATACCCCGGCCTTTATTGCCAATCGAATCGGTGTATACGGTATCCTGGCCATCTTTGGCCTGGTTGATAAACTGGGGTTATCCATCGACGAGGTAGATTCGCTTACCGGCCCTGTTATCGGGCGTCCAAAATCGGCCACTTTCCGTACCGTCGATGTGGTTGGTATCGATACCTTGGTAAAAGTGGCTTCCGGATTGGCGGAAAATTGTCCGGACGATGAACAGGGCAAGGTTTTTACCATTCCGGCCTGGCTGGAAAAAGTCGTCGCGAATAAATGGCTGGGTGATAAGACCGGGCAGGGATTCTTCAAAAAAACACCCCCTACCCCTAAAGGGGAGAAAGAAATCCTCGTCCTCAACCTAAATACCCTCGAATACGGTCCCCGTCAGAAACCGAAGTTTGCCAGTGTTGAGGCAGCCAAACAGATCGACGATCTCAAAACCCGTCTGAAGGCCCTGGTTCAGGGGAGTGACAAAGCGGGAGAGTTCTTTCGTCAGTTCCATTATGGGCTTTTCTCTTATATTTCCCATCGTATCCCCGAGATCAGCGATGAACTTTACCGGGTGGACGATGCGATGATGGCCGGGTTCGGCTGGGAGATCGGCGCTTTTGAAAGCTGGGATGTTTTAGGCGTGGAGAGTACCGTAAAAAAAATGAAGGAAGCCGGATTCAGTGTGGCCGGATGGGTAGACGATATGCTGGCGCAGGGAATAAAGAACTTTTACAAAGTGGAGCAAGGCAAACGTCTTTATTATGATATCCCTTCAAAAACGTACAAGCCCCTGCCCGGCGGAGAGGCATTTTTGGTTATGAAGAACTTCGAAGGTCAGACTGTTTGGAAAAATAGCGCTTGCCGTCTCTATCACCTGGGAGATGAAGTACTTGGTCTCGAGTGGTATACCAAAATGGGTAGTATCGGAGGAGAAGTACTGGAGGGCGTTCAGCGTTCCATCGGCCTGGCTGAAGAAAAATACAAAGGCCTTGTCATTGCCAATGAAGGACCGCTCTTCAGTGCCGGTGCGAATGTAGGTCTGATCTTTATGCTGGCAATTGAACAGGATTTCGACGAATTGGATATGGCCATCCGCCAGTTTCAAAATACAACTATGCGGGCCCGTTATTCCGCCATTCCTGTTGTTACCGCCCCCCATGGATTGGCCCTCGGAGGCGCCTGCGAGCTGAGTCTCCATGCAGACCGGATCGTGGCAGCGGCAGAAACTTATATCGGACTGGTGGAATTGGGAGTAGGCCTGATTCCCGGAGGGGGCGGAACCAAGGAATTTGCGCTCCGTGCCGCCGACGACATGCATGAAGATGAGCCGGAGAACATTACGATGAAAGATCGTTTCTTTACCATAGCAACCGCCAAGGTAGCTACCTCGGCTTATGAGGCCTATAATATGGGGATCCTGCGCAAGGGCAGGGATGTTGTAAGCATCAACCAGGGTCGCAGGATTGCGGAAGCGAAAAATTCCGTTCTGGAATTATTCGAAGATGGCTATACGATGCCGGTACCCAGGAAAGATGTAAAGGTGCAGGGCCGTGCCATGCTGGGTGCTTTGTATGCCGGGATCAATGGTATGTGGCGGGGAAATTATGCCACCGATCACGATGTGGTAGTTGCCAAAAAACTCGCCTTTGTCATGTGTGGCGGCGACCTTAGCGAGCCAACCCTTGTCAGCGAACAATATTTGCTTGATCTCGAAAGAGAGGCATTCTTAAGTCTTTGCGGAGAGAAAAAAACATTGGAGCGGATACAGAGCGTGTTGAAAGGCGGCAAGCCAATAAGGAATTAATTGTAAATTAGCCGAATGAACTATGTATCCTTTTTCAGCGCCTGCATACTAGCCGCACTTATCTCCGGCTGCCAGTCTTCCGGAAACCAATCCGGAAAAAACGGAACCGACTCAACCTATACCCTCACGGGCAAAATACAAGGTGCGGATGGCGAAAAAGTCTTTTTACTTCATCGTCAAACAACATCAGGAAATATGGATTCTACCCTGATCAAAGGCGGGCAATTTACATTATCCGGAAAAGCCTCGGTTCCTGAGTTCTGCCTTTTGGGTCTGGAAAAGGATGGGCGCAAACAAATGCAACTGGGATTATTCCTCCAGCATGGAACACTCACTCTTACCGGCAATAAAGATTCCATGTATAATGCAGTGGTAGTCGGTGTACCGGCACAGGAAGAATTCCTCATGCTGCTGGCCATGGAAAAGGCCGCCGACTTAGCCAACGCACCCCTTGACGCAGCTTATACTGCAGCAAGGGAAATAAAGGACGAGAAAAAGATCGATAGCCTTGAAACGATCTACATTGGGCTGGACAAAAAAGATCATGAACAGGCCAGAGATTACGCAAAAGCTCACCCAGGCTCCTATGTAGCCGCCTATAGAATTGCTACGAAATATAGCTACAATCCCGATGCAGAAGTACTGGACACCATCTATAATGGACTGGATTCCTCTATTAAGAGTTCTTATTATGGAGGGGAAATCAAAAAGACCCTGGAGAGCGCCCAGAAAACCGCGATAGGGAAAGAAGCTCCGGGTTTCACCTTGCCCAATACGAAAGGCACACCGGTATCTTTAGCTTCATTCCGGGGCAAATATGTGCTGGTGGATTTCTGGGCCAGTTGGTGCGGCCCCTGCCGTCATGAAAATCCGGTTGTTGTAAAAGTCTTTAAAGAATATCATAAAAAAGGTTTCACCATCCTTGGCGTATCCCTGGATGATAATAAGGAAAAATGGGAAGAAGCCATTAAAAAAGACGGGCTGGATTGGACACAGGTCTCCGAACTTCAAGGTTGGCAAAGTAATGTTGCCGGGCTTTATGGGGTAAAAGGCATTCCTATGAATTTTCTCCTGGACAAAAATGGGAAGGTCATTGCCAAAGGTTTAAGGGGCAAAGACCTGGATCAAAAATTAGGAGAAATTCTGCATAATTAGAGCAGATTCTGGTAGAGAGCAAATTCTGTAGTAAGCAGATTCTCTAATAAGCTCCCCTTAAAAAAATAAGATCATGGGCGAGGCCGAACTCAAAAAAGCCGGTAACCGGCTGATCATTCGTTCCGTGTTTTATTTCTATGGCGATGCTGCCAGCGCGGAACTGTCCCGGCAGATTGCCCGTAATATCGAAGAGCATTGGAATGACGCTCAGGGAAAGACCAGGATACATGGTGAGCTATACGATATACTATTCGAGATAGAAGGGATCTGTCAACAGTATCTTTCACCTGAAACAGTATGGTACAATACGAATCCGCGGTTCAATTTTTTCCGTATCGAGGAATTTTCCCTGCAGGATATATCGTTTGTCGATGGATTGGGATCGAATACCGGTTATTTCAAACTGGCCAATATACTTAACAATTCCACCACCGCAGCTCACGAATATGGGCACACCCTTGGACTGGACCATCCCAAAAGCCTGGATATCAGAGGCAAGGGCCAGCCGGGTATCATGTATCCCCGCGGAACGATCTGTGACCCTCAATTTCAATATGAACCTACCGTTCCCCCGGGTCAAAAAGGAGGAACGCTCAATCCCTTCACCCGCAAGGTATTGCCCGCTGATATTGAGGATCTGAAACTACAGCGTTATTCATTTGATTCCAATGGCCGGGCAGCGATAGGCGATTTTTCTTCGATGTATCATGAAAAACATTAAAATATTCCCCCGGCTCATTCGTCTACCTCTGTAGACATTCTATTTTTTTAATTTTAAAAGAAACAAACATGGACTACAATCAGTCATGGGCCGCAAAAGGCCGCCAGGATCATTATGGGC
Source organism: Flavitalea flava (assembly GCF_054461575.1). Classification (NCBI taxonomy): domain Bacteria; kingdom Pseudomonadati; phylum Bacteroidota; class Chitinophagia; order Chitinophagales; family Chitinophagaceae; genus Flavitalea; species Flavitalea flava. The sequence continues at coordinate 18,330 of NZ_JBTLQH010000009.1, forward strand.
ACCACGGACCCTATGGCCGGCACGGGAACAGGAACCAACACCTGTCTACCAGATCGATGCAAAGAGCATCCGTAAACGTTTACAGGACAGGCACCAGTTATGAAATGCTGGTATTTGCTCCGGGCCGGATCAAGGAACATTTTCATCTGGAGTTAAAAGGAAAGGAACTTACCATTTCCTATACTCCCCCGGAAGGATTTCAGAGACCGGAATGGATCATGCGTGAATACAGCCGGGGAGGGTTCCTGCGAACCTTTGCCCTGGATGAATCCGTAGACTCCGCAAATATTACGGCAAAATACGTGGATGGGGTATTGGAAGTGAGCCTGCCGCTTATTGCCGGCCAGGAAGGGGTACAACAGGAAATACCCATCAGTTAGTTGTCAGCTGGCCGTCCCAAAAGGAATAAAACGCGCTGACAAAACATCAAAAGGGGCTGCTCCGGAAAACCGGGGTGGCCCTTTTTACATTAACATATTCCGATTTTTTAATCTGCGTTTTTAATTATACATTTAATCCGTTATTCATCTTACTCATCCAATTTCCTACGCACGCTGCCCGTCAACCCGTCGCATCATTGCCCGACAACATCTGTCTGTTATCGCAGTTAGTTTTTGAATCTGATTATTTCCCGTACAGACTGCCCTGCTGTACCTGCCCGTCGCATGAACCAACGCTCATCACCAGAAAAATGGAATTTATGTATTCACTATTTACCAAAACTGTACTTCTGTCGGTCCTTATCATTTGCGGCCGTCCGGCATTCAGTCAGACTTCCATAGGGACCAACCCTCCGGATCCAAATGCAATGCTCGATATTCAATCTACGACGAAGGGTGTTTTACTCCCCGTTTTATCGGCAGGTCAGTTAGCCACGCTGGCGGGAACCCTTACCGCTGCAGAAAAAGGCATGCTGGTTACGAATGCCACGACAGGAAAGCCCCTGGAATGGAATGGCGGAGAATGGGTGGATATTGCCAATCTATCCGCCAATCCTCCCCTGGTGGTTAGTAGTACCAATCAAATCTCTTTTAATCCGGGTACCCAGGCGGGTGACCTGATCACCTGGGATGGAAATAACTGGGTAAATATGCAGCCGGCCCATCACTTTACCTTTACCGTGGAAAACAGGCAGCCCTGTCTGGCGCTTAACTTTTGTATTGCCATGACGGGTATTTTTCCCGCACGCAGCGATCCGTTCTTAAGCCAGATCCAGATCTTCCCTTTTAATTTTCCTCCGCACGGATGGGCATTTTGTAATGGGCAAATCCTGTCCATTTCACAAAATACAGCCTTGTTTTCCTTGTTAGGTACCAATTACGGAGGGAATGGGGTATCTAATTTCGCCTTGCCGGATCTTCAGGGAAGGACGCCGCTTAAATTCGGACAGGGGCCCGGGCTTTCGGATTATATCCAGGGAGAGACGGGAGGAACGGAGAGTGGAACAATCTCGCAATAACCATCTTGCAATAATTATCCCACCATAAGGAAATACAATCTATCCTAACCATTCAGAATTCCTTTTTTCTAAATAAAGAAATTATGAAACAAACGTTGATCTCTCTTTTATTAATTGCGGTCCTTCCCACGCTGGCCCTGGCGCAGGTTGGCATCGGCACGAACAATCCCGATCCGAATGCCGCCCTGGATATGAGCGCCAGCCAGAAAGGATTATTACTTCCCCGTCTGACCACGGCACAGCAAACGACTTTGTTCGGCTCACTGGGACCGGCTCAAACCGGTATGATGGTGACGGACGCCGCTTCCGGTAAAACGATCTACTGGAACGGTACCGGCTGGAAGGATCATTCAAACCTGGCCACCCCAATCACCGCTAACGCGCCGCTGACTATCAGCAGCACCAATATCGTATCGCTGAATCCGGGAACAGCTGCCGGAGATCTCCTTACCTGGGATGGAAATAACTGGGTAAATACGCAGCCGGCGAATCAGCCCTTTACGGTGAACGTGAGTAATATTCAACCCTATCTTACCCTTAACTATTGTATAGCCCTGGTAGGTATTTTCCCAAGTCCTAATGAACCTTTTCTATCGGAGATCGATCTGTTCAGTTTTGCTTTTCCACCTAAGGGTTTTGCATTATGTAACGGACAAATACTTCCCATCAATCAGAATCAGGCGCTGTTCTCCCTGATGGGCACTACTTATGGTGGAAACGGCGTCAACAATTTTCAACTGCCCAATTTACAGGGAAGGGTTCCTGTCCATTTCGGACAGGGAGCCGGATTGTCGCCCTATGCCCTGGGAGATGTCAATGGCGTTGAAACAAATACTATTTCAAAATAGACCCTGTCTGCTCCTCTGTACTACTCCAAAACATTATTATATGCGAACTTTTTTTACCCACACTATTTTCCTGCTAATCCTGTTGACAGGTTATCAGCTAGCACAATGCCAGCAAAGCATAGGGATCGGAACGACCACTCCCGATAGTAAGGCCGCCCTGGATATTACGAGTACACAAAAAGGGGTCTTGCTGCCCCGCCTGACTCCGGCTCAAATTACGACGCTGACCGGTATCCTAACGCCCGCTGAAATGGGAATGATGGTGGTGGACGCTACGACAGGAAATTTAGTCACCTGGTCGGGATCCTCGTTTCAGGCCCCTTCCACCGGAACTGCCTTTACCGCAAAAACGCCATTATCCGTTACCAGTAATAAGGTCAGTCTTAACCCGGGTACACAGGCAGGAGATCTGATCACCTGGGATGGAACGAACTGGGTAAATGCCCAACCGGCGCCTTTGCATTTTTCACACACCATAGATAACCGGCAGCCCTACCTGGCTCTAAACTATTGCATTTCCTTATTCGGAATCTTCCCTTCACAAAATGACGCGGCACAGCCTTATGTTGGCGAGATCTTTCTCCTGGGCTGCAATTTTGCACCCGTTGGATGGGCATTTTGCGATGGTCAGCTCCTAGCCATTTCAGACAATCAGGTCCTTTTTCAACTGATCGGCACTACCTATGGTGGAGATGGTCAAAATACCTTTGGCATTCCCGATCTGCGTGGCCGGCTCCCCATCCACCAGGGAAACAATGGTAGCTCTAATTATATTATCGGTCAGGCCTCGGGGACTGAACAAAAAATCTTTGCGCATTAAAATACTTTAACCACTCCCTATAAACTCACTTCTAAACTCACTATATCATTACTGTGAACCAACCATATTGTTCTGCTAAAATAACCATCCCTTCATCTGCTTTTTCAAGGCTCCTGTTGGTATGGATAGGCTGCCTGCTTATCCATACAACCCGTTCACAGCAAACCTTACCCATAAATCAATCCCATTCCGTCAGCCCATCCAATCAATGGGCCTGGAATGCCATCAACCTCCCGTCATCTTTACATTTCCTAAATCTGAAAAAATCGTTGAAGGTCGCTATTATAGATGATGGTTTTGATATCGACAATCCCTTATGGGCGTCAAATATTGCCCGAAATGCAAAGGAAATACCCGGTAATAATATCGACGATGACCATAATGGAAAAACAGATGATTACGAAGGCTGGGACTTCGGGGATAATGACGAAGAAGTGAGACCAGATCCAAAATATCTGAAACAGGAATCGCATGGAACAAAAGTATTGGGAATATTTTGGGAAGTGTTACAACTGGTATCGGATGGTGACCTTTCTGCTATCCATATCCTTCCCATAAAAGCGGTATCGGATCAAAAAATGAATAATTATTTGAAGGAAGGGTATAACGGAATTGAATACGCTATTGAGCAAAAGGCCGATATTATTCTCTGCAGCTGGTCCGGTTCCTTCATTGCCCCGGAGGAAAAAGCCATAATGGCAAAGGCGCAGGCAGCAGGAATAATGATCATTGCTGCTGCCGGCAATTTCTATTATATGCAACCGCAATATCCCGGAGCTATTCCTTCAGTCATCAATGTCGCCGCAACAGACAGGACAGGGGCCAAATTAAAATTATCCAATTATGGAAGTTTCGTGGATATCAGTGCTCCCGGCGACTCCCTGTTCACCTTTAGCCCTTACCAAAAAACAGCAGCATCCTATGTATCGGCTACCTCGGCCGCCACTCCGGTAGTAGCGGCTGTTGTCGCGGCAATCCGATCCGCCTGCCCCGATCTTTCGCCCAGGGATATAGAGCGTCTGATCAAGAATACGGCCTCTCCCCTGGAAGATAAGAATCCTTTATACGCGGGCAATTTAGGGGCGGGTTTGTTGAATGTTTCCGGGATCCGGGAAGAATTGGAAAAGACCGGACTGAGATATCCGATGACGACAAAGGACAGGTTGACAAAAAAAGAGCAGGGGCATTTATTTCGCCAACCGAAAGCCTTCATAGATCTTCAAACCCTGGCCACGGAACAACCTGTTCGAATCGTTCCCGGCGGGAAATACAAAAACATAAAATTCTTTTTACAAACTTCCCCGCCTTTTGCAACCCTATCACCAACAAGGGCAACCCCACATTTACGACAGGAGACTCATCTTCCGGATATACGGGTCTCTATTTTTAAGGAAGGTTTATCCAGGGACACCCTGCTAAAAAAAGATCGCCTGAAATATCCTTTTATTGTCACGGCCGATTCGATCTATTTATTCAATACCCATCCTGTGGCCGCTGCCGTTGCGCCCCCGGTTGGCCAATATGCCGCCTATCACGCCAATTCCACCAACAGACCGGCCCCTATTCAGGACGCCTGGTGGTATTATGAAGTAACTACTATCGACTCCAGCACTTTATTCTGCGGAAATACGATTACAGAAATTACCGGGGCGGAAGGAATACTGGAAGACGGCAGCGGAACGCTGAATTATACGGGCAGGAATGATTGTAAATGGCAGCTCACCGTTCCGGAAGGAAAAAAGATCCAATTATCTTTTGAAGAGTTCGATACGGAACCAAAGATCGATCAGGTCTATATCTTTAACGGGACCACGACCAAGGATCCGATCCTTGCCATTTTCAGCGGCCATAAGATCCCTCCAACAGTAAAAAGCTGGGGGAATACGGTTTTGATCTGGTTCCTGACAAGCGAGGAAAATAACTTTAAGGGTTGGAAATTGCACTATCAGGCTGTCGACAAATAAGTTAAGATTAAATCAAACACTTAAAAAGCGATTCGTATGAAATATGTTATACTCATTTTTACAGGGTTGTTGTGTGCGGGTTCAACCCATGCCCAGATCTACAATACCGGGATCCTTTATGTGGGCAACGCCAATACACTATCCTCCTTGGGAGACTTTACCAATACGGCGACCGCCAACTATAAAAATGATGGTACCGTTTATCTTGACGGCAATGTCAGTAATGACCAAACTTCCATGCCTGCAGGTGCAGGCACGACAATATTCAATGGTCTCAATCCCCAAACCCTGAGCGGCTCAGCCTATTTCAGAAGTTTTAACCTGACCCTCAATAATACTTCCGGCCTGACCCTCAGTAACCGGTTATCCATTGGAGATGGTATCGGAGGTACGCTGAACTTTACCGCAGGAAAGATCACTTCGGGAACGGGAACCCAGGATGTATATTTTTATCCCGGCTCCGGCTATACAGGATTTGATGCCAGCCATCATATCATCGGGTATACTACAAAGAGCGGGAATACCGACTTTACCTTTCCGATCGGTGACGGCACGAACAAGGCGGACCTGGATCTCACTGCCTTATCAGCAATTGCCGACTTTCAGGCGCTCTATACCGGCAGCGGCTTTGGGGTCTACAATACCAATGCTCCCCTGGTTACCGGAGGTGTCTCGGACAAGGAATGGTGGGATGTGCAAATTACTTCCGGATCAGCCACCGCCAGGCTGACTTTGAAATGGAACGATGCCCGTAAACCCCTGAACCACTCCGCGCCAGCCAGCCTGCTTGTCGGACATTATACAGCAGGAGCCTGGCAATCGGAAGGCGGGAGCAGCGCAGACGGAGCCGGCAGCAGTACCGGGACTGTAGGGCCCAGTAATACCATCATCAGCTTCAGCCCCTTTACCTTCGGCAGCTCAGCCGTAGCCTTACCAATCCTCCTCAGTTCTTTTACAGGTATAGAAAAAGATTGTCAGGCCCTGTTGGAGTGGACAACCGGATTGGAGGCAAATGCCGGTGGATTTGAAATCGGGCAAAGTCCGGACGGCAATACTTTTACTACCGTGGCCTTTGTCAAGGCAAACGGAACTCCGTCTCACTACCAGGCAAGCATTCCTCAGAGCATTTCACAGGATTTTTATCGTATCCGGTTAGTGGACCTGGACGGGAATTCGGCCTATAGCCCAGTCCTGACCGTGAAACTAAATTGCCTGGCACAGACGGAAGGGCTTTCCGTGTACCCTAATCCGGTAGTATCGGGAGGGAATATCGAAGTAAGATTTATTGCCTCAGATTCCAAAGGACAGGTCCGGTTGCAAATGGCAGATATAAATGGACGGATCGTTTATAACCGGCAGATACAGGTTAACAGTGGCCTCAACCTTTATACCATTCCTGGTTTTAATATGGCCAAAGGAATGTATACCCTGTTCCTGGTTGGGGATAATTGGAAAACTTCAGGAGTGAGCCTGTTAAAGACCGAATAAAAGAAATCGGCTAAGACAAAAAACAAACAGCTTTTCTTAACAGAAAAGCTGTTTGTTTTTTGTCTTATTCTGTCTACCTTACGACCCGACAACTTATACAACGTGAACAGCATCCTATCCATTCAATCGATCACCAAAAATTACGGCAGTATCAGGGCATTAAAAGAAGTTTCTTTTGAAGTACCTCCCGGATCGGTATTCGGGGTGCTTGGCCCCAATGGCAGCGGCAAAACGACCCTATTGGGAGTGGTCATGAATGTCCTGCAGCCCAATAAGGGCAGCTATTCCTGGTTTGGCGAACCTCCCTCGGAGAAACAACGCCAACGGATCGGGACCTTACTGGAAACTCCTAATTTTTATCATTATCTCTCCGGAGAAAAAAATTTACAAATTGCGGCAGCTATCAAAGGCCGTGGGAATGAGGATATTGCGCGGGTATTGGAGATCGTGAACCTGAGCGAAAGAAAACACTCCAAATTCAGCAGCTATTCCCTGGGAATGAAACAACGTCTGGCCATCGCTTCCTGTTTATTGGGTAATCCTTCCGTATTGGTCTTCGATGAACCTACCAATGGTCTTGACCCGGTGGGAATTGCGGAAACCCGTCAATTGATCCTGGATCTTTCCAGCCAGGGAAAGACCATTCTGCTGGCCAGTCATTTACTGGACGAGGTGGAGAAAGTATGTACACATGTTGCCATTTTACGAAAAGGTGAATTGCTGATGGCCGGGGATGTCAACGAAGTATTGGTAAATGAGGAGCTGGCTGAATTAGGCACGGCCGACATGAATAAACTACGCACCATCCTGGCCCTCCTGCCGGGTATGAAGCAGATAAAAGAAAAGAATCAGCATTTCCAGGTATCCTTTGAGAAAGGCGCCCTGGATCTGGCGGGTATCAACCAGGCCTGCTTCGAAAAGGGGGTCGTCCTCACCCACCTTCAATTGCGTAAAAAAAGCCTGGAAACAAAATTCATGGAACTGACCCACAAATAACGAATAAAGAACTTATTTATGCTACGATTATTACAGGTGGAGTGGATGAAAATAAAGAACTATCGTACCTTCTGGATACTGCTGGCCATCACACTGGTCAGCATCCCCGGCGTCAGTTATTTGTTCTATAACGGCTTTAGCAATACCTTCCCAAAAGTAAATGGTAAAAGTGCATTAGGTAGTCCTTTTGCCTTTCCGGATGTATGGCAGACGGTCAGCTGGAACTCATCCCTGTTATTCATTATCCCGGCCATCCTGATCATTACCCTTACTACCAATGAATTCGTGTTCAAGACCCACCGGCAGAACGTCATCGACGGCTGGAGCAGGAACCAGTTCATATCCGTCAAATTAGTTCAGGTATTTCTTTTATCGGTCCTCACCACGCTGACGGTGGCCCTGACCAGCCTGGCCTTCGGATTTATTGGCAATAAAGTCCCTGCCGAAATATCCATTTGGCAGGAAAGCCGGTTTGTCCTTTTTTATTTTGTACAAATGGTTTCTTATTCGCTCATCGCTTTCCTGCTTAGCATGCTTATTAAAAGAGCGGGGCTGGCCCTGGGGATTTTCTTTATTTACCTAATCGTAGAAAATATAGTGGTTGGTGTCCTGCGCAATTTATATAAGAGTAAGGCCGCCGATTATTTACCGGAGGAAGTAACGGACAAACTCATTCCCTTTCCCTATGCAAAAGGGATTATCTCTTCTGAAGGTCCCGGTGTTTGGGAAAGTCATATCCCAACCTATCTCCTGGTCGCCTTTCTGTACATCGTGGTCTATTGTCTCTTTACAGGAAGACGGTTTCTGAAAAGCGATCTGTAAAGGAGTGATCATCCATCTTTCTTCAACAAATTATCCAGCGCCTCGCCAATCGATGGATAAAGGAATTGGAATCCTTCCCTGCGTACTTTTTTGGAAGCGACGGTTGTACTCTTTAGTACTTCGATGCTCATTTCACCTAATACCAACTTCAGCATAAAGGAAGGGATATAGATCTGTACAAAATAATGTCCCTTGAGTCGTTTGGCCAGATCCAGGGTCAGTGTCTTGTTGTCAACAGGATGCGGAGTAACGGCATTGTATATACCATTCCATTCCGGTTGCTCGAGGGCATGCAGATAAAGCCGGCAAAGATCCCCTATATGTATCCAGCTGATCACCTGTTTTCCGCTGCCCAGGACAGCGGCCACCCCCAGCCTTACCGGTTTTTTAAATTCCGCCAGGGCACCCCTTTTGGGGCTCAGGACAATCCCGGTCCGCAGGATAACGAGACGTTTACCCGATTCAGTAACCGGTGCAATTGAATTTTCCCAAAGCCGGCAAGTCTCTCCCAGGAAGTCGTCGTCCGCAGGTGCTTCTTCAGAAAAAGGCTGAGGATTGGGAATGGAAGGATCGGGGCCATACCAGCCGATTGCCGATGCACTTACTATCGCTTTCACTTTATTCGGTACTTCTTTCAGGGCTTTAACCAGTACCGCACTACTGCGGGTACGGCTATCCATGATCTCTTGTTTACGTTTGGCGCTCCAACGCTTGTCGGCCACACCTGCCCCTGCCAGGTGAACGATAAAATCTGCCTGGCTAATGGCTTGCGGATCGATAGTTCCCTGGTCCGGGTCCCAGGTGCGCCACTCTATACCGGTTCCGGTGCTTGCCTTTCTTTTTTTATCCCCCCCGTTTTCATCTCCCACGTCCCCGCGTGACAACACGATAACCTTATACCCCTTTTCTGTCAGCATCTGACTTAGTGCTGAACCGATCAGGCCTGTACCGCCGGTAATGAGTACAGTGGATTTATTAGGTTGTTGATCCATAGACCAAAGTTAAAACTTTAAATTATAGCTAAAAGTTAAACCATTGTGTGCGTCTTTTCCAATGACAAAACCTTCAGAGGATAGTGTCTTATAAAGACGTAGTATCCTAATTAATGATTTCGTATCCCCATACCCCGTGTATTTGAAAATGGGGATTCCCAAGGGGTGCCCCCTTGGGCGCCACGCATAGGAAATTTTTTGTAAGGGCCCGGGAGACGACAAATTTCAAGGGGGAGTCCCCGGGCCCTTACAAAAAATCCCCCCGGAGAACCAGGGGGAATAAAACAACTAAAAACAAACTATGATGCTTCTGATGAAGTTCAAAAGCCGGTTTAATCGGGCCTTTTCCCATCCAGAAAGGTATTGATGGTGCTGATCTCCGTATTATTATTTTCGTCGGTCTTCACTTCATAACTGCTATAGAAATTTTCTACATTGGAGATCGTATTATACAGCTCCAGGTTACGGCGGATATAAGCGGGTACGGTTTCGAACTCGTTGTTAGGGTCAGCGGAATTAATATTAAACGACAGATTCCGTAATTTATTGATCCGCTCGGCAGCCCTTCTTTTTGGATCATCCGCCTCATCCTGCATGGCAGCATCTTCCATAGAGGGGCTGTTCATCGTATGATTTGTCGAATGATGATTAACGGAGTCTTCCTGCGATGCAGAAGAGTCCCTGAAAACCAATTCCATATCCGGAGTTTCCTCGTTCGCAGGCAACTCCTGTTTGGGTGCATTACGAACCGGTTCTTTTCCCGGTGCAGCCCTTTCAGGTTGGTAGGAATTAGAAGGGCCGGAAGGTTTTTCCACCCGGGGATCTTCGGCGTAAATATTGGAAGGCCTGGTAAGATAACCTCCTGAACTGGTGGAAGAAGGCTGGGACGCAGGCGGAAAATTATTCTCTACAGACCGGGGTTGTATTTTTTCCGGAGGAGGCGGAGCGGGAGCAGGATCGGGTTCGGAAGAAAGGACCCATTCGATCCGGGGAGCCCGGTCATTTTTTTCCTTTTGAATGTCCGAACTGGCCGTGCGCTGGTCGCCACCAGAATGCCAGGCGTCGTCCTTGCTTCTTTCTTCCTTCACCGGAAGATCCTCATTGGCAAACAGGGTGAGGGGAGTAGCGGACGGTACCGTATCCACCAGTCTGGGCTGCAAGGCATCCGGTAATGGAGCGGGCGTTGCCTGCTCCATTACCAGTGTGTCTTTTGAATTAGATACTGCTTTCGAGCCTTGCAATTCTTTTGAGCCTAACGATTCCTTTGCAATTTCAGATGTGGCAAGCACAGGCCTTTTTTCCAATTTTTGTTCTTCTGCGGGAAGACCTAAGGGCATCAGGATCTTTTCTTCTTTCTTAGGGGTGGGTTTAATACCGGTAGTTTTGACAAAAGGATCTTTATATTCAAAGCCGGTGGCGATCAGGGTTATTCCCAGATCGGCGCCCAGGGAATTATCATAACCCAGACCCATGATAACGTCCGAGCCTTCGCCGGCCTGGCTTAATAAGTAATTCTGAATAGTCTCCACCTCATCCATGGTGAATTCATGTTCCCCTTCGCAGGAATTGATATTGATGAGTATCCACTTGGCACCCCGGATATCGTTATCATTCAGCAGCGGGGAATTCAATGCCTCTTCTATAGCTCTTTGTGCACGACCTTCACCCTGAGCAGTGGCATTGCCCAATATGGCTACACCGCCGTTACGCATAACGGTGCATACATCGGCAAAATCCACATTGATCTGGCCGGTACTATTGATGACATCGGTAATACACTTGGCTGCGGTTGCCAGCACGTTATCGGCCTTGGCAAATGCCTCTTTCATTTTCAGGTTACCGAACTGGTGGCGCAGCTTATCGTTACTGATTACGAGCAGGGTGTCCACATATTGTTTCATCATTTTGATACCCTCATCGGCCTGTAACTGGCGTTTCTTGCCCTCATAGGAGAAGGGGGTCGTTATGATGCCCACTGTAAGGATACCGAGGTCCTTACATATTTTGGAAATGATCGGCGCTCCCCCGGTGCCGGTACCGCCGCCCATGCCGGCGGTGATAAAGGCCATTTTGGTATTTACTTCCAGGATCTGTTTGATCTCCTCCAGGCTTTCTTCCGTCGCTTGCCTCCCGATGTCCGGATTGGCGCCGGCCCCCAGGCCCTGTGTCAGATGGGGCCCCAGTTGTACCTTATTAGGCACGCGGCTCTGCGCAATAGCCTGCGCATCGGTGTTACAAATAATGAAATTCACCCCCTCTATGTTCTGGCTGAACATATGGTTCACTGCATTACTGCCACCACCACCCACACCAATGACCTTGATGATGGATGATTTCTCTTTCGGTAGATCAAAATGGATCATAACATTAAATTTTACGCCCTGCCAGCCACCCTTAATGGGAAGGCAAGAGAGCAATTACAACAAACTGGAACTTTATTAACGAACTTTTTTCTTACGTATTATTAATTATTACATGAGGTCAGAGCGCATGATCTTCTTCTTCCTTAAAGAGATCGATAATGCCGTCTTTGAACTTGCCCCAGAAATCCTTGATTCCTTTGCGGTTCCTGACCTTCTCCTGTTGCAGCAATTCCTGTTCCATTCCCGCCTCTTCCTGTTGAGCTTCCATTTTCTTCAGGTTATCCGGGACTTCCACTTTTTTGTAATCCTTGTCGAACTGCTTACGGTTATGCTCATAGTCGCTATAGCCTTTCAGAATAAGTCCGATACAGGTGGAATAGGTGGGTTTGGCCAGCTCTTCGATATGTCCCGAAGCCAGGTGTTCCGTTGGAAAACCGATCCTGGCATTTAGCCCGGTAACATATTCAGTCAACTGGATCAGGTGCCGCAGCTGCGATCCTCCTCCCGTCATTACGATCCCGCCATTCAACGTCTTATTATCCAGACCAACCTGTTTCAGATGGTAGGTCACGAAATCCATGATCTCACTCATTCGGGCCTGGATGATATTGGCCAGGTTCTTTACGCTGATCTCCTTAGCCGGCATACCGCGAAGACCGGGGATCGTGATATAGGCATTTGCCTTTGCTTCGTTGGACAGAGCGGATCCGAACTGGACTTTCATCTGCTCGGCCTGCGTTTTTAAAACACCCAGACCGGTCTTGATATCATTGGTGATATTTTCACCTCCAAATGGGATTACCGCGGTGTGTTTTAAAATCCCTTCATAAAAAACCGCCAGATCAGTAGTGCCGCCGCCGATATCGACGATCGCTACCCCTGCCTCCAGGTCTTCCGGTCCCATAACCGCCGCAGCCGAAGCCAGGGGTTGAAGGACCAGGTCCTTGGTCAGCAGGTTGCTTTTTTCCACCGCCCGGTTAATATTACGGATCGCGTTCTTATCACCGGTGATGATGTGGAAATTAGCCCCCACTTTTACGCCTCCATAACCGATCGGGTTAGGAATATTCTGAAAATTATCTACCGTGAATTCCTGGGGGATCACATCGATGATCTGGTCACCTGCCGGGATATATGTCTTATACTGATCGGCAATAAGCTGATCTATTTCTTTACGGGTGATTTCGTCATCCGTGTGCTGACGAACGATATCCCCCCGGGTTTGAAGACTTTTGATATGGTGCCCGGCTATACCGACATATACTTCCGTGATCTCCAGATTGGGATTGGAACTATAACAATTATCCAGAGCCATCCGGATGGCTTTAATGGTCTCGTCGATATTAAGCACCTGTCCATGTTTCACTCCATTGGAATTAGCACGTCCAAAGCCCAATATCTCCAACTTGCCGTACTCATTCTTACGACCGGCGATAGCAGCGATCTTCGTCGTCCCTATATCGAGTCCGACAATAATGGGTTGCTCGTCATTCATAGTTTAGTTTATTTTATTTGTTAGTTGTTTTTTAGTTTTTATTACTGTTTTTATTCTTTTCAGGCCCTCGCAGGCATAACTGCTTTTGGGCCAGGCATAACAGCTTTCGGGGCTGGTTTTTTGTTAACCGGAACAGGTTTCCTGATAACCAGAACCTTTTTGCCCGTGCCCGGTTTTCCTTTTCCCGACCCCGGTTTTGCTGCGCCTGCATTTGGTCGGAGGCTATCCGGTTTAGCCGGCCCACCATCAGGGATCATGTCATAGTTCGTCAGGGTTTGTTCCGTCTGGGTACTTTGCTCCAGGGGCCGGACCTGCTGCTGCCGGCCCGTATCCGGCTGCAGCTGCTGTGCCATCCGGATCATCTGCTGGATATTTTTCAATCCCTGAATCGAATCGAAACGTGTCCCTTCACTCCCTTTTTTGGTACCGACCACCTGTCCCGCATATTCCACATCGACCCGGCTGTACTTATCGAACCCTGTCTTGCTTAATACTTCTTTATAAAAAACATAGAGGCGGTGAAACTTTTTTTCATAGTCCGTTCCATCTCCGAATTCGATCAGATGATTGCCGATCGTAGGTATCAGGGTAAAATTGCCGTTAGACGAAATGTCCGCCTGTGAGATCTGGGCCATCCAAAAAGGATCATTACGGATAAATCCGCTCAGGTCACGCACCTGGAAGGCAATCGCACTATCGGAACCATGCAGCCGCCCCTTTCCAAAGGGATAACCGGTGAATACAGGAAGTTTAGCCGGAATTTTGGAGGATAAAGGCAGCTGCATCCCGCTGCTGTCGATATAAAAACTATCTCCATTTCGGGTAAAGACCCTGGCCACCGGCTCCCGCTCGATCACATTTACCCGTAATACCCCGTTATTATCAAAGAACAATTGCGCATCCCGGATCCAGACATTTTTTTCAAGGGTAGTTTCCATTCGCCCCAGATCGAAGGAAAGCGTTGGCTTGTTCTGCCATTTTCCCGCTCCCGCCGATGCCAATATCACTTCTATCTCTTTTTTGTCAATAAACCATTCGCCCTTTGGTCCGCTGATCTCGATCTTATAGCCTTTGCAGACTTTGTTGTTCCGGTAATTGATCGCCGCAGCCAGCAATACCAGCACACCGATCCCAACGATGCACCACATCGTCAAAAAAACAATCCGGCTTATACTGACCTTTGCCATTTACTAATTTATAATCAACCTTCCTTTAATACCTTACCGATAGGTTCCACCAGGGTATCGATATCCCCTGCTCCCGCTGTAATCACTAATTCCAGATCATCTCCATGTAATACCTTATCCGTCAAAATCTTCAATAGCTCTTCTTTATCACAAACCGTCGCTTTTCCTTTATCCATCAGGGCAACGATTATTTCGCTGGTCACCCCTTCAATAGGTTTTTCCCGGGCCGGGTAAATGGGCAGCAGAAAAACTTCATCGGCCAGATCCAGGCTCTCCGCAAACCCCGCCGTAAAATCCCGGGTCCTGGTAAACAAATGAGGTTGAAAGATCACCGTACATTTCAAACCCGGAAATAACCCTCTTGCCCCACTGATAAGCGCCCTCAACTCTTCCGGATGATGCGCATAATCATCGATATATAACCGTCCGGTTGTTTTGACTATATACTCAAATCTTCTTTTTACTCCCCGGAAAGCCTCCACCGCCTGTTTTATCTTCTCATCGGTTATACCCAGTTGGTGTGCCACTCCGATGGCAACCGTAACATTCTCCACATTATGCATTCCCCCCATATTCAACACGATCTTATCCAGGGACCAATCCTCTGTCTTCACCCCGAACATATAACTGCCTTCCTTCATCGTAATCCCGGTCGCACAGATATCAGGACTACCATCATTGCCATCATTTCCTTCATTGGCATCCTTGTTTTCCGTCGCATTCCGGCTGCCGGCCGGTCTTCCTTCCAATCCATAGGTCAGGTGCCGGTCTCCTTTCAATTCTGCATTCCGGGCCAGCCCCTTTTTGCTCAACAACAAACCTCCGGGTTTCACTTTACCGGAAAATTCGATGAATGCCTTTTCCACCTCGTCAGCCGTTCCATAGATATCCAGGTGATCGGCATCCATGGCAGAAATAACCGCGATATCGGGAAACAGACGCAAAAAACTCCGGTCATATTCATCTGCCTCCACCACACATACATTGCGGGGGTCGCTCCAGAAATTACTGTTATAATTCACGGCGATCCCGCCCAGAAATGCGTTGCACCCATATCCGCTATGCCGCAGGATATGCGCGATCATGGTTGTTATGGTCGTCTTCCCGTGTGTCCCTGCCACACAGATATTAAAAGAACTCCTGGTGATCACACCCAACACTTCACTACGTTTCAACAGCGGGTACTGGTGCTGCTGATAAAACTGCAATTCTTTATGATCCTTAGGAACGGCGGGCGTATATACCACCAGATCCACATCCTTCGGAGCCTGCGTCACCTTGTCTTCATAATGGACCCCGATCCCTTCTGCGGCCAGTTGCCGGGTAAGGGCAGTGGCTGTTTTATCATAACCGCTTACTTCTTTTCCCTGGCCTTTAAAATACCTAGCCAGCGCACTCATCCCGATGCCCCCGATCCCGATGAAATAAACTTTCTTTATATCTTTTAAATCCATCATTTTTTATAACCCTTACAAATATTTGTTCAACCAATCGTTTTCAGGATCTCCCTGGCCACGATCGCATCTGCATTGGTGACCGCCAATTCCCCTATATTTTTTTTCAATTCCGTTTGCCGGTCCTTATCCTTTGAAAGAGCGATCACCGTATCGATCAACTTTTCCTTCGTTTCGGCGTCCTTTACGAACAAGCCTGCGTTTCTACCAACCAGCGCCTGCGCATTGACCGTCTGATGATCTTCGGCCGAGAAAGGAAAGGGTACGAAGATCACCGCCATTTTGGCTACACACTCCTCGGCTATGGTCATGGCTCCCGAACGGGAAATGACCAGATCGGCAGCAGCATAGGCCATTTCCATCTGTCCGATAAATTCGTTTACCCAGACATTTGTTTTTCCTTCACCTTTTTTTACATACTCAGCCGCTGTGGTCCGCCCGGTCTGCCAGATCAGTTGCAGATCGTTCTTTTCAAAATCATCCAGGCGGGCCGCTATCGCCTCATTGATACTCCGGGCTCCGAGACTTCCCCCCGTCGCCAGTACCGTAGTTTTTCCTTCTTTTAAACCAAAGAACTCCAACGCCTGTTTGCGGCTGATGGCCGATTGCACTATTGATTGCCGAACCGGGTTACCGGTAAGTAATAATTTTCCCTTCGGGAAGAACTTGTCCATACCTGTACCGGCCGTAAAAATCCGGGTCGCCTTTTTGCCCAGCAGGATATTACTCTTTCCGGCGAAGGAATTGCTTTCATGAATAAATGTCGGAATCCCCTTTGCCTGCGCATACCGCAAAACGGGAAAACTCGAATATCCTCCCACACCGACCACTGCATCCGGCATAAAAGACCGGATGATCTTCTGCACCTGAAAAAAACTCTTAATGAGCTTGAACGGTAACCAAATATTCTTTATCAAAGAACTTCTATTGAACCCTGCAATATCTATCCCCTCTATCTTATAGCCGGCCTGCGGCACCTTTTCCATCTCCATTTTCCCTTTTGCACCTACAAACAGCAGTACTACATCTGGCAACTGTTGCCTCAGGGCATTCGCAATGGCGATGGCCGGAAATATATGGCCGCCGGTACCTCCGCCTGCGATTATGATCTTCCTTCGGCCACTACCCCCCACCCCCCTAAAGGGGGAGTTTGGTAACTCGCTACTCTTTATGTTATTTTCATTCATTCAATGGTTTAATTTAAGGGTCTTCATTTTCATACTCCCCCTTTAGGGGGCTGGGGGGTGCTCATTCCTGGCCACACTTAAAATAATCCCGATGGCCAGACAGGTGAATAAAAACGAACTTCCTCCCATACTTACCAGGGGCAGCGTTACCCCGGTAACCGGAAAAAGATTCACATTAACGGCCATGTTGGCCAGGGCCTGGATCACCAGCGTAAAACTGAGACCCAAGGCCAGAAATGCTCCGAACGCAAAAGGGCATCTGCGAAAAATGCGGATGCTGCGTAATAGGAACACCAGGTAAATAAACACGATAAACGCCCCTCCGATCAATCCATATTCCTCTATGATTATCGCATAAATAAAATCCGAATAGGGATGGGGAAGGAAATTCCGCTGCTGACTGTTTCCCGGTCCCAGCCCCACGATCCCTCCTTTGGCAATGGCGATCTTAGCCTGGTTCACCTGGTAATTATCGTCATTGTTATCTTCCTTTCCTCCGCCATACATAAATGTCTCCACCCGGTTGATCCAGGTATCCACACGAACGAACAACCTGGATTTTCCTTCCGGCTTTGTTTTTTCTACCGGGGTATCTCCGCCTTTGTGACGAATCATGGCCGCCATTACCAGGATAATGACGGGAATAAGTGCCACGGCAAGGGTCAGCAATAAATGTTTTGCACTTACCCTTCCGATGAACAACAACATCAGGCTGGTTGCTCCGATCAGCAGGGCGGTGGACAAATTAGCCGGAGCGATCAGCACACAAACGATGGCGACCGGTGTGATCACCGGCAGAAAGCCTGTTTTGAAATCCTTTATATTATCCTGTTTCTTGCTCAACAGGCGGCTGAGGTACATAAATAACCCCAGTTTGGCCAGATCCGAAGTCTGGAAGGTCATATTGATGATCGGCAGACGGATCCACCGGCTTCCTTCGTTCAGTTTAACCCCAAAGAATAAGGTATACAGCAATAAGGGTATGGACAGAATGAACAAAATCCTCGCTACTTTGGAATAGATCGTATAATTTACCTGGTGTGCAAAATAGATCACCAGTACCCCAACCAGGATAAAAGCAAACTGTTTGAACAGGTAAACTTCCGTATTTCCCTTATACATCTTATAGGCCAGCAATCCGGTTGAGCTGTACACGACAAGCAATGACACTACAGCCAGCAGCACCACTGTTGTCCAGATGACCTTATCTCCCTGGGTCCTGGACCGCAAACTCCCGAAAGGAGTTCTTTCTATCGTTACCCGTTCATTCATGTATGCATTCAGGTCTTTTTTACTCTCGCTTTAGGGGGTTGGGGGGTTACAGATCCTTCACCGCGTCCTTAAACTGTTTGCCCCTGTCCTCATAATTCTTAAACAGATCAAAACTGGCGCAGGCTGGGCTCAACAGGATCGTGTCTCCTTTGGTCGCAAAATGAAAGGCAGCTTTCACCGCTTCATCCGCGCTCCCTGTATTCACCATCAGCGCCACATCATTCTGAAAAGCCTCGTGAATCTTACGGTTATCCACTCCCATGCAAACGATCGCCTTCACCTTTTCCTTTACCAGATCCCTGATCAGCGAATAATCGTTCCCTTTATCCACCCCGCCCAATATCAGAATGGTTGGCTTATCCATGCTTTCAAGGGCATACCAGGTACTATTGACATTGGTCGCCTTGGAGTCGTTGATAAACTCCACCCCCCTTACCGTACTGACGTATTCCATACGGTGCTCCAGCGCTTCAAAGCTCTGGATCGCCTCGCGGATCTTTTGCTTACGAATGCCCACGGTGGCCGATGCAATTCCTGCTGCCATAGTATTATATTGATTGTGAATGCCCTTCAAGGCAAAATCATAAATGCTCATCTGCAGTTTCTCGCTGCCGGTCTCAATGTTCATTTGTCCGTTCCTGATAAATCCGCCTTTGTTTAGTTCGTGTTGCATAGTAAATGGTAATGGGTTAGAATGAAAGGGAACCTCGTCTATATACTTTTTTGTCACCGGATCATCTTCACAATAAATAAAAAAATCTTCTTTTGTCTGATTCATCACGATCCGGAACTTGCTGCGGATATAATTCTCAAACTTGTAATCGTAACGGTCGAGATGATCTTCCGTGATATTGGTCAGAATGGCTACATCCGGCCTGAACTCCACGATATCATCCAACTGAAAACTGCTGATCTCAACCACATACCACTTCTTCGGATCCTCTGCCACCTGGCGGGCGAAGGAATACCCGATATTCCCGACCAGGGCGCAATCCAGACCGCCGTGTTTAAAAATATGGTAGGTCATTGCGGTGGTCGTCGTCTTTCCGTTACTGCCCGTGATGCCAATGATCTTACTGTCTCCCTTATACCGGAAAGCCAGCTC
Organism: Flavitalea flava; assembly: GCF_054461575.1. NCBI lineage: Bacteria > Pseudomonadati > Bacteroidota > Chitinophagia > Chitinophagales > Chitinophagaceae > Flavitalea > Flavitalea flava. The sequence goes on from NZ_JBTLQH010000009.1 coordinate 37,782, forward strand.
TATCTCGCTGATGACCGGGATCCCTTTTGAACGGATCATTTTCACCATTTCATTTTTGTCCGGAATGCCCGGGCTTTTCATCACCTCGTCAGCGTTCAGGATCTTTTCTTCCGTATGCCCGCCTTCTTCAAAAGCGATACCCGCCTTTTTCAAATCCTCCCGGTAATTGTCTTTTAGCGATCCGCCGTCAGAAACAAAAACGTCATATCCCCGTTGAACAGCCAGCAAAGCCGCCCCAACACCGCTTTCTCCACCTCCCAATATGACCAATCGTTTGTTCATCCCATCCTTATTTTCAATTCATTCAGGCAACAGGTTCCTCCGGCGAACCTTCCGGTTCCCTCGCGGGGACAACATTCCAATGCCGGTTTAAGGGCGGATTAAGTGGGGTTTTTCAAAAGTATGAACTTCACTGCACCACAATTTCTTTACGTCAGGGGGTCATTTGATTGCCGTGTTCCGGTACTTGGTTTTCCATAAATATGTTTACCTGATCTTCAGGGTCGCGATAGCCGATCCTACACAGAGGATGGTCACGATCCAGAATCTTGTTACGATCTTGCTCTCATGATAACCCAGCTTCTGATAATGATGATGCAGGGGGCTTATGAGAAAAACCCGGCGACCTTCTCCATATTTCTTTTTCGTATACTTGAAATAGGAGACCTGAATGATTACACTCAGTTCTTCTACCAGGAATACGCCGCAGAAAATAGGGATCAGCAATTCCTTCCGCACGATAATGGCGAGGGCGGCAATAATACCTCCCAGGGTCAGGCTGCCGGTATCGCCCATAAACACCTGCGCGGGATAAGCATTGTACCAGAGAAATCCTGCACAGGCCCCGACCATGGCCCCGATAAAAATGGACAACTCGCCCAGGTTAGGGATATACATGATATTCAGGTATTCGGCAAAACGAATGTTGCCGCTGGCATAGGCGAAAATGCCCAGGCAGACGCCAATAAAGGCGCTGGTGCCGGTGGCCAATCCATCCAACCCATCGGTAATATTGGCACCGTTCGAAACGGCCGTGACAATAACGATCACGATCAAAATATATAGTACCCATGTAGCACCCCGCACTGCGGCAGGCAATAACTTGGAATAATTGAATTCATGATTTTTGACGAAGGGAATGGTAGTGATAGGCTCCTTTGCCTCAACGAACTTTTTCTCCTTCCCGTCCAGTACGACCACTTTGATCCCTGTCGTATCGGAAATCCGTGCCTGTCCTACATACTCCCGCCAAACCTTTGTATTGGAATTAAAATAAAGGGTAGCTCCAACGACCACACCTAATACTACCTGCCCAAGGATCTTAAACCAGCCGGCCAGACCGTCCTTATCGGCTTTTTTGTAGGATACCCCCTGCTGCTGAGCCAGGCGTTTGGACCTTAGTTTCAGGTAATCGTCGATAAATCCGATAATGCCGAGCCAGATGGTACTGAAGATCATCAGCCGTATATAAGCTTTATTCAGATTGGCCAGCAACAGCGTAGGAACCAGTATGGCCATGATAATGATCAATCCACCCATGGTCGGTGTTCCTTTTTTCTGTTGTTCTCCCGGCAAACCCAGGTCACGAACGCTCTCGCCTACCTGCTTGCGTCGCAGGTAATTGATCAGGCGTTTGCCAAAAATAAGGGTGATGACCAACGATAACAGTACTGCCAACAGCACCCGGAAGGTGATGAATTGGAACAAGGCTCCCCCAGGCACTTTTATGCCAGTCTGTTTAAACCATTCGAATAAAGAATACAGCATGTCGGTCTTTTATATTTCAATAAGTGCATTCCCTGCCTAAGCGCATTCCCTGCCTAAGCGGATCCGCTGGAAGCGGATCGTCCGAAGGACAGACTTTAGCCCTTTGCAGGGAATGTGCTACATTTTATTAAGCGCATTCCCTGCAATATTACTTCTCCAGCAACTCAAACAATTCCAGCAACACCTGTCTATCGTCAAAGGGATATTTCACTCCTTTTATCTCCTGGTATTTTTCATGTCCTTTCCCTGCGATCAGCAGGATATCTTCCGGTCCGGCCAGGTTGATCGCCGTTCGTATCGCCTCTTTTCGGTCGGCAATCGACGTATACTTCCTTTTGGCCGCCGTGTTCAAACCTTCTTCCATGTCTTTTATGATCTGCGCAGGGTCTTCGTTCCTGGGATTATCGGAGGTGAAGATCACTTTATCACTATAATCACAGGCGGCCAGGGCCATTACCGGTCTTTTGGTCTTATCCCTGTCTCCGCCACAACCTACTACTGTTATGATATGCTCATGCCCTTTCCGCAATTTGTGAATGGTCTCCAGGACGTTGACCAGGGCATCGGGAGTATGGGCATAGTCAATTATACCCACCACTCTTTCTTTGGGGGACAGCACATAATCGAATCTGCCTTCCGCACCGGTCAGTACACTCAGACAACGCAGCACTTCCTGTTTGTCCTCGCCCAGGCATATCGCCGCACCATACACGGCCAGTAAATTGTAGGCGTTGAATTCCCCGATGAGCCGGAAATGCACTTCCTGGTCGTTGACGGTCATCACCAGACCTGTCAGATTGTTTTCCAGGATTTTTCCTTTGAAATCCGCCAGCGTTTTCAGACTATAGAAATACTTCTTTGCCTGGGTATTCTGCAGCATCACCGGTCCCCTTTTATCATCTGCATTCGATATAGCAAAGGCATCCGAAGGCAGGGAATCGAAAAAGGATTTTTTCACCCGGATATATTCGTCGAAAGTCTTATGATAGTCCAGGTGGTCATGCGTAATATTGCTGAATAGCCCCCCGGCATACCGCAACCCGGAGATGCGGTGCTGATGGATGGCGTGTGAGCTGGTTTCCATGAACACATACGTACAATCCTCGTCCACCATCTCCTTTAGCAAGGCGTTGAGATGAATGGCATCAGGGGTAGTATGCGTAGCAGGAACGATCCGTTCGCCGATATGATTCTGAACGGTACTTAGCAATCCGCACTTGGCCCCCAAAGCCGTGAATAATTTATATAATAAGGTGGCGATGGTCGTTTTTCCATTTGTACCGGTGACACCAATGAGCTTTAACTTTTCCGAAGGCTGTCCGTAAAAATTATGAGCGATCATTCCGGTTGCGGCTGCACTGTCTTCAACCTGTATATAGGTAACCCCTGCTACCAGTTTTTCGGGTAACACTTCACAAACAATGGTACCGGCTCCGGATTCTATTACCTGATCGATAAAAAGATGACCATCGACATGGGTTCCCCTGACGGCAATAAAAAGAGACCCGGATCCGATATTCCTGGAATCGGTCTGCAAGTCAGGCACCTTTCTGTCCAGCTCCCCATGAACGGACCGGATACTAACCTTATACAATATCTCCTGCAGATGTGCCATACTTCCTTTCTCCCTTTAGGGTAGGGGTTTTAATTTAGTTGAAGAATTATTGTTTCATTTTTTTGAAGGGCCGATCCCGGTTCTATACTTTGTGTCTTTACTTTTCCTTTGCCATTTGCCGCTACCCGCAATTCCATACTTTCCAGGAGATACAGCGCATCTTTTAATCCCATTCCCTTTACATCCGGTATCGTTTGCCGGGATACCCTTTCCTGATTAAGCACCGGCTGTTCTCCGGCAGCGCCGTATAACCGGCTGTATTCCTGCTTTCCTGCGGAATCCTTATAATCCAGCCCCAGGGACCGGATCACCTCTTTCATATCCCGGGTACAGCCTGCATAATAAAATTGAGCGCTATCCTTTTTCAGTGCAGGAGCTTCCTGTTGGCTGCCCTGCGCACTCATCAGTTTGTCTGCCAGTTCCCGGAAGACCGGCCCTGCGACTTTGCCGCCATAATATATTTTTGCAAAAGGTTTGTTCTTGATCACTACGATGCAGGAATATTGGGGGTTCTTCGCAGGGAAATACCCGGCAAAAGAAGACTGGTAGATATGTTCTGCATAACCACGGGTCCCACTCGCTATCAGGGCTGTTCCTGTTTTACCGGCAGACTTATAGAAGGCCGTTTTAAAAAGATCCTTTGCTGTCCCTTCCGTGCATACCCCTTCCAGGCATTCCTTCAATTGACGAAGTGTTTCCTCGCTGCATATTTTTTCGATAATCGCCTCCGGCTGATTTTCCTTCACGGTGATTCCCGAAACCTGGATAGCGTTCACCAGGTAAGGCCGCATCATTCGTCCGTTATTGGCCACCGCGTTATAGAGGGTAAGGGTTTGAAGCGGGCTCACCAGCACTTCATATCCGAAAGCCATCCAGGGCAGGGTGGTATTACTCCAGGTTTTGGATTTTGGTGTCTTGACGACCGGCATGGCCTCGCCGACCAGGTCAATGCCTGTTTGTCGATTCAGCTGCAGTTTTTTCAGATGATCGATGAACCGGGTAGGGTTATCGTTATAATGATTGTAAACCAGTTTGGCCATGCCAACATTAGAGCTCACTTCGAAAGCCTCTTTAACGGTTACATTGTTGTTCTCATGTTTCTCGGAATTATAGATCGTACGACCGGCAACTTTCCACCCGTCTTCTATATTAACGATATCGGTCAGCTTTACCTGCTTATCTTCAAGCAAGGTGAGCATCGTAGCCAGCTTAAAGGTGGATCCCGGTTCGGTAGCACGGATCGCATAGTTGAGGTCTTCCCAATACGTTCCGTCAGGCTGCTTTCCGAGATTAGCGATAGCTTTGATCTTACCGGTAGAGACTTCCATCACGATACAGGTTCCGTGTTCGGCATCATTTTCAGTGAGTGCCTTCAGCAGGGCATTCTCGGCGATATCCTGGATATTTACGTCCAGGGTGGTGAGAATATCCTTACCGTTCTCCGATTCGATCTCGTAACCTTCGACAGGGATATAAGTGCCTCCTGCAATATAACGGACCAGGCGTTTGCCGCTTTCCCCTTTTAATAAAGTATCGTAGGTACGTTCCAGTCCTACGTTCTGGGCATTCGCTCTTGCCAGGCCAATGGTACGATTGGCCAGCAAGCCGAACGGATTTAATCTTTTACTGTTTACCTCCGCAATAAAACCGCTCTTATTACGCCCCTGGCGGACAAGTGGAAAATTGCGAAGTTTCTTATATTGGTCGAAAGACAAATTAGCCTGTAATGCATAATAACGATCCGTATTCCGGTAACCTTGCAGCAGATCTTTTTTATAGGCAGCAGCGGATTGATCTCCGAAAAGACCGGCCAGGCAATGGGCGAGGGAATCGACATTTTCTTTAAACCGTTTGCCGTTCTTTTCGCGGAGGCCATCGGCGGCAAAATCTATATATATATTGAAATAAGGAACGGAGGTGCTCAGCATACTGCTATCCTCGCTGTAGATCGTTCCCCGGTCTGCGTCCAGTTCAATGAATTTCTGATGAAGACTGTCGCTCAATCCTCTCCAATAGGCCCCCTGGACGCGCTGAATATAAAATGCCTTACCGAGAACACAGAGGCTGATCACCACCATGCCGATGAAGCAAAGATATACTCTCCATAATATGTCGCGTTTGATCTCCAAGTTCTTGTTTGTCTTTATTTAATGCTTAACTATTTTTATTGTATTCTTATCGATAGTTATCTGCCTTTTTCCGCCCGGTTTATTTCTTCACACTGTCGATCAGCATGATGGGTGGTTGTACCAGTTCTTTCAGTCCAAAAGGCTCAACCGCTTTAGCCAGCTCGCTTTGTTTGCTCCGGAACATCACCTCGCTCTTCAATGTTTTATATTCGTATTGCAGTTCCTTCAATTCTTTATTCGTTCTGTTGATGTCCCTGACGATCTTATCCGCATAATGGCCATTATAGATATAAACCACTGCCAGTGCCGCGAGAAACAGGAAAAATGAGATATTCCTCATGATCCAGCGGTAACTCAGGGTTGGTCTCCAACGAACCTTCGGTTCTCCATCCTTTCCTTTTCTGCCCTTTCCCCTGCTTTTCTCCAGTTCCGTTCCTCCCTTTTCCGAACCTTCTGTTTCATCTTCCTCTATATCTACGATGTCCCCTCCGGCATCTTCACTACCCGTGAGCGGCGCCTTTTTTCTTTTGCGCTTCGGCGTTGCACCCGGAGCTTCTATATCCGCGTCGTCCAAGGCAACCGGATCCGTTTCTTTATTTTTGTTTTGTTTAATGGTGTTCATGTCGTTCAATTTTCAAGGGCCGTCCCCGCCAGCCTTTTCACAACTCACTTTGCTCCTTTTCTTTTCATCCCTCTCTTCATTCAGCTCTCCGTTCTTTTTTTCCGGTTCCCGCCGGTCCGGAATCCAGTTTTTCCGCTATGCGCAGTTTTGCGCTACGGGCCCTGGGGTTTTGTTTTTGTTCCTGATCACCCGGAATAACCGGTTTTTTGGTAATCACTTTGAGCAGAAGGGTGGTGGCAGAATGTCCGAAGGGGTCAGTAGATTCTTCTTCTTCCCCGAAAGAACCTCTTTTAAAAAAGTTCTTAACGATCCTGTCTTCCAGGGAATGAAAAGTGATCATAACGGCGCGACCGCCGGGAAGAAGCAGGCCAGGCAATTGTTGCAACATTTCTTGTAATGCTCCCAATTCATCATTCACTGCGATGCGTAAAGCCTGGAAAACCTGGGCAAAGTACTTGTTGGGATTCCCTTTCACCACGCTGTTCAGAGCCGTTTTAAAATGAACGATGGTCTTTAGCGGCGCTGCGTTTCGCAATTCAACGATCCTCCTGGCCAGTGTTTTGGCATTCGTCACCTCTCCATATTGTTCGAATAGTTTGTGCAGGCGGGTTTCTGACCAGGTATGGACGATCTCTGAAGCGGTAAGCGTCTGCCGCTGATCCATTCTCATGTCCAGATCGCCTTCGTACCGGATGGAAAACCCTCTTCCCGGTTCGTCGAACTGATGACTGCTGACACCCAGATCGGCTAGTATACCATCTACCTGCTTGACCTGGTGCAAACGAAGGAAGCGGCTCAAATGACGAAAGTTGTGCGGCAAAAAGGTGATGCGCGTGTCGTTCGGCAGATTCCGTTTAGCATCGCTATCCTGGTCGAAAGCAAACAATCTGCCCGCCTCCCCCAAACGTCCGAGTATACCTTTGGAATGACCGCCGCCGCCGAAAGTGCAGTCGACATAGATTCCGTCCGGTTTTATTTCCAATCCATCGAGCGCCTCCTGCAGCATCACGGGAACGTGATAACTATCCTCCTTATGGGCATCCTGTCCGATCAAGGCTGGACCCCTCCGGGGTTCATCACCTGACTCGCCAGATCGCTGAATGATTCGGGTGAAAAAGATTCAAAGAACTGTTGATACTTATTTTTATCCCAGATTTCAATTTTATTAACTGCCGATACCAGCACGATGTCCTTTTCCAGGCTGGCATGCTCCTTCAGATTTTGAGGGACCAGCAACCGCCCGGCCGAGTCCAATTCTGTCATAGTAGCCCCATTCAAAAAATATCTTCGGAATTCCCGTACTTTGGGATCAAAATCATTTAGTTGGCTAATCTTGGCAAAAATGGGTTCCCAGGTTTTTATGGGGTACAGGGTAAGGCATTTTTCAAACCCTCTATTCACTACGAACTGCGCGTTTCCATCTTCCGGCAATTGCTTTTTGAAGCCAGCCGGGAGCAGGAAGCGACCTTTTGAGTCCAGCGTAGCTTCGTATTCGCCCAGAAAACCAATCATTTATGAGGTGTTGAATCAAGTTAAACTAAAACTAACACAAAATAACACATTTTCCCACTTTCAGCGGGGGATTTGAAAAATTTAATTTTTCCACAACAGTGCATTACCCATGATAGATGGGCGTAGTAAGTAATTCGGAGCCAAATAGATGAGGGAAACCACTTATAAGATGTGGATTAACTGTGAATTACGGTGGATAACCTGTGGATTACGATGTGAAAAGCTGAATTATAATCAAATAGCCCCCAGATAACAACATAAATTGGTCAGATGCCAGGAGATGGGATAAATGCTCAAAAAAGAGGTAAAATTTGAATTTTATAGAGCGGGGCGTTTTCTCCAGGGGGAGAATTTACGGTTCCGGTAACCGTGGATACAGCTGCTTAGGAATAAAATTCCCGCTACGAAAAAGGCAGTAGGTGCAACAGGCGATTCCCTGTCCCGGTTAGCCACTCCAACGGCGACGAGAGCCCAGACTCCCACAAATGCATATTCCCGCATATTCCTCATCCACGTCATAAAAAGGTTAATGCCGCCTGCGACCAGGATCATGATAATGGCCCAGCTAACCTCTCCAATCCCGAAACCATTCCAGTTTATTTTTACCAGCCAGGCGGAGACATTCGCAATCAGGGCGACCGATATCCAACCTGCATACAGGGAAAAAGGCCACCAGACAAAAGCAATGGTTCGTAAAGGAGGATCGGTTAATTCCATATCCGTCCGCAGAATAATTTTTAATAAGGAAAAAAGGAGAACAACCATGATCAACACGGAAAGCCCTGTAAATTCAAACACCCAGGCCAGTACCCAGGCGCTGTTGGCCAGACAGGAAAGTACAAACCACCAACCTGTCTGCCTGGTGAGCACATCCGTCTCCGCTTTTGTGATTGTTCCGGGCTTACTCCAAAGACCGCGAAGCTGGAAAACGACAAAACAAATCAGCCCAAGATAGATCAGACCCCATATGGAAAAGGCGTAACCTGCGGGTGTAAACAGTGCCGGGTATTTTGCTGAGACAGCGGCAATGGTGGTGCCGTTGAACCCACCCTTGTTAGAAAGATAATTGATGATTATCGTGATGATCAGAGCGATCCCGTTAGCAATAGGCAGGGCTTTTTTCATGATGGGGTTATTTATGCAATTCCTGTTCCAGGCCAGCTACCTCAAATGCCTTAGGTATTACTCCGGATTAAAACTAAAAAGAGCGGCAAAGTGAAGAGATAAACCTATGGCAATATAGAGAAAAACCTGTATTCCGGATAGCGTTAACCCTTAGAGGCCGCTAAATAAAAGCCAATTACATTTTCCGGTGAAAGCAAAATTCTACATTTCAATACTGCATGAAAATCATACAAACTTTTTGGTCGGGACCACCGGGCAATACAGATCCGTCGGAAAAAAAAGAACCGCCGGGAAAAAAAGATCTACGGGACAATAATGGTTTTCCTGTTGCCGGCCGGGACAACGGACTAATGCATGATAACGGCCTGTCGATAAAAGCCGGATGGCTGTCCCCCGAATTCCATTGGATGAGCTGGGCGCTGAGTTGTCTGCGGTTAAAAGAACTATATGGGGAAGTTGAATTAATAACGGACAAAAAAGGAAAAAAGGTCCTGATCGATACCCTGGGACTGCCATATTCCAAAGTCAGCACCAGTCTGGAAGGTACGCTCGATCATTATCCAAAAGAATTATGGGCGCTGGCAAAAGTCCATTCCTACAGCATTCAAAAAGAGCCGTTCATACATATCGACGGAGATGTATTCCTTTGGCAGCCATTTAACCGGGATTTGCTGCATGCACCGGTCATATCTCAAAACCAGGAATTGAATCTTTTTTTTTACAAGACAATTCTCGATGAGGTCAATGCCAATTTCAGCTACATCCCAGAGTATTTTTCCCAAATCCATTATGAGAACAAGGATATCCGTTCCAGTAATGCAGGGATCATCGGCGGCAATGACCTGGGCTTCATAGCGAAATATTGCAGGAACGCCTTCGACTTTATTGACCGGAATATGAACTGTCTGCAAAAGGTCAATACCGGCAACCTGAATTTCCTTTTTGAACAATACCTTTTATATCAACTGGCTGCACAGCAGAAAATCCCCATCCATTATTTTATGGAGGATATTGTGGACAATCCGTTGTTCCGCGACTATGTACGTTTTGAAGATCATCCTTTTCTGAAAATGATCCATCCGGTCGGGGGATTTAAAAAAATGCACAACATTTGCAACCAGCTTGCCAAAAAACTAAGAAAAGATTACCCGGACTTTTATTATAAGATCATACGGACGTTAAAAAAGGCGGAAGTCCCTCTGAATATTCGGTATTATGCCGATGACAGAGGCCTCGTAAAGGGTATGACGCCGGGTAACGGGGTCATCGGCTTTGAAAGAACAATTGCGGCTATCGATCTGCTTCAACGCAAACATACCGGCCCCCCGGTCCAGGAAAACCCGGCTATTAAAGATCTTCAGCAGGAGGAACTGTATGCTTTTATCGATTCATTCGACATTCCCGGCCTTCAGAAATCCGAAAAAGACTGTCTCCTGGAAATTTTTGCACTCGAGTCTGCCAGAATAAAAAGCTTTGTCAAATGGATTGCAGACCCGGATACACTCACCCACCTTTATAACCAGGACGTAACCAGTTTCAACATCATCCAGGAAGTTTTTGGAAGGACTCCTGAGCAAGCGCTTACCATCAGGGTAAAACTAAACGAAATGGTTGAGGTGATGGATGTGAACTGGGGCTGGCGATACGAATATGTGGAACAGATCCCAGCCTTAGTTTCCAGAATATTCGGCGAACCCGCCTTGTTCAGGCAAATAGCCCTGATCCCCTCTGTTTTACAGGCGTCAGTCGATGAATATAACCTGGATGAAATAGATATGCTCATCGCTGAGATCTGCAAGGAACCGCAGCAAATAAATGAGATCGCGGATAAGATTAAACCCTTCTTCGGGCAGGAGGAAGTAGACAAAAACCTGTCCGCTTTTTTTAAATTGATTACCGACTCTGTCAAACGGATGACCTACGCGGGAATACTCGGGGTCAGTCCATAGCCGGTTTTGTTTATACTGGTATTTTTTTACCTTAACAGGGTATCATATTTATTAACGTCTAAATTTTTTTCGATGCTTGACAAATTCAAAAGTTTCGGAAGACTCAATCTTGGAGTAGAACTTTCCAAAAATGAGCAAAAGAAAATTGTCGGTGGATGCGGAGGGTACAATGAACCCTCTTGTACCGGGGGCGGCGGAACCGGCGGCGGCGGCACTACCCCAAGCGGCGCTCAAACCTATTGTAGTGGCGGGGGTTCCGGACCTTTCCCCACCTGCGGACCTTATGGCTGTAGCAGCCAGATCGGATGCCAGCCAGCCTATTGTCCTGCAGCGGGCCATGGTTCATTCCTGTATTGCGCATAAGCAATCTAACCAGCCAAAAAAAAGCTGCCTTAACTGCAAGGTTAGGGCAGTTTTTTTGTAGGAACCAAAAAATGAATAATTGTTTTTCCCGGGGAGCAATTATGCAAAAAGTTAAAAAACGGTAAACATAAACCCTTACCGGTATCTAAGATTTCTGCTAAATACATGTAAACTCTTAAATACGTTCATTAATTAAGGGCTAAAAAATCCAACCAGTCGCCATATGGAATTCGATGCCATCGCCAGACAATTTTTAAAAAGCTGTGGTCTGACTATTAGTTCACGCTTCCTTACCCGGCAGTTAAGATCTCATCCTGACTATCCCTATCTGACCTCCCTGACTGACCTATTAGATGATCTCGGTATAGAACATCTGGTCATCGATGCCGATAAAACAAAACTGGAAGACTTTCCATTCCCGGTATTGGTGCATACCTCCAGCGAAGGAACAGATGCATTTGAGATCATTCGTTCCCTGAAAGAAGTCAACAGGAACAAGGAAGGTTTCCTTAAAAGATGGGATGGTATTGTATTGATGGTTGATAAGAACAGCAGGATCATTCATGAAGAACAGGAGAACTTTTTAAAAGAAGAAAAAATAAATAAATGGGTATCCCTGGCAGCCCTCGCAGGAATAGCCCATATGTATATAATCACAATAGTGCTGAAATGGGAACCGGTTACTTTTATGGTATCATTGCTTAGTGCGGGAGGATGTTTTATCTGCAGCCTGCTGGTCCTCCGTAGTCTGGGCAAAGAAAACGCGATCAGCAAAAAACTTTGTCAGGGGGAGGGTCAGTCAGGATGCGACAAAGTTCTTTATTCAAAAGGAGCGGAAATACCGGGATTCCTGAGCCTGGCCGACCTGGGCCTGCTTTATTTCAGCACCCAATTCCTGTTCCTGTTATTGGGACAGCTTACCTTATCTTCCAGCCTCAACCTTCTTTTACTGGTTATTCCCGCAGGGCTTTCCGTTATTTTCTCCTTTGTTTCTTTCTGGTATCAGGGCCTGGTGGTTAAAGGCTGGTGTCGCATGTGCCTGATCGTGGCAGGCATCATCTGGGCACAGGCGATCCTCTTATTAAGCGCCAGGTCCCTATGGATAAATGGTTTTGAGCCGAACGGTATACTATCTGCCGCCCTTCTTTTCCTGACCCTGTTCTTTCTTTTTTTTGCCGCCTTGTTTTTTATAAAAAAATTCTACCGGAGAGCAGCGCTTTACGATAGTAAAGAAATTGATATTTTATCCTGGAAACGAAACGCCGGCATCTTTTCGACTTTTTTGAATCAGCAGCGGCAGGTGGAAAATCAGGTATGGCAGGATGATATCTTATTGGGCGACAGGAACGCTCCTATTCAACTTCTTGTAGTCAACAACCCCTATTGCATCCCTTGTGCGCGGGAATACACTCAATTGCAGATGCTGCTAAAAGCTTACCCGGACCTTGTCTGCGTCATCATCCGTTGGGCCGTGATCTCCCGGGATCCCTCCGACAGGCGGAACCTGGCAATCGATCTTCTATTGGACGCCTGTCTTTCTCCCAACGGGAAAAACAGCCAGGAAACGATCCTGCATGACTGGTTTGCTACGATGGACCCGGAAATATGGAAAAGCAAGTATGGGAACCTGCTCAGTAAAGAAACATACCGGCATCAGGCTTTACTTAACAAACACGCCGACTGGTATATGCAAAACAATATCACACATACACCAACGGTCTTCCTGAATGGTTATGAATTACCTAAACAATATACCCTGAACGATTTGAAACTATTGATCCCTCTGATTGCGGAACCGGGTATACCAGTCCTGCAAAAACAGGTTTTTTAAATTTCCGGTCTCCTGTTTCAAACCGCTCAATAACAACGCATGAAATCATTCCCTTTTTACCAACAGCTGAATGCCATGGATTGCGGACCAACCTGTCTGCGGATGATCGCCCGTTATTATGGCAGGCATTACAATGCGGACAGCATGCGTAAGATCACTGGTTTTGGCAAAGAAGGCGTTTCCCTCCTCGGCATCAGCGAGGCCGCTGAGAAAATAGGTTTCAGGACAAGATGCGTACAGATCAATTATGAACAATTGACGCTGGAGGCCCCATTGCCTTGTATCCTTCATTGGGACCATCATCACTTTGTAGTGCTCCTTCCCCAAGCCCGGTGGAGAAGAAACAAAGACATCCAGCGTTGTGCGGACCCTGCCGATGGCATTTCCTCCTATACGCGTCATGAGTTCCTCAATCATTGGATAAGTACCACCAATGCCCAGGGGGAACAAACCGGAACAGCCCTGTTATTAGAACCTGCGCCAGCCTTTTATATGGAAAAAGGAGAAGAAGAAAAAAAACTGAGCTGGCGGTTGATCTTACAGTATCTTAAGACCTGCCGCTGGCAGGTCTTCCAGGTGCTCATCGCCTTATTGATCACCTCCATATTCCAGCTGATCTTTCCCTTCCTTACGCAAAGTATCGTAGACACGGGTATCAATACCCAGAATCTGCAATATGTAGTGATCGTGCTCATCGCCCAATTGATGCTTATTTTCAGCAGGGCCATTGTGGAATTCATCCGAAGCCGGTTACTCCTGAAAATATCCATAGTCGTCAACCTGTCCATCCTGTCCGACTTCCTCATTAAATTGACCCGTCTTCCCCTCTCCTATTTCGATAGCCGGCATACCGGGGATACCCTGCAAAGATTGAATGACAATAAAATGATCCAGGGCTTTTTAACCGATACTACGCTGAGTATCCTGTTCTCCCTGTTTAATTTTGTCATCTTTGCGATCGTACTGGCACTATACAACCTGCAATTATTCCTGATCTTTACGCTGGGCAGTATACTGTACTTCGTCTGGGTCCGGATCTTTCTTCGCGTCAGACGCAAGATCAATTACCAGACCTTTTACATTGCGTCCAGAGAGAATGATGCCACTTTGCAATTAGTTCAGGGTATGCAGGAGATCCGGCTCCATAACGCAGAGCAGCCCAAACGATGGGAATGGGAAAATATTCAGGCCGGGATCTTCAAACTAAATTTTAAAAGCCTTTCCTATAGTCAGGTCCAGCAGGCGGGCGCTCTTTTGATCAACGAAGGAAAAAATGCCGTGATCACTTTTATCGTCGCCCGTCTGGTCATCCGGGGCGAGCTGACCTTCGGAGCCATGCTGGCCGTGCAATATATAATCGGGCAATTGACCAGCCCCGTCGAACACTTTGTCTCCTTCATGCAAAGTGCCCAGGATGCCAAAATCAGTATGGAACGCCTTAATGAGATCCATCAATTGAAAGATGAGGAAGATCTTTCCAAAAACTATATAAGAGCCCTTCCCGACCAAAAAACGATCCGGTTGGAGAATCTGTCCTTCACTTATCCGGGTGCCGGAAATGAGCCCGTTCTGGATAACATCGATCTCGAAATACCGGAGGGAAAAACTACGGCTATCGTAGGACTGAGCGGAAGCGGTAAAACCACATTAATCAAGTTGCTGTTAAAGTTCTATGCAGATTTTAACGGTCAGATCAGGGTGGGGGAAACTAACTTCAGCCACTTCAGCCCCTCCTTCTGGCGCAAACAATGCGGGGCAGTCTTACAGGACGGATTTATATTCAACGACAACATTGCGAGCAATATCGTAGTGGGTGAAGACATTGTCGATCAGGCCCGGTTAATCCGTTGTTGCAAAATAGCCAATATCCTACCTTTTATCGAATCCCTTCCTAATGGTTTTGAAACACAAATGGGCGTAAATGGAATGGGCGTAAGCCAGGGACAGAAACAACGGATCCTGATCGCAAGATCCATTTATCATAATCCGCAGTATTTGTTTTTTGACGAGGCAACCAATGCCCTGGATGCCCATAACGAAAAACTGATCGTGGAGAACCTGGAGCAGATCTTTACCGGCAAAACCGTGGTCGTGGTAGCCCACCGGCTGAGTACCGTAAAAAATGCCGATAAGATCATCGTACTGGATAAGGGCCGTATTGTGGAAGAAGGAACCCATCTATCCTTGTCGGCCGCAAAAGGAAAATATTTCGAACTGGTAAAAAATCAATTGGACCTGGGGTAAAAAGACCGCACAAACATTATGCATAATTAACTATAAAATATGCCAACTGAACAACCACGCCGCTCTGAAGCCGCCACCGAACTTATTTCAGCCAGGCCTGATTTTTTGTCCCGTTGGGCTTTATGGCTCTTTCTGTTATTGTTATTGCTGCTGCTGGCCAGCTCCTGGTTCATCAAATATCCCGACATCATTCAATCCAACGCCAAATTGACGGCAACGAATGCGCCTATGGAAATTATGCCCCGTCAGGATGGCAAACTGATCAGGTTATTCGTGAACAACGATACAATCGTACAACAGGATCAAATGATAGCCTGGATCCAAAGTACAGCCAGCCATGAGAACGTCATCACCTTGTCGTCTCTGCTCAAAAAAGGGATCGGTCTGGTGGCAGAAAATGAAACGGAAAAAGTATCCGGGCTTTTTATCGATCATTTTTTCAACCTGGGAGAACTGCAAACGGCTTACCAGCATTTTACCGGTTCCTGGATGCAGTTTAACGATTACCTGGTCAATGGTTACTATTATCAAAAGAAAAAAACGCTCCTGGCGGATCTGAGTTTTCTGCGTAAGCTCAACATTTCCCTGAGAAAAGAAAATGACCTTACCCAACAGGATATACAGCTGACACAGGAGTCCGTTGATTCCAGCAATTCCTTATACGCAGATAAGGTAATTTCCAAAGAGGATTTCCGGCAGCAAAGAAGCAGGCTGGTTAATCGCCAATTGAGTCTTCCTCAACTGAACAGTGCCATACTCACCAATGAAAACCAGCAGATCAACAAAGAAAAAGAGATTAATGAACTGGAGCATACGATCAGCCAGCAGAAGGTTCTTTTTCTGCAGGAATTACAAACGATCAAAAGCCTCGTAGATGACTGGATCAGCCGTTTTATCATTAAGGCGCCATCCGCGGGAAAAATAGTTTTTATCGTGCCTCTCCAGGAAAATCAGTTTATCCAGTCCGGAAGATCCCTGGGTTTTGTAAATCCTTTTAATACCCACTATTATGCCCAGGTGAATCTCCCCCAGTATAATCTGGGCAAGGCTACAGCCGGTCAAAAAGTACAGCTTCGATTCGATGCCTATCCTTACCAAGAGTTCGGAGTCGTAAATGGGAATCTGGATTATATATCCAAAATCTCAACGGACAGCGGGTTTCTGGCCACTATCACCTTACCGGAAGGTCTTATGACGGATTATAAAAAAGAGATCCAATATCGCTATGGTCTGAAATCACAGGCACTAATTATAACACAGAACAAACGTTTATTGGAACGGTTCTATTATTCTTTCCGCAATGGGGTCAGCAGATAGAAAAGCGGTCGATACAAAATTCAGGAGTTTCCTTCGCTAATGTTCCCAGGCCGCACCTCTCACCTCTTTTCGTTGCGTCAGATCATCGTCCGGTATCACAACGAGCACCCATGGCGTATCTTGTGCAGCGATCGTAGCCCGCCACTCCAGCTTTCCATCACGGCCCGGCTGGAGGATCAGGGATCGTTTGTTACCGGAAAAACTAAGGTTATCCGCTCGTATGGTGAAATGATGACTCCCCGTTCCATGTGCATTTAACTGAATAGTTACCTCTCCTTTCGCTGAGGTAACTGCAGTAACTTCAAAAGACATCCGGCCCGGTCGAAGATCCAGATGATAAGAAGCCCCCGGCAAACAATTCAGGCTTTGTTCTTCTCCCTGGCAACGAACGATATATTTTCCTTCAGGAATCATAACCCTGAACGTTGAATTATTCCTGCCGGGTTCAACGACAGTTTCCTGCCCGGTAGTCAGTTCTTTAAACACGATGGTTCCGGCAGCCTGTCCCTCTACCAGCGCCGGGCCCAGGAGATCCTTCATCAGCCAAACCCATCTGGCTACCGGATGCACCCAGATTTCTTTATACGTCCAGGTAGCCTGCACCGGCCAATAGGGCACATCGTTCTCTTCACGGGTCTGGATTCCAACCGGCAAGCCGCCGACCATATCCCCGGAAGATGGGGTATACAGCGGTACATAATCGTACCCTTCTCCCCACATCATGCTTTGAGAAAAAGGGTTGCGTCCGATCACCCATTCCAGCTGGTGCGTGGCAAGACGGGCGGAAGGAAGATCGCCCCTCAATTGTGCAGCCGCTGCCAGGGCCTGGGCCTCCGGCAGGATCGTTCCGAAATGCCCCCGGTAGTCCATCCACACCGGGAACAAACGCAGGTAATTACCTTTCCCTAAAGGAACGCCGTTCAACACCTGTTTGCGAAAAGATTCCCGACGGCTTTCGGGCACCTTCCGGTATTCGCTGTCATTATAGATAGATGCTGGAAACACCTTATAGGGCTCCGTATACTTGGTTACCGTCTTGACATATTCTGAATAGAGGGTCACTACGGAATACCATTTCATCCAGTCCTGATGATCCGGGAAAGCCTGGCAAAGTTCAGTCAGGGCAAGGATATGCGCCTGCTGACGGCCGCGATGTACAAAATGAAGCACCCGATCCTTTTCCCGCCCGGTATAAAAGAACCCTGTCAACGGGATATCCCAGTCTGTTCTTTTCCGCTGCTGCGCGCCTACGATCAGTTGTGACCAGTCTGCGGCTTTCTTTTCATACCGGTGATCACCGGTGGCCTTCCAGAGATCCACAGCGGCCAGTATTCCTTCGGCGGCCGTCTCGAATTCAATATTGTCAGAATCAAATGTTCCTGTCCATATTCCCTCCGTAACTCCGGCTGAAGCTCCTCTGCCCGGAGATTTGATAAGCTTATTTTTGATACTATCCATTCCGGCTACTCCGAATTGCCAATCCGCCTGCGCGGTTTTCAACGCCTGTGCGGCAAGCCTGGGATCGCTCTCCTTCAAAACCCTGGCGGCAATGGCCTCTGCGGCTGAGGCCACAAAGTTATCCTGGGGATTATTTCGGGCTGTAGCGGACAGATCGTCATCGTCACCTATGATTCCGTTTGTCCGGCGGCTGCTGATAGAACCAGCATTTCGGTAACCATCACCAAAACTCGTTTTGAGGATCCAGTCCAAACCCCATCTGGCCTCTTCCAGGACCCGTTCATATAAGGCCGGGTTTTCATTCCGCTCATGCAAACGTTCCGCCAGGCTAAAAAGCCCATAGGTGATCTCGCCGGTATTGCCAAGACCCTGGGTAAGGTCTCCCGCATCATGCCAGCCTCCATTGATCAGCATCCTTTTATTATCATGTACGCAGATCCAGTCCCGGTGACAGACACCGTGTACACCGGGAATTTCCGCGCCACAACGTTCCGTATAGAAAAAGTTGAGCGCTTTCCAGACAGAAGACTCCCATACCTCTCCTCCTATCGGGAAGGGATGTGTGCTTACCGCTCCTGCCCTGAGCACATAAGTCCCTGGTTGGCGAATCTCCGAAAAATCCATTACCTGGAAATTCCCCAAATGCGTATTTTCATTCCGGACAGGCTTTGACAAAACAACCTCTCCGTTTGCCTGATCGATCAATTCAAAAGCGGCAGCATCCAGGCCATTGGCAATAGCCGTTTTTTCTCCCCCTGCCTGGTAACCGGCATGGCTATAGGAGATCCTGCCCGGCCATACCTCCCAGCCTTCGGTCTTGTCCGGTTCTACCCGTTCCAGGTCCAGACGATCAAAGAAAAATTTAATGGAATCGGCTTCCCCCGGCCCACTACCGGATAAACCGTAGGAAATTTCAAAATCTTTTATCCGGTCCCTGGCGACATTTCCAATTTCCCAGACAACATGATTCCATTCATGATTACGCAGGATGATAGAGGTTTCTCCTTCCTGGCCAAAAAGCCCGGGCAGTTTTTGTTTGCCGTTATTATAAAGCCGGAGATCCAGGGCTGTCGTATAAAATCCCGGCAGGTTGGCATAGATCCAGAAAGATAGGCGGTTGAACCCGGACCAGTCATCCCCGGCAAAATGACGTTTTATTCCAGAACGCCCCCAGCTACGGCCATTCCTGGGAGCCGGTCCTTCGAGCCGGGTGGGTGTACGCAGCAGCAGGGATTGTTTTCCGCTATGGACCTGTTCCGAACTCAGGGAAACATCAGCTACATTAGCAGCTTCTTTTGCCTTATTGGTTACCCGTGCATCCACGATCGGATCTCCGCCAACCGTGTAGCCGCTCCAATTGTCAAGTGTTTCCATATCGTCCAGCAGGCGGCTATCCAACACTTTTTTATTAAGCCAGCGATAAGAGGCGGAGTTTTCAAATTTTACAGTCAGCGGTTCGCGTAGCGGTTCCTGAACCGAGCCGAACCCAAAAAGACAAATAAGCAGTACGAATGAAAACAGGTGATTTCTCATGAAGCCCGCAGTTTTACAAATTGGATTTAAAGCTACCGAAAAAGCGGTAATCTTCTCCCGCGAAATTATGACAGTAATCATGAGACTTATTGACAATAGTCATCAAAGCAGGATAACATTCGGGATATCTTTAGTACCGAAACCGGCAAAAATAATCAATGAAATTTCTCATCGGCAAATATCATCTTATCAAACAGGTTCAGGAGGAATTCAGTAAAACCTATCCATTCCTTAAAATTGAGTTTTTACAAACCGCGAAAATTCCCCGGAATGAACCAGTGAATGAAATGGAAGTCTCCGATTCCATGAAAGTTATAGACTTGGAAAAAATGCTGGAAACCCGGTTCGGTATTTCCGCACAGGTTTTCCGGAAAAGTGGCAATCTCTGGATCGAGACCCGCATGACCAGACACTGGACACTAGCGCAGCAAAATGAACACGGAGAGGCTTTAATACAATAAGTTCTTCAATTTTGCCGGATCGGTAATCCTTATCTTTCCCTCCCGGATCTCGATCAGCTTCTCTGCCTTAAAATCACTAAGGGTACGGATCAGGGATTCCGTAGCCGTTCCAACATACTGGGCTATATCTTCCCGGGGTATATCCAGGGGTGCGCCTGAGCCCCTTTCCCCTTCTTTAATGAATTTCGTATCGATATCGATCAGGGCTTTGGCTACTCTTTTGCGCAGGGAACCATAAGCAAGATTCAGCAAGCGCTCCTCCTTCTCATGAACATTCTGCGCAATCAGGCCGATGAATTTTGAAGCAACCCTGATATCATTATAAATAGCTTCCAGGAATTCCTCCCTGGGAATCATGGCCAGTTCAGCGTCCTCCAGGACTTCTGCCGTATCCTCGTAGGGTTTGTTCTCCAACAAGGGGAGGTAGCCGATAAAATCCCCGGCAGCGTAGAGATTAGTGATATATTCCTTCCCGTCTTCATGAACACGGAAAGCCTTAATTTTTCCTTTTTTGAGATAGTACAGGAACCTGGGCCTTCTTCCTTCTATATAAAGGGATATTTTCTTTGATAATTCTTCCGTTTCATACAGATCCATCTTCATATTCAGCATGCCGGAGGTGTTCAGATCCTTTATCAGGTTGTTGGCTCCTTTTTCATCCGAAGAATATTTTGCCTGGAGGATATCGTATTTCCGGAGACGGATCTCGATGGCATTCAACAGTTCTATATCGTCGAAGGGTTTAGTTATATAGTCATCTGCTCCCATTTCCATCCCTTTGCGGAAATCGCCCCGTTCCGTCCTGGCCGTAAGGAAGATAAAGGGAATATTCTCGGTGGAAGGGTTCTTCCGCAACAGGTGTAAAACGCCATAGCCATCAAGTTCCGGCATCATAATATCGCAGATGATGAGGTCCGGCGTTTCTTTAAGTGCTTTTTCCACACCCTTTTTTCCATTCTCAGCCGTCTGGGTTTCATAACCTGCCAGAGACAGGATCTCCGCAATATTCTCCCGGATATCGTCATGGTCATCAATAACGAGCAATCTGCGCATATTTTTTGGAGATTTTGACTGGTAAGGTACATTAAGATAAAAACTTTCGCAATTCTAAGAATTTGAGGCTGCGAATACCTGATCAGGATCAGGGAAATTCCTGATATCCGTCATTTCCCTTTTTACTTCGGAAGCCTATCTTGCTTCTAACTTATTTACTGCCCCCGGTAGTTTTTACATATAAGGTTATGGGAACAATCACAGAAAAAAAGACAGGCTGTTTTCATTGCGGAGAAAATTGCGGGACGGATGACTTCAGGGTCGGAGAAAACTTGTTTTGTTGCGAAGGCTGCAAAATGGTATTCCAATTACTGGACAGGAAGGGCCTTTGCGATTATTACCAGCTTAATGAACGATCCGGAATAAATCGGCGTATTCCGGTAAGAAAAGACAAATTCGCCTTTCTGCATGACGAAAAAATTGCCGGCAGGCTGATCATTTTTCATAATGAAGCCGAAACACATGTAACGTTCTATCTTCCCCAAATTCATTGCAGTTCCTGTCTTTACCTACTGGAAAATCTACCCCAGTTACATCAGGGTGTCCTTTCTTCCCGGATGGATTTTACCGCCAAAGAAATCTTTATCATCTTCGATCACCGGTTAATTTCCCTCCGGGAACTGGCGGAATTGTTAACCTCCCTGGGTTATGAGCCTTATATAAGCCTGCGTGACCTGGGACAGGCTCCCCCGGTGGTTTCAAAAAAAATAATCTATCAGCTGGGGATTGCAGGATTCTGTTTTGCCAATATTATGTTGTTAAGTTTCCCGGAATACCTGGGATTGGATGGATCGGAAAGATCCCTTCAAACCCTTTTTCGTTATCTCAATTTCTCTTTATCCCTGCCTGTATTCTTTTACAGCGCACAACCCTTTTTTATTTCCTCCTGGAAAGGGATCCGTCACAAATTTATGAATATCGATGGTCCAATCGCGCTGGCCATCCTCATAACCTTTTGCCGCAGCGTCTATGAAGTCTTTTCCGGCACAGGGCCGGGATATTTTGATTCCATGACCGGTATTGTATTTTTGATGCTCGCCGGAAGGGTATTACAGGACAAAACATACCGGCAATTGGCTTTTGACCGGGACTATACGGCCTATTTTCCCATCGCTGTCAGTGTACTAAAGGAAGATAAAATATCATCCATCCATAAAGAGATCCCCACCAGCCTTCCGGATATCCGGTGCGGTGATACGCTTCGCATTCATAATGGTGAGCTGATACCGGCTGACGGCATCCTAACCCGGGGAAAGGCGCTGATCGATTACAGCTTTGTAACCGGAGAATCGATCCCGGTAATAAAAAATACCGGAGAAATCGTCTATGCCGGGGGCAAGCAAACCGGGGAAGTCATCGAAATCCTGGTTGTCAAAGAAGTAGTCCAAAGCTACCTGACCCAGCTATGGAACAGGAAGGACAAGGATCAACCTTCCATAGATACAGAAGGATCGGCAAACAGTCTCACCGACAGTTCCGGTAAAAATTCCTTTGTCCATCTGCTAAGCCGGAACTTCACGTTTATCGTGCTGGCTATCGCTGCTGCCGCGGTCTTGTATTGGGGATTTCATGATCCGGCTAAGATCGGAAATGCCGTCACCGCCATATTGATCATCGCCTGTCCCTGCGCCCTTCTTTTATCCAGTACATTCACCAACGGGAATATGCTGACCATTTTAAGCAGAAACCGGTTTTATCTGCGCAATGCACAGATCATTGAACGCATAGCCGATGTCTCCCATATCGTGTTCGACAAAACGGGAACCCTCACGCAAAACGGGCAACAGGAAATGGTATATAAAGGAACACCCCTGACGCGGGAGGAACAAAGCGGCCTGGCCCTCCTTACGTCTCAATCTACCCATCCCCTGAGCCGCGCCCTTGCGCAACATCTGGAGTGGGCGCAAAAAAATAACCCTGAAAGAAAAAGGTTCGATCTCATGGGATTCCTGGAAGTACCGGGAAAAGGTCTGGAAGGGTCTGTCAATGGCATAAAACTGGCAATTGGGTCCCGGTCATATGTAACCGGGAATAAACAGGGGCAGGATAATTTCGGTACGGGGGTGTACATTTCCCGCGACCGGATCCTCCTTGGACATTTCAGCATAGCCAATCATTACCGGGAAGGGATATTTGAAATGCTGCGGTCATTGAGACCCGGGCAGTCTGTCTCGGTCCTCTCCGGGGATAATGCAAATGAACGTCCCTACCTGGAAAAGTTGCTGGGTCGGGATACAAATCTCCTTTTTAACCAGACTCCGAAAAATAAATCCGATTACATCCGGCAATTACAAGGTACGGGCAGGAAGGTCATGATGATCGGTGACGGCCTGAATGATGCCGGGGCCCTGCAGGAAAGCGATATCGGGATCGCTCTGTCCGATAATACCAATCATTTCACACCCGCCAGCGATGCTATCCTGGAGGCCGGTCAATTGTTCCTTCTTCCCAAATTCATCCGGCTTTGCGTGGCCAACAAGCGGATCATCATCGCCAGTTTTATAGTATCGATCCTATATAACCTTATCGGGTTATTTTTTGCCGTACAGGGAAATCTCTCTCCTCTTATTGCCGCATTGCTGATGCCCGCCAGCTCACTCAGCATCCTGTTGGTCGCCTATGGTAGCAGTAAGCTGATGGCTAAACACCTGAGGCTTTGAAAAATTTATTCCGGTCCTTGAGACAGATCATCCCGATAGTTGAGATAGATCATCTCTTATTCACACACGGCAATATAGTTTTACAGGAAAGAAATATATGAGCGCCATTATTCTCCTGTTGTTCGCCAGTCTCTCGGTAGCCGTTCTTTTCCTGGGGGCATTTATCTGGAGCGTAAAGAACAGGCAATTCGAGGATGGATATTCGCCTCCCCGCCGTATCCTCTTCGAAGACCCGACGCCTGTTCCGCCACCTGTCCTGCCTATTGGCGCCACTGATCAGCCAAAAATAGTAAAGCCATCTTAAATAAATAAAATTCAACGGGGAGATTCCCCAACACCGAAACAGCACCGTATGCAGATAGAAAGATTTTATTATGACAACAAAGCAGTAAAATGGTTCGCTTACGCAACCCTGTTCTGGAGTATAGTAGGAATGCTGGCCGGGCTATGGTGCGCCATTGCCCTCTATTACCCTCCCATGAACCTGGGGCTTCCTGCCACAACCTTTGGCCGTATGCGACCTGTACATACCAATGCTGTAATCTTTGCCTTTGTGGGTAATGGCATCTTTATGGGGGTATATTATTCCCTGCAGCGTCTTTGCAAAACAAGAATGTTCAGTGACACGCTCAGCAAGATCCATTTCTGGGGCTGGCAACTGATCATCGTAGCCGGCGCCATCACCTTATGGGCCGGTAAGACCAGCGGCAAAGAATATGCAGAACTGGAATGGCCGATCGATATTGCCATCACCGTCATATGGGTGATCTTCGGTGTCAATATTTTCGGTACCATCTTAAAAAGAAGGGAAAAACATCTTTATGTGGCCATCTGGTTCTATATCGCCACCTGGGTTACCGTGGCCATGCTCCATATCGTCAATTCCATTGAACTGCCGGTCTCCTTATGGAAAAGTTACAGCTGGTATGCCGGGGTGCAGGACGCCCTGGTACAATGGTGGTACGGACACAATGCTGTAGCTTTTTTTCTGACCACCCCTTATCTGGGGCTTATGTATTACTTTCTACCCAAGGCGGCCAACAGGCCCATTTATTCTTATCGTCTTTCCATCATCCATTTCTGGGCCCTCATTTTTATTTATATCTGGGCCGGTCCACACCATCTTCTGTATACCGCTTTACCCGATTGGGCGCAATCCTTAGGGGTCGTCTTTTCCATAATGCTGATAGCACCAAGCTGGGGAGGAATGCTGAACGGATTGTTTACGCTCAGGGGCGCCTGGGATAAGGTCAGAGAAGAGCCCGTGCTGAAATTTCTCGTAGTCGCCATTACCTGTTATGGGATGGCAACTTTCGAAGGCCCCATGCTGGCCCTGAAGAATGTAAATGCCATTTCTCATTTTACGGACTGGACGATCGCCCACGTGCATGTAGGCGCCCTGGGCTGGAATGGTTTCCTGACATTCGGAGTCTTATACTGGATAATTCCAAAAATGTGGAATACACCGCTCTATTCCAAAAAGCTGGCCGGAACCCATTTCTGGATCGGCACCATCGGGATCATTCTTTATGTAGTTCCCCTGTACTGGGCAGGTTTCACCCAGAGTATGATGTGGAAGACCTTCACGGAAGAAGGACAATTAAAATTCCAGTTCCTGGAAACCGTCACGCATATATTACCTATGTATATCACCCGCAGCCTGGGTGGCGCCCTTTATCTTATTGGTGCTTTGCTGATGATCTACAATCTGCGTAAAACGATCAGACAAGGGGCCTTTATGCCCAATGAATTAGCGGAAGCGGCTCCTTTGTCCGCAGCCGCTCAACCACATGGTAAACAATACTGGCACCGGTGGATTGAAAAACGCCCCATGCAGATGTTGGTCTTCAGCCTTATCGCCGTGGCCATAGGGGGGATTCTCGAACTGATACCGACCTTCCTCGTAAAATCCAATATCCCGACCATCAGTAGTGTAAAACCTTATACTCCCCTTGAATTGCAGGGCCGCGATATTTATGTCCGGGAAGGTTGTTATCTCTGTCACTCCCAAATGATCCGCCCCTTCCGGGACGAAGTCGCCCGATATGGGGAATATTCCAAAGCAGGTGAATTCGTCTACGATCATCCTTTCCAGTGGGGTTCCAAAAGGACCGGGCCCGACCTGGCCAGGATAGGCGGGAAATATCCCGACAGCTGGCACTATAATCATATGATGGATCCGCAATCCATGTCTCCGGGATCCATAATGCCTTCCTATGGCTGGTTATTGGATAATACCATCGACACAGCCAGCACGCCGGGAAAGATCCGGGCGATGCAAAAAATGGGGGTCCCTTACCCAGAAGGCTATGCGGAGATTGCAAATAAAGATCTGCAATTCCAGGCCGCCGGCATCCGCACCTCTTTAAAAGGAGATAAGGTTCCATCCGGAGAACTCAAAGAAATCGTCGCCCTGATCGCCTACCTGCAGAGAATGGGCAAGGATATAAAAACCTCGTTATGAAATTTATCAACTATCTCGAAAAAATAAGCGGCATCAATATATACGGGCTGACTTCCCTGCTCTTCTTCGGTTCGTTCTTTCTGATCATGCTGATCTGGACAGTAAAGGCGGATAAAAAAATGATCGAGGAGATCAGGCACATTCCATTGGATTAAACTCAAATTATTTTATATGTTGTTTCGGAAAAAAACCGGCAAAACAATTGGATTACTCATAACTACAATATTGCTGGCAACAATCGCCAGGGCAGGAGGCCCGCCACCGCATCCTTCGACGGACAGCCCTTTTGTGATAATCATGATCATCATCATCATTATCCTCGCTCTGGCAATCTCGCTGCTGGCGAATGTCCTGCTTGGCGCTGCACAATTTTCGGCAGCCAGGGACAAGGCTTCCGGGACATACCAGATGGCCGGTATACTCCTGGCAGGAGCCCTGTTCCTTACTTCTCCTGCCGGAGCGCAGGTGCCGGCCGGAGATCAAACGCTGATTACCGCTTCCAATGTTTCCTCCATGGTCAATGGCCTAACGGATACGGCATTTTATACCCTGACCAGCGTGGTTTTCCTGGAAATGTTGATCTTGCTGGTACTTCTTTATAACCTGCGATTCCTGCTTTCCCTGCAGAAACAAAAAAAAGATATTCTCCGGGAAGCCGCAATCCTTGCGGTCCCTCCTATCAACTGGTGGGAAAAATTCAACCGGTTCAAACCGCTCGAACAGGAAATATCCCTGGACCTGGGTCATGATTATGACGGGATCCGCGAGTTGGATAACCGTCTTCCCCCCTGGTGGTTATATGGCTTCTATTGCACCATTCTTTTCGCCTGTGTGTATATGTGGCGTTATCATGTATCGCACTCGGCGCCATCAAGCAGTGAAGAATACCAGATCGCCATGCAGCAGGCTGAGATACAGAAAACAGCCTATCTTAAAAAAGCGGCTAATAACATCGACGAAAATTCGGTGAAACTACTTACAGGGGCAGATCAGCTTGCACCGGGAAAAGCAATTTTTGAATCAACCTGTTTCCCCTGCCATGGGAAAGCCGGAGAAGGCGGAGTCGGCCCTAATCTTACCGACGAATATTGGCTGCATGGCGGCAGCATACAGGAGATTTTCAAGACTATCAAATACGGGTGGCCAGAAAAGGGTATGAAAAGCTGGAAGGACGATTATTCACCTTCCCAGATCGCCCAGATCACCAGTTATGTAAAATCTTTGGGAGGTACACATCCTCCAAACCCGAAACCACCCCAAGGCACCATATCCAAATGAATAAAACCAGCCTCCCGACATGGAAACATTGAATCAATCATATCGCGACCACCTGGCTACCGTAGATGAAACGGGCAGGCGCAATTGGATATTCGCCCAGCGGCCAAGCGGAAAATGGTACAATCTGCGGAGTTATATCAGTTGGGGTTTTTTTATTCTTTTTTTTACGCTGCCGTTCGTCCATGTACAGGGAAGACCCCTTTTCCTGTTTAATATTCCCAGCGCCCGATTCATTATTTTTGGAAAGGTCTTCTGGCCACAAGATTTTTTCATCTTCGGCCTGACGATGGTCACCTTCATTATTTTCGTGGTTTTATTCACCGCTGCATTCGGTCGTCTTTTTTGCGGCTGGGTCTGTCCGCAGACCATCTTTATGGAAATGTTGTTCAGAAAAGTGGAATACCTCATCGAAGGAGACGCCGCTGCCCAGAAGTTATTGAAAAAAGCGCCCTGGTCTGCTGGAAAATTCAGTAAGAAGGCCGTCAAACACCTGCTCTTTTTCCTGTTGGCTTTTATCATTGGCAATACCTTCCTCTCCTATATCATCGGAGTCAGCGAGTTGGGAAAGATCATGACCGAGCCGGTTTCACAACATATCGGCGGGCTGTTCTCCATTCTGGTTTTCTCCGGCGTTTTTTATTCGGTATATGCATTTTTCCGGGAGCAGGCCTGTACCGTCGTATGTCCTTACGGTCGTTTGCAGAGCGTGTTGCTGGACCGGAACTCGATGATCGTAGCTTATGATTACAAGAGAGGCGAGCCAAGGGAAAAATTCACCAAAAAAGCCGAAAGTCATGCTGGCGATTGCCTGGATTGTTTTCAATGTGTAAAAGTATGCCCCACCGGTATCGACATCCGCAATGGAACCCAGATGGAGTGCATAGGTTGTACGGCCTGTATCGACGCCTGCAACCATATGATGGAAAAGACTGGCCGATCCACCGACCTGATCCGTTACGCCTCTGAAAATGGGATTTCCCAGAACGAACCCTTGCGATACAGCTTGCGGATGAAACTCTATACCGGTCTGCTTGGTATTCTGGTGATGATCCTGTCGGCCCTCCTGCTGAGCCGTAAGGATGTTGATGCCACCATTATGCGTACTCCGGGTATGTTATTCCAGGAAAGGGGCACCGATAGCGTATCCAATCTGTATACCATAAAAATCGCCAATAAGACCATCCGGCAGATTCCTTTGCGTTTGAAACTGGAAGACGCGATTGGGCAAATCGAGGTAATCGGGGGAGAGACGATTCCTGTCAAAAAGGAAGAGGAGGGAGCCGGCAATTTTTTTGTGATCCTCCCCCGCCAATGGATACATGATCGTAAGACGAGCATCCGTCTTGGTTTATACGAAGGCAACCAAAAAATCGACGAGATCAGGACGAATTTCCTGGGGCCGGTCCCGGACAAAGAATAAGGAAAGGATAAAAACAGGTTTGGCTATAGAATCATTAATACATCTTTTATGAACTGGGGAAATAAATTATTACTCGTTTTCGCCTCCTTCGGCGGAATGATCTCCTATATGGTCTACCGGTGTATGCAAACACCTGTGGACCTGGTCAACAAGGAATACTACCGGGATGAACTGGTCTACCAGGAGGTGATAGACGGAAGTCAAAAAGCGAATGCCTTATCCGGCAAATTAAAAATACGGCAGGAAGCAGGGATCCTATCCCTGCAATTACCGGAGGAAATGAGAAACACGGGCTCCGGACTAAAAGGGATTATCTTTTTTTATTGCCCGTCTGATGTAACGAAAGACAGGCATATGATCCTGCAGCCTGACAGCGCAGCCCGTCAGGAGATAACAACAGGAGGAGAAGCTCTTCGGCCTGGAAATTATACTGTAAAGGTCCAATGGGAAAACAAAGGCGTTCGTTATTTTACGGAACAGCCATTTTTGGTGCAGTGAATACATAAATTTATGTGGCAGTTTCTAACAGCAGGTCTTTTTCTGGGGATGGTCAGCAGCTTTCACTGCATTGGCATGTGCGGGCCCCTGGTCATGGCCCTTCCGGTCCAGGGCCTTTCCCGCCCCTGGCAGATCTTTGCTATCCTTTCTTATCATACCGGAAGAATTTTCATTTATGCCAGCCTTGGTCTTGTGTCCGGTTTGCTGGGTCAACGTATTTATATGGCCGGTTTTCAGCAAGGCTTTTCGATCACGCTTGGTTTAGTACTCCTCTTTTGGGTGATGACAAAAAGATTTAACAGGAAAAGGGCGAGACCGGTTTTATTGGGCAAATTATATTACAGGTTACAGCAATGGATTATCAGGCTCTGGGAATCTCCTGCAAAAAGCAGTTTTGTTTTTCTGGGGATGGCTAATGGACTGCTCCCTTGCGGTATGGTCTACTTCGCCATTGCCGGCGCGCTCAGCACATCACACATAAAAGAGGGGGTGATCTTCATGTTTTTTTTCGGAGCAGGAACCTTGCCTGTCCTTTTGGGTCTGAGTTATTTTAGTCGTTTCATCAACATGTCCTTTCGCAACCGGGTTAAAAGGAGCATACCGGTCTTTATCGCCTTCATGGGTATCCTTCTCATTTTACGGGGTCTTAACCTCGGCATCCCTTTCATCAGTCCCGTTCTGGCCGGGAAGCCGGGTCAAACGATCTCCTGCCATTAACCCACACATTAACCCACACATTAACCCATTCCTTAATCCATTCGCTCCTCCCGGCCCTTCCCTTCAGGAACGGTAACTGTTATCGTAGTCCCTTTATCCAAAACACTCTCCAACCGGATGGAGCCGTCTAACAAATCAAGGTATCTTTTTACAATATGAAGGCCCAATCCTGTTCCTTCTATATTCAAGGCATTTGTTCCACGATAGAAACTGCTGAACAGGTGTTGCTGGTCGTCTTCCGAAACACCGATGCCCTGATCTGTTACAGACAGGGTTAATCCGTTTGCCGGTGTATCCGAGACCTTTAACCGGACTTTCCCTCCTTCCGTAGAGAACTTAACTGCATTGCTCAAAAGATTAATGAGGATATTCCGGAGCAGGCGTTTATCACTAAAAAACTCACCCGCACCCGAATATTCATAATCGATTGTCTGACCATCTTTTGCCAGCGCTTTAATTTCTTCCACTACTTCTTCCAGAAAATCATTTACAAGGAAACTTTCCGGTTTCGCCAATATTTTCCCTTCTTCCAATCTTCCCAGGGATAGAAAATCTTCCAACAGGCCATTTAGATGTTTGACAGAATCCTTTATCCGTTTGATATGTTTATCCCTTTTGTCCTGGTCTTCTGACCGGGTATATCTGGACAATAAGGCTGCAGAGGAAAGGACAGTACTTAAAGGAGTCCTGAACTCATGGGAAGCCATCGACACAAAACGTGATTTGATCTCGCTCAGCTCTTTTTCTTTGCTCAACGCATCGTTCAATTCCTGTTGCGAACGTTCCAGCTCCTGCAAGGCTTCCCGAAGTATCAAGGTTCTTTGCTCCACTTTAGTTTCGAGATCGATGTTTAATTTCCGGACATCTTCCGTAATCTTTTCCAACTGGGTTTTCTGGGCCAGTAAATCCTGTTCGGCTTGTTTGCGCTGGGTAATATCTACGATAAAAGCGATAACGAAAAGAGCACTCTTTTGCTGGTAATAGCTTAGGCTCACCTCCACCGGAAATTCCTTTCCATCTTTCTTACGGGCAAACAAATCCCTTCCATGCCCCATTGTCCGGTTCCCCGGGTTATGATAAAAACCCTCCCGGTATTTTTCATGCGAAGGATGGATCCGCTGTGGGATCAATAATTCTACTGACCCTCCCAGCAATTCTTCTTTTTCATAACCGAACAGCTTTGATGCTGCAGGATTTAAAAGCACTATTTTTCCTTTATCGTTGGTAAGGATAATCCCTTCCGTCGCGTGCTCGAATAAGGCATTCACCTGTTGTTGTTCGGATTCGATGGACCGGTACAGTTTTTTTACATATAACACGAAGATCGTCGCCATGATGACGATGATCAGGGAGAACAGGTGCTGCATAATTACCTGTTGACGGAGCATCCCTTCATAATCGTAAAAAGAGGCGATCACGATCAAAAGGATACTGACTCCACCGAACAATTTCGTGTAGCTGTCATTTTTCAGGAAGATGGTCAGCAGGATGGCAGCGATCAATCCTCCGTCAAAAAAGCTGAACCCCGGGTTGAGATACTGCAATACAGCAGAAGCTATCGTAACGATGGAACAGAATAAAAGTACAGGAAGTGATTTTTCCTTGAACATGATTGAAGAAGATTCGGGCTAAATTACGGCAAGTAACCGGTTTTTCCCTCAATCATTGGCTAATATCACTTTCAACGCCTTTTCTTTATCCGCATGATGGAAGGTATCATAGGCCTTAAGGATATCCTCCAGCCTGAACCGGTGAGTAATCAGCAGGGAAGGTGTCAATTTTTTTGATTGTACCGTCTTTAGCAACATCGGCGTGGTAACGGTGTCCACTAAGCGTGTGGTAATAGTAATATTTTTTGACCATAAAGTTTCCAGGTGGAGTTCGACACTTTTACCATGCACGCCGATATTCGCAATCGTCCCTCCCGGAGCTATGATGGATTGACATAATTCAAAGGTCGCCGGAATGCCTACCGCTTCGATTGCTGTATCCACCCCTATATTGCCGGTATATTCCATAATCTTTTCTATAGCCTTTTCAGTCCGGCTATTGATCGTCCGGGTTGCGCCAAATTGCCTGGCCACTTCCAGCCGGTTATCATCCAGGTCGATAAGGATTATTTCTGCTGGGGAGTAAAACTGTGCCGTCAGTAAGGCAGCGAGCCCGATCGGACCTGCTCCGACAATAGCTACCGTATTTCCAGGCTGAATCCTGCCATTCAGGACTCCGCATTCGAATCCGGTGGGCAATATATCACTTAACATGACCAGCGCCTCTTCATCCATGCCTGCAGGTATCTTATAAAGGCTATTGTCAGCATAAGGGATCCTTACAAATTCTGCCTGGGTACCATCGATCAGGTGACCTAATATCCACCCTCCCTTTTCGCAATGAGAATACATGCCCTTTTTGCAATATGCACACTGGCCGCAGGAAGTGATACAGGAGATAAGTACATGATCTCCAACTTTGACATGATTGACCTGGCTGCCAGTCTCCTCAATAACTCCTACACCCTCATGGCCCAGGATCCTGCCATTCACCACTTCCGGCACATCCCCCTTCAAAATATGGAGGTCCGTACCACAAATCGTCGTTTGGAGGATCCTGACAATGACATCGGTCGGTTCCTTAATTACGGGTTTTGGTTTGTCCATCCATGATTTTTTCCCGGGACCTTCGTATACTAATGCTTTCATATTTTCTTTTTTAGATGGGGAGAGATAGTTTACCGTTTTATGGGATAAAGGTACCCTTATTCCGGATGCCTCAGCAATGATGACAATCACATCAACCAATGACCTTGCTCATTTTTATCCGTCTCCGATCGTTGTTACTTTATAAAAATAATAATCATGGATAAGATATTGTTAGCCCTCGACCCGCAGAACATAAATATGAGCAGCATCGATTTTGCGTGTTACCTGGCCAGCCTTACCCGTTCCCATCTGACAGGCGTATTCCTGGAAGACCTTTATTTTGGAGAAAGACTCGTAATGAAGATAGTACAAGGGTCGCCCTATATAAATAGCGCATCCGGATCAAGTTCTTTGGTAGAAAAAAAAGAAACCAGAATTACTGAAGAAATTATCCGGACCTTTAAAGTGGCCTGCGACTGCAGGGGGGTACAGACCCGGGTTCACCGTGACCGGGGCGTGCCGTCAACGGAGATTGTAGAAGAGAGCCGATTTGCGGATATTGTAGTCATTGACCCGGAGACTTCTTTCACCCAAAACAACGAGGTACTTCCAGGGCGTTTCGTGAAAGAGGTGCTGGTGGAGGCCGAATGCCCCGTCATCATTTCCCCATACAGCTTCGAAAGTATCGATGATATCCTTTTCTCCTATAACGGGTCAAAATCTTCGGTATTCGCCATCAAACAATTCACTTACCTTTTCCCGGAACTGAAGGACAAAAAAGCCATAGTGATCAGCGTTTTCCGGGACGGCGGGGAAGCCCTGGAGGAACAATTCAAAATGAAGGAATGGCTAAAAAATCATTATTCCCATGTGGAGTTCGTCATACTAAAAGGAGAGCCATCGGATCAGTTATTCGCATACCTTATTGAAAGAAAAAACGGGATCGTGGTAATGGGAGCTTACGGCAGGACCATGTTATCCCGGTTCTTTAAACCCAGTCATGCCCGGCTTATCGTAAAGACAGTCA
Source organism: Flavitalea flava (assembly GCF_054461575.1). Classification (NCBI taxonomy): domain Bacteria; kingdom Pseudomonadati; phylum Bacteroidota; class Chitinophagia; order Chitinophagales; family Chitinophagaceae; genus Flavitalea; species Flavitalea flava. The sequence continues at coordinate 71,464 of NZ_JBTLQH010000009.1, forward strand.
ATCTTCCGATTTTTATCGCACATTACTAAAATACAAAATCATGAAAAAAGTTTTTATTGATTTCGATTATAAAGAGCATTCTTACAATGCAGTTATCCGTTACAAACAAAAGACCGGAGACAGGGAATTTGATATCACGGTCCTGGACTGGGAACTGGAGAGGCTTTTGTATGACAATCACCTGATCAGAGAAATAGGTGGTTCCATTCAGGCCGATCTGCAGTTGGAAAACAAGGAGCAGACTGAATTAAAACTGATCATCGCCGCCAAGTTAAGTAATCACCTTAAAATACCCTGTTTTGCCGGTGATCACCGTGTAATAATCGGTTCTCCGGTTGAAAGATGGGAAAGTTTGCATCCCATTTCCCGGCATATCAATTATCACCCGGAAGATATTTAAGAGACAATGAGCAAGATCATGTTCCCCTCCCATTACTATCATGTTTTGCAAGGCTTTTATCGGGTATTTTAGACCTTGAAATGTCGGTTATGAGTATTGTAATCAGTTTAGTGATAATAATGATAATGGCGGGAATAATGGGAAAAATTCTTTCGAACAGGAATTATAAGAGAGACCTAACCCGTCTGTTATCCCTATCGCCGGATATCTGCCATAAAACTTTTCAATTCCGCCGGCTAACAGGATTGCCAGGCCCGGTTCAGCGGTATTTCCGGTATGTATTGAAGGAAGGACAGCCCTATATCAGTTCAGTCAGGCTTCGACATACGGGACAATTTAAGACCGGCCTTAAAGGCAAATGGACGAATATAGAGGGAGAAGAATATTTTACTACCGAAAACCCAGGATTTATCTGGAAAGGAAGCACCCGGTATTTTACCGCCTTCGATTCCTATTTAGAAGGAAAAGGCCGGCTACAGGTATATCTCCTGTCCCTGTTCAGGATTTTGAAGGGCGAAGGAGTAGCTTATAATCAGGGTGAATTGCTGAGATGGCTGGGTGAAAGCGTCTGGTTCCCGACAAACCTGATGCCTGATGGCCGGAATAAACCGGATAAAGTCTTAAAATGGATACCGGTCGACGAGCAAACGGCGATGTTGAATTTGAGATATTACGATCAGCTCCTGCAGTTTAAGGTGCATTTTAATGAAAAGGGAGAAATAGCCGAAATGGAAACAAAAAGATTCATGGACAAAAAAAGGCTGGAAACATGGATCCTTCAAATGGATGCATATAAGGAAATCAATGGCGTACATATTCCTACAAAGGCGAAGGCTATCTGGAGATTGGAGGAAGGAGATTTTTGTTATGCCAATTTTGATATTACAGAAATCGAATACAATTGTACAAAACGAAAAAAATAACATGAAAACAATAGTAGTTCCTGTCAATTTTTCAGTCTGTTCCAACAATGCTGCCCGTTATGCCGCGGATATGGCCCAGTCTATACAGGCTGACCTGCACCTGATCCATGTAGTAGAGATGCCCGTTACTCCGGCCGAAATCCCTATGAGCGACGCCATCTTCGAAGAAATGCTAAAGAACGGGGCAGAAGGACTCCAGGAGATCTGGGAAGAATTGCTCAAAAGAACAAAGGGCAAACAGAATATTTTTATCTCTCTGGAAACGGGATCGCTGGAATACCGGCTTGAACAATTTTGCGCCCGGAAAAACCCGTTTGCGGTGATCATGGGCAATTCTGTTCCTTCGTTTGAAACTTTACTGGCAGGCCGTAAAACGCAGGTCGCCATCCATAATTTACATTATCCCCTAATAATCGTTCCGGCAAAAAGCTCTTTCCAACCCATAAAAAAGATCGTATTGGCATGTGATCCCAAAGACCTCACTGCCGGTATGCAGGTTGCCTTTCTGAATGAGCTCCGGGAAATTTTTTCGGCCAGCCTGGAAGTGATCCATATCAGCACAGGGGAAAAAGACAGACAACTGGAAGGCCAAACCGTTTTCGCTTATAACTCCCGCAAGGACAATTTCAGGGATATTTTCCCGGATGTCCATTTTATCCACGCCGAAAAGGTAGAAGAGGGGCTCAACGAATATGTAGAAAAAAATCAGATTGATCTTCTGCTGGTCTTTCCCAAAAAACATAGTCTGTTGGAATTTCACAGGAGCCATGCAAAGAAAATCGCGGCTCATTGTTCTGTACCAGTCATGAGCATTCATGAATAATACCCGTTTCCTTAAATAGCCTTGCTGAACCTACCTGCCTACTCCCAATATTTCTCTGCACCGGCTGCGGGTTTCCACCCGGAATGTGGTTCGTAATAATTCCATAAGAAGGCAGATACCTTTCGCGCCAATTGCCAGGCTTCATTTTCGGGGACCCATCTTTGATCTTTGTTATTCCTGGTAGCCACATAAAATACATAATCTCCGTGAGGGGCATTTACCAGCACCACCTCGGACCGGGAATCATCCACCATTCCCTGTTTGGATGCCGTCTGTATATAAGGCGGTATTTGAGAAAGAGCATATTCGTCCCAGAAAATATGTGTAAGGATGCGGTACGCGGTATTTGAGAAAGAGCATATTCGTCCCAGAAAATATGTGTAAGGATGCGGTACATGGTCTCGTCCGCCTCCGGGCTGACTGCCTTGCCCTGGCGGATCATCGCAAGCAGATCCGCCATTTCCCGGGGAGTGGTCTGTCCCCAGCCATATAATTCTTTATTTCCTTCCCTGCCCGGGGTCCGGGCATTCACCCGCGTATTTCCGAACCCATGAGCAGCCAGCCAGGCATTGATGGCGATCCCTCCGCCAGCCAGTTTTTCGCACCAAACAGAGGCCGCGTTATCGCTTTGCGTGATCATTAAGGTAATCGCCGTTTTCAGATCGGTTTCCGTACTGTCTTTAAAATATTGCATCAGGCCGGAACCTCCACGCGCCATGGAATCCCTGTAGCGCAGCGGTTGATGGTAGGTATAGGCGCCCTGACGGATCTTATCGAAGATACCAATCAAAATAGGTAGCTTGACGATGCTGGCCGTTGGGAAAATCGTATCCGCATTTATCGCAGCCTCTTTTCCTGTCTTAAGGTTGCGAACATAGATACCGGCAGTGCCGTGAAAAGAGTCCACCAGTACCCGTAGTCTGGCCTCCAGTTGTTTGTCGATCTTTGCAAAGTCGGAATTCCCTGATGAAGTCTGTGAAGGGATCTGCGCGAAAACCCTGGAGAATGAACCCATTGACAGAACGATCAGCAGAAGAGGTATTGACTTAATATAAACTGAATGACAAAACCGCATAAATTTCTTTTTTCCCTGAATAAAACAAAATTAAGGGCAGGGCAGTTTTCTTCAAAAAATAACTGCCCTGCCCTTAATCGCTAATGTCGGCCTTCGGCTTTTTTGTGGGCTAGGCCCACAAAAAAAGAAGCCCTAAGGTAAGGGCTTCCGTTTGTCTGTGTGTTGCTCATGTTATAATACTTACTACCTGCTTTATTAATTCGCCGTATCCCACCAAAGCGGCGTGAGCAAACGGACCTGAGGTGTATTGCCCCCGGCAGAAAGAATGGCAGCCGGGTTACGTACCTCCTCATTGCTCTCGTAACACAGGGCCAGTATCCATTGATTGGGAGCTGTAAATACAGTCGAATTCAGATCCAGTGGACGAACCAGGGATGGCCCGTAAATATCCTGGCTGTAATCGGCTCTCCGCATATCGACCCAGGTTTCCGGGTTCAGACAGAGGGCAATATATTTCTGCCGCATAATATGGCTCAGGCCCTGGGTAAGATCGCTAAAGTGAGCGTTCAATCCATCGGCGAGTTGTGCGGCCCAATAGGTGTTTATATCCGTTACCGAAACACCCATTTTGCGCATATTGGATTTCACGCCTTCTTCATAAGCGGCCAAAGCACCGGGACTATCACCTGACCGTAACCGCGCTTCGGATTCAATGAACTTGACTTCGGAATAGGTTATAAAAGCAGTAGCCGAAGTCTCGTTCGTATAAAAGCCGCTATTGCTGAACCTGCCGAAATCATTGGCATTGGTCTTCGTCGCATCACCAGGCTGACCATCGGGTAATAAACCCTGACCGCCGGTCAGTTTGCCACCCGACCGCTGACCCCTGTATTGCCCGTCTGAAAGAGCAGGCTGCATGATCTTGCCGATCCGCGGATCGGTGTACAAATTATTGGTAACCGGGAAAGAGGTCAGCATATTCACAAAAAACTGGCTCCAGGAAAGATATCTTGGATTGTAATTGGGGTTGTTGGGGTCTGTAATACCCCCGGTATCGAAACCACCCCAGGAGAACCAGGGATTTCTGTCCGTATCGAGATTGGTATTCTGATTGGGATCTACATGCAGATGGGCAAATTCAGCGTCCATGCCATCTCCGTTGAAGGCATTGCTGCAAGCCTCGATGATCTTCTGCGCATTGTAGAGACTTGTTTTTTTGGAAAGATGATTCAGATACCTGGCCTTCAGCGCCCAGGCGAACCGTTTCCATTTGGAGGCATCTCCTTTATAGATGATATCTCCACCCGCCGAGTTCAGCGTGGTCTTATTATTGGTTTCGCTGAGATGGGAGATGGCCGCATTCAGCAGGGAATCCAGCCGCAGATAAACGGTTTGCTGGTCCTGAAATTTGGGCAGCAGATTAAGCTGGGACGTTCCATTATAAAAATCATCCACCACAATACTCCCCAGCTGATCGGTCAGCAACCCGAAATTGACGGCCAGCAAGGTTTCGCCGGCGCCCATAAAGACGGGGCTGCCTTCCGTTCTACCTAAATTGATCATATCGACACAATTGGGCATCGACCACACATAGGTATTCTGCATCAGGAAATAAGCCGAGGTCATACGCCAGGTTTCGGCGTTGTTCCGGGTTTTCGCACAACCATATTGTGTGATGGCCGCTACTTCCCTGGCACCCCGCCACATGGCGGCGCCATTGGAGGTGGTAATGGCACCTACGAGACGATTAGCCGCCGATACAACAGAAGGGTTATTGGGATCTTTATTTACGTCCAGGTATTTTTTACAGGAAACAGACAACATCAAACCGCTAAATAAAATGGCGGCGATTCCTTTGTCCATGTACTTTATATAATTTTTCATACGCTGATGTTTTTATTTTATACGGCTCGTATGGATAATTGCCCGTACAGATGAATTAAAACGTGATTTTTAAGCCCAGGTCTACACCTTTGGTTGCAGGAACGCCTAGATTATCAAAACCAAAGGAACCGGATCCGCCCACTCCCGCGCCACTGCCGGAAACCTCCGGATCGACACCGGAATATTTGGTGATCAGGATCAGGTTACGGCCTGTCAGGGTAATCGACAACCCCTTGATCTGTGATCCGATAAGTCTGGCCGGGAAATTATAGCTCAATGAAGCATAACGAAGTCTTGTCCAGCCTCCATCCTCAACAAAATCATAACCCTGGCTAGCGTAGAGCTGCTGGTAATAATCCTGGCTTAAAGGAACCGCAATAGTATTGGGTTTACCGGTGGATTCGATGACCCCGTCAAAAACTTTGGTTCCGCGGTCCAGTGTTTTGCGGCTTAAGCCTGAGACCACCAGGGTATTTTCGGTGGCATTAAAGACCTTTCCTCCCTGGCGTATATCGACCATGAAGGAGAACATAAAACTCTTATAATTGAAAGTATTGGTGATGCCTGCCGTGTATCGGGGATTGCGGTCCCCGATATTCGAATAGTCCTTTACCTGCGGGTAACCGTTATCATTCAACAATAACTGTCCTGTGGCATTACGTTTCCAGGATTGTCCGTTTATTCCGAATAAACTTCCGTGCAGGAAAGCGGCGGCTTCAGCGGCGTTATTGTTCACCCAGGCATCGGACAGCTCTACCTTGGTCAACAGACCTGGCAATTCCTTAACATAGGACGTATTGTGGGCAAAATTAACATCGATGGACCAGCGAAAATGCTGGCTGACAACGGGCCGGGCATTAAGCACGATTTCCACTCCTTCGTTACGGATCGAGCCCCCGTTCAGATAGGTCAGAAAGGCGCCTGCAGAAGGAGGGACGCGGGTAGCCAGGATCTGGTTATCCGATTGGCTTCTGAAATAAGTAAAATCCAGCCCGATACGGTTGTCGATAAAACGAAGATCGGCGCCTGCTTCGAATGCCTTGGTAAATTCCGGTCTCAGGGATGGATTGCCAAAAGCATTGTTGGCGTTGGTGATAAAACCCCTGGGATTGATCGTGAATGTATTGGTAGTCGTCTCCAGCGAAGTGGTCAGCGTATGCGGAGGAGCATCCTTGCCCACTTCGGAGTAGGCCGCCCTGATCTTGCCATAAGAAAAAACATGGTCATTAAAATGTACACCGGTTTCCTTCAACAGGTCGGTAAGGATGACCGAAGTACTGATGGCGGGATAAAAAAAGGAATTATCGCTTACGGGCAAAGTGGAAGACCAGTCATTCCTTCCCCTGGCATTCAGATAGACGATCCCTTTCCAATCGAAATTGAAATCACCGAACAAACCTACGATCCTTCTGCGTGTCAGGTATTCAGATACGGAGCGATCCGCTGCAACCGTATTATTGATACTGGGAAAAGTAGGATCGATGAAACGTACGGCATTCGAAGTCGTGCTCTGGTAAACCGAATTTTCCAGGTTATGGCCAACAGACAGACTGAAATTAAAATCCCTGACGGATTTTTTTCCGGTTACGATCAGGGTGGATGTTGTGATCTGGTTATTACTGATGGATTGATCAACGGATCCTTTAAAGGAACCCGTCGGCATTTTTACCGACTTATAACTGTCGTTATAATAATCGGTTCCCAACCGGTAAGAAATATTCAAAAAAGAAAAAGGATTATAATCTACATTACCTACCACCAGGATACGGTTGACCTGATCCGTTATGGGTTTTTTCTGAATGGTCCAATAAGGGTTATCAAAACTTCCGGGACTTAAGACCCGTTGATTGCCATTGGAATCGAGGTAATTCTTCATATTATCGTTCTTCGGCCAGTAAACGCCACCCATTATTCCGTTCCCATCGCCCTGGGGAAGATAAGTTCTTTCCGTTCGTACATAATTGGCTGAGGCGCCAACCGTAATTTTTTCTCCGATCTTGGTATCGGCATTGATCCGGAATGACGATCTTTTAAAACGGGAATTATCGAATACCGCCCCCTGATCAAAATAGGAACCGGATGCATAATAATTTGACCGGTCGTTGCTGCCGCTGACCGACACATCATGACTTTGGGTAAAGGCAGTTTTGAAAAAGTCTTTCAGGTTATCATAAATGGTTTCACCGGGTGCAAAGGCGGAACCCCAGGAAGTAGGCTGAGTAAGATCGTAGACGCCATTCGCCCCTTGTTTGAATTTATCCTGCAATTTAGGCAGCTTATTGACCTTGTCCAGGGATACCGTTCCCTGATAGGTTACCCGGGCTGCTCCGCCGGATCCTTTTTTGGTGGTGATCACAATCGCCCCGGAGGCAGCCCGGATGCCATACAACGCAGCAGCGGCGGGCCCCTTCAGCACAGTAAGACTTCCGATATCTTCCGGATTGATATCAATGGCCCTGTTGGTAGCCGGACCATAAGAAGCTACCACTCCACCCTGTCCCACGGGTGTTGAGTTGTCGATGGGAATCCCGTCGACCACGAATAAGGGCTGATTGTTTCCGCTCAGGGAATTTCCCCCGCGGATCATAATGCTGGAAGAAGCGCCGGGTGAACCACTTGAATTGGTGATCTGCACCCCGGCGACCTTCCCTTGCATGGCATTCACGATATTGGGCTGTTGTGACTCAACCAATTCACGGGGTTTAATATTCTGTGTGGAAAAACCCAGGCTCCTGACCTGCTGTTTTACGCCGAAGGCGGTAACAGCAACTTCGCTTAATGTTTGGGCGCCTTGTATGAGTTGCACATTCAGAACCCCTGATGCATCCACTACCTTTTCCAGCGGTGTAGCACCTACAAAACTAAAAATCAGGATCTGCCCGGTTTGCGCCTTGATGGAGAAAAAGCCATCGGAATTAGTACTGATCCCGGCACGGGCGCCTTTTACTTTTACTGAAACGCCGGATAAAGGAGAACCATCCTCTGCGGTTACTTTTCCGGTCACATTAAAAAGTTGGGCAAAACCCGGATGCACGAGGAACCATACACCCAGGATAAGGAGAAAGAGTTTCTTGTTCATAAACAATTAGTTAATTAGTTGGTTTTGAGTGGTCATTTTAAAAACGCAATAAAACGCATAAAACGGCAACTAATCAAATGTAGAATTGTTTTTCCGGTCAAAAAAAATAAAAATAGCAGCAGCGTAACCAAAATAGCACAAAAATATAATTGCTAAAACCGCTACCTATTGCATTAAGCAGCATTTTACCGAATAAAATTTAAAATATAAATAGTTGATATACTGTGAATTAAAAATTTAAATTAATAGTAAACCCTTAAACTATACCTAAATGTTTCCACTAATGTCAGAAATTGCATATTTGTGCAGTTTTATTTAGGTATAAAAAGCTAAATACCGCAATTTAAATTGAATTCTTTCCAATCGAATGCAAGGATTTAACAAGACAGCAGGCAACGATCCGTGGAAAAATGATGTCTAAGGAAAAAGCACATCTTTCTAATGAAAAAACTATTGTTCCTTTTTTGTTTGTCCTGCGTCTTTTGGGCAGGATGTCATAAAACCGAGGTGGCTCAGCCAGGGATAGAAATCAACGGAATCCTTCGATATTCCAATCCCCAAACCGATGGCATGGGGCATGTATTCATCGTAGACAGCACCAATGAAATTATACTTTCCGATGATTTTAAGGAAGCAAGGTGGGAAACTTATTTGAATATACATGCCACTTTGCGTTTTATCGACACCGGCAGGATCGAACGTCCGGAAGGTGGTTGGGATCAACGTCCACGGAGATCCGTGGAAGTGGTCGGCTTTCACAGGTTCTAAACGTATTATCATCGGGAGGTCATTCAACCCTCGTCACCCGCAAATAATCCAGCATCGCCTGGTTAATCTCCCCATTCATATTGTCATTGTAAGGCTCAAAAGAGAGCGTTATAAAATGTTTACCGGCTCTTAGCTGAACAGGTAAGCCATTACTAAAACCCCAATTTGACCATTCCCCTTTACCTCTTTGTGGAAAAACCAGAGAACCGATGAAAAGTCCGTCGATCTTCAGTGTGCGGATGGCACATTTATTCTCTGTGTTCGTTGGTCCATTCCCATTGCTATACCTGAAATCAATCCAATACTTTCCTGGTTTTGCCATAACGACAGGGATTGTCATACGGGTATTTCTTTTCGTGCTGATCTCTGCAAAACCGCTGCCGGTATATCCCTTACAAACAACCGAAGATGTTTCCAAAGACTCCTCCAAAGACTCCTTTTGCCCATACTCCTCTGCCTGGTATAAAGCCGCCTCCTGCGTAGAAAAGGAAACAGGTTCACTTAAAAAGGAAGCCTGGTGTCCGGTGTCCACTGCTTCAACCTGGTAAACAGCATAGCCGGTGTCCGGCACAGCCATGGATATCTTCTGCGTTCCGGCAACTGGTTTTCCATTCCGGAATACACGGTAGGAAACCGCGCCTGCCACCGGTTCCCATTGGATCTCCCTTCCTGTCAATCTGAGCTCCGGTGTAGGCGGTGAAGTATAATCTGCCATTTTATGTATGGCTGCTTCCGGGAACGGCTGACTGGCCAGCAGGATATGAATCGTATGCTCCCCACTCAGGCCCCCTGGAAGGGCCGCTTGATCCGTTTGTTTCCCATCGATGCTAAAAGAACGTATTCGGTTCCCATAGCCCTCCATTGAAATAGATAAGCGTGCGTTGCGGTAGGAGAAATTCGTAAGTGTTCTTTTACCTGCAAGAGCCTTTGGAACGAAGGGATGAAAGACGAGGCTGTCCTGCCGGTACTCCATCCCAAACAAAACGGAATAGACGATACTTAAATTCCCCGAAAGGCTCCAGAGCATGTTACTGGAATTGATCTGCGTACCCTGATAGTCCCCGTTATCAGCTACAAAATTTTCTTTATTGGTAAGGAATAGACCAGCAGGCCGGTATATATCGGCCATACTTTCCAAAGCTGAGCGTTCGTTACCGGTTTTAGCTGCAGCCCATAACCAGAAACTCTGTACAAAAGGCCACACAGCGTTATTATGGTAAGGCGGGATGCCAGGTATTTGCGGGTAAATACAGGGAATGCCAAATGCAGTGACCGGAGTATGCCCGAGAATTTGTTGCTTCCTGCCGCTGTCCGCTATATTAAAAATAACGGTCAGTGCCTCCCCCAGAGATTCCGAACGGGGAGAAAGCTGTTTGGTACCCCTGCCATACAGGTATTGACCGTAGTATCCTTTTTCAGGCATCCACATATACTGATTGATCCCTGTCTTAATTTTTTCCGCGATAATTTTATGTTTAGCAGCCGTCGCAGGATCATGCAGCAGGACGGCCATTTGCGCCAGGATATTATTTGCCTGGTAATGCACAGCATTGGTGCCCAGGTTTTCCGATTCAAAAATATCGGCAGGTTGCATCCATTTCGGATAAGTTTGTTCCCGCCAGTCAAGAAAAGAAGATTCGCCTTTAACCAGTCCGGTCAGCGGATCATAGATCACAGGCAGATCGTCTTCGATCGAATTTTTAATGATCCGGTAAGCCTGTTCCAGCCAATCCTTATCCCCGGTGGATTGATATAATTCCCAGGCTGCAACAGCCCAGATCAGCCGGTCGGTGGAAACCGGCCAGGCGCCACCCGTCCCGTTATCCTGTATGATCTTCCCGTTCTTATTCACTTTTTTAAGCAGACTATACCGGGCAACCCGGGGCTGCAGACGGGCCATGGATAAAAGAATACTGTAACTGATATCGCGGGTCCAAACACCAGCCCATTCCTTGCCGGTCCGGAAAGTGCTATCCGGTTCTATGGCCTTCTGCATTTCCTCCAGGGCCATATTGTATACTGCATCGGTTATGGGATAATCCGAATGGTATTGGGGAAAGGAAGATATATCCTTTGTCAGACTCCAGCTTCCTGGATTTTGCCCTGGAGGATTAGCCGGGTTCAGGGTAATGATCGCTTCATAGATTCCGTCTCCGTCATCGTCCTTTACTTGTAATTCCGGGTAGCTGGCGATATTATCAAAAACCCAGATCAAGGGGTAAGAACTACCGGCAATGCTTACAGAGCGGAAATCCTGCTGATAGATCCTCTCCCCCTTAAAATTCGTGTAGAATCCTTTTTCATGGAAAGCCCTGAATACCTGACGCATATCCAACCGGACCTTCCATTTGGCATTCACCGGAAGAAAGACATTCGCGGGTACGATTGCCGTATCTACGTATTGCTCTCCGAATACGATAAGGGGTGTTTCTTCATAACCGTTACCCGATTTGTTTTTCCCGGGTATATAACTAAAGAGATGATCGTGACCGGAGAGCATTTCATTATCCTTCCCATTGATACAGAATTTAAAACTTATGGAGGAACTTTTAAAGGTACTTCCCTGGCTGCTGTAATTGGATACGAGCCGGGTGGAAGACAAGGCATGGGAAACGAAACCGGGTTGCTGTACGATACTATCCCGGTAAAGGGAGAATTCCTGCGTGTACCATATAGGTGAGGCCTGGGGTTGACCTGTACTCCTTTTCAGGAAGAAGGCCGAATCCGGGATGGGGGGTAATATCTCCAATTCTGTTGACTTACCGGTATCAGGAAGAGTAACGGTACAGGTATGGGTCGTTTCATTCCAGGTCCATAGGATGGGGACAGAATGTTTTTTTGCCTGGCGCGGATTAGACAGGATAACGGATCCGGGCTTAACCATCCCGTGAAATTCCAATAAAAAATTCCTTGGTCCCGGCGTACTGTATCCTTTTCCTTGTTTTGCTAAAATCTGAAAACGATAACCATCTTTCTTTATCGTACTGCAACGGAAGGTCGTCCTGGCAAATTCTCCTTTTTGATACCCTAAAGATTCGCCATCGTCTTCATACAATTCAAAAGAAGCCTTTTCATTAAGAGCGGGGGGGTAAATATGGAGGGCAACGGGATAAGACTTTTGTTCATGAATAAATTGCATAACCGGCATCATAGGGATGATCGAGCCACGGCGAACGAATAAAGGGGTGACGGATAGAGGTGCATCGACGGTCACCCATTGCCCTCCCGTATAATATTTTTGGACGCCATTAAATTGACCATCCTTAAAACCGATCCATTCTCCCTTTGGCAAATATACCTTTTTCGTAACTGCTCCTTTTTCAACTACGGGTGCCACCAGCAATTCCTTACCAAAAAGAAATTCTCCGTCCGCCTTTACTGCCTCGGGATCGTCAGGGTATTCGAGCAACAGGGCCCGCATCAGTGGCAGACCCTTATCATGCGCCACTCTGGCATAGGTATAGATATAAGGGAATAATTGGTATTTCAACTCAATGGCAGCCCGACAGGCGTCTTCGGAAGCCTTACCGAAAAGCCAGGGTTCGGCGGCATTATCTCCTTCATGATGGGCCCTGCTCAACGGATTAAACACCCCAAACTGCAACCATCGGGTATACAATTCCGCCATGGCCGGATAATTTTTTATATCTCCGCAATAGCCGGAAATATCGCAGGCCCAGAAGGGCAGCAAACCCATCCCGGCAGAAAGACCGACTGGTATTTGCCCGGCAAGCCGGTCCCAGCCTTCCAGTACATCATTTCCGTTCCCCGAATCTCCGGACCATCCGAAGGTATATCGTTGCAAACCGGCATAGGCAGACCTGGTCATTTGGAAAATACGTTTGCCCGGATTTCGTTTTTCGAATTGTTCTTTAACTATCTTATCCCAGGTCAGCCCATATACATTATGGATCTCCTCATGCATCCCCGCATAGTGTTTCATAAACAAACGATCGCCGGCATCTTCGTTGCTCCAGGCGGGTTCACCCATGTCGGTCCAGAAGCCACGTACACCGTCGTTCAGTGGTTTCTGCTGATAAGCTCCCCACCAGTCGGCCACGGCCGGATTGGTAAAATCCACGACACCGCAATTCCCTCCCCAGGGCCAGGGCATATCGTATGATTTACCGGTACGGACGTCTATAGTGAAAAAATGAAGGGAGTCCGCTTCCCGCCATTGTTCCTTCGTTGCCTGTGAGATCACAGGGTCCTGTGAAACGATCATTTTAAAGCCCAGCGAATCCAAGGTCTTCAGCATGCCTTTCGGATCGGTATAATTTCTTTTTCTCCAGGAAAAATTCTGAAGGCCATCCGTCCAGCCGATATCCTGGTAAATAATATCGCAGGGGATCTTTCTTTTCCGGAATTCAGCGGCGATATTCCTGGCCTGGTCCTCCCGCGTGTACAATCCTCTGCATTGCGAAAATCCGAGGGCCCATTTTGGTGGCATGATCGGGCTACCGGTAAGTTGTTTGTATTTTTCGAGGATATCCTTATAATCTTTCCCCGCCAAAATATAATAGACGAGTTCTCCGCCGGCAGCCCCAAAAGAAAAACTATTGTCCGGTCCGCTGTTGTCCGCTCCGCTGGTGGCCGGTCCGCCGTCAGCCGATCTTTTGCCGAATATAAATTCGCTCTTATAGGTATTATCAAAAAAGATCCCATAGCGGTAACTGCTCAGGAAAAATGGAATGCTTTTATACAATGGATCCTGATCGGGGCCATAACAGGGTTGATCGCTGTTCCACATTTTATAGGTCCTTCCCCTTCTGTTCAGGGGGCCGGCTTTTTCGCCCAGACCAAAAAACTGCTCATCCGGACGGAGTGTTTTATACGAGATGATTTTAGCGGTATCCTTTTCCCTGATCAGACCGCTGTCTTTAAAATCACCCACTATCAATTTCCCGTCTTTGTCAAAAAGATCCAGCCGGAACGGTCTTTTGCCGATCCGGATCTGAATCTTTCCGGTATGGATCTCATAGGTTTGTCGTTGTTCCTGCATCTGAACCGTTCCGGCGCTTATTGTTTCAAGGTCCTCCTTTATCACCGCGAAGGAGGCATTATTCCGTTTAAAACTACCGGAAGGCGCATAACTTATTTTAATCACTTCCCGGCTGCATACCTTTACCGATACTTTGCTTCCGTTAGTGCAATGAAATACAAAGACATTCCCGGTCCTGGTAAAAGACCGGCAATTACCAGGGTGTATGTCCCCTGAATCTCCTGCCGCCGCAGCCGAACGAAGAAAAAAACATAGTAGCATAATCCCCGGCATGATCATCCTGATAACACTCTTCATATTAATCCTGTTACTTTTATTATTCATAATCCAAAACCAACATATCCCAATAGAACAAGGCAGGCAGGAGAAAACTCACTGAATGGCCGGTCTGGGTAAAAGGTATTTCGGAACATAGGCCCCCGGCAATATCCGGAGAGGCAAACCATATTTTTTTTATCTGTTTGGTTACGGTACAGGTAAGTCCGGTATTTTGAAAGGGGGCAGGCACGGTTTGCTTTCCGTTCGTATCACGCCAGTCAAAACCGGACGCGGAGGCAAAATTGATCAAATGAATCACCTGGGCCGTTCCCATATCTTTTCCTATAAAAGATACGGCACCTGTTTTCGGAGGCCAGCTGGCAGGCATCATTTTTCCGTCTGTCGATGTCAGTCCGGGCGTATTGAACTGACCGCCATCCCTTAAAAGATGCTGATAGGCCACCAGGAAATCATAATAGTTCACCATCGCTTTCTGCAGATCATTCTTCATCGACAGATTCCCGTTTGGAAAATACTCTTTTCCCAGCATGTGTTCGCCCAGTTCCAGATGCGATGCGCCAAAGGCAAAAATAACGGCATCCGTCAGTAACACGCCCGGCGTATTAAAATAGCCCGGGGATTCAGCCAGGTTATAATCCATATAGGCCGCCAGAACTGTCTTTTGTGTATAATTGCTCCATGCGTCATTTTGCTGAATAATAGCGGCCAGATCCTTGTAATCCTCATTGGGCGACCATACTTCGGTATATAAAAAATCCACAGGTGCCTTGGCAATACTCATCTGCTGGCCGTATTGATTAACGGCATTCATGACCAGCCTTTTTGAAGGAGCGGCTTTTTTCATGGCGGCCAGGAAGTCACCGAAACCCGTTTCGGGATTTTTCAGCGATCCATCATAGGCATACAGATTTTTTGACCGGTCCCCCAACTGATCGACCTGGTAACCATCAAAATCGTAAACGGAATAGACATCGCTGGTCTTTGAAACGATATATTGCTGCCAGTCGGGGCTGGATGGATCGAGTAAATAAATATCGCTTTTGAAAGGCGGCTTGGGCAATTGGTTCACTTCCTTTTTGGTATGTTGTCGATCTGTATATAAATACCATTGGTCAGGGATACCTGCAGAAGCCGCATCGCTTAAAGCACCATAACAGAGATTATAGGTCATGGCCTTCATGTTATACCCATGGGCAAGGTCGATATATTGCCGGACGGTAGAAGCGTAATTATCGCGGTTCGCAATATCTTTCCACGTAGCAGCAGGACTGGCAACGGTACCTGCCAGCGGGAGATGGTGCGCATACTCCCAGTCCTGGAACTGGATGCCGTTCAGATGATAACGATTCAGATCAGCAAGGGTCGCAGCCATAGCAGTACCGGGGATCTGTCCAAAGGCCGAAAGAAAACCATACCTCGGGAAACGGGACCAGTCAGAGGAAACGTCAACGGCAATACACCCATATCTTTTCTCCGCGCCGCCAGCTCCGCCCGTTCCATCCGGCGAACCTGCAGCCGCCACTGGATTGCAGACCTCCACCATATAACCCATGAAATCGGAGGAAGGGGCTGTCCAGTTCCAGATCTTCCCGGTAACCGGGATTTCACTTATGATCTTATCCAACTTCCAGACCCTGAACTTCGCCGAAACAGGAAGATTTTTATCGATAGTAATAGTAATCTGGTCACCAGGCCGGTAACAGGCCTTATCCGTGGTGAGACTGACAACCGTATCCGATAAGGGCGGCGTAACAGGATTGCGCACAGATCCTGAACCCGATTTGGCGCATGCCTGTGCCAGCCAACAAATCATCAAAAAAATACTGGCCCTGCTCATCTATTGTTTTTGTATACTGATCGTTTCGGTCAACTGGTTAAATATAATCATATAGGTACCGGCTGCCGTAATGTTCCATTTATAATCGTCCGTGTTGGCTACAGCCATACCCGCAGGAACGAATTGAGCCGTAGTGTCCGAAATAATCGGATGATTCATATAGGGTCTGAAATAATCGCAACCGAAGTCTCCCGTACGGACCGGAATTTTAAACTCACCCACATTCATCGGTCCATTATACGTAAACAGATAAGGATTTGCAGGATCCAGGATCAGGATCGTGGGATTATTGATATTCCAGCCGGTCGGCGTGGCATCTCCAACCATCCACAATGTTGGATAAGGAGTAAAAGGCGTGATGGTAATGGACGGATACTGTAAGTTCAGTTTGATCTTATAAGGACCGGCTGTTGTAATGTTCCATTTATAATCATTGGCATCCGCCGGAGAAGGACCATGCGGAACAAATTGCACCGTAGTATCCGTAATGGCAGGATGATTGATCAAAGGCCGGTAAAAATCGGCTCCCCAATTCCCGGTAGTCACGGGGATCTTAAATTCCCCGGTTTTTAATACAGCATTAAACTTAAATAAAAAAGAATTCACAGGGTCCAGGAAAAATTCATTCGGATGGTCAATATTCCAGCCATTTGGTGTAGCGTCACCTACTATCCAAAGTTTGGAATAAGGCGAAAGAGCCAAGGGGTGAACATTGATCGTATCTTCAATAAGATTTACACTGATCGCATAAACAGCCGTGGAAGTAATAGCAAAGGTATTATCCGGGTCGGCAGCAGATTTTCTCCAAACCAGCTTGCTGCTGTCGGCACCCTTGTTGTAAGAAGGCAACAGCGAACCGAGGGTGGTAATGAATTTAAAATCTCCCGGCGTCAGAGTAACCTGGTAATGAAACAAACCCGGTATGGCGGGATCGGGCGTCAAAGCACCGGCGGTAGTAAGATCCCAGCCTGTAGACGTGGCATCTCCTATAATATACAAAGATTTTGAAACCGGCGTATAGGGCGTGATCGTCAGATTAAGAATTCCCGAGGTATCCGGCTGATGTGAGCCGTCCCCAATGATCGCTACAATTTTTGCTTCCAGCTGCGCAGCGGTTCCGGGAGTAAAATGCCAATGATCCAGCAAACTATCGTTCAATACACCGGTTTTATAAACCAGGCTGAATATATTCTTACCCATATCTGCAATGATCGCCGTATTAAAACCGTTCCCTTTTTTGTCGATCTTCACAAGGTAGGAAATCGAGGAACTCGTTCCGTGATTACTTCCCGTCGTCCAGTTCAGGGTAAGACCGGGATTATATTGATCCGCCTGATTCAACACCAATACGGAATCAACCGCTGACAGGACCAGTGGATTATTGACGGGAAGGGGAGAAAAATTTTCTGTCTTTTTGCAGGCAACAAAAAGAAGAAGAACAAATACGGGAGCCAGTAACAGATTGGCCATTTTATTGATTTGCATGGTCTTTAGTTTAGTTGTTCGTGAAATCGCAGTGCGACATATTTGGGAAAATAGTACAGCGCATTGGCTGTTCTGCGACGCAAAGAGTTTAGAAAATGCAGTGCGGCATTTTTGGTAAATAAGCACTGCGCCTTGGCTGTTCCGCGACGCAAAGAGTATAGAAAATGCAGTGCGACATATTTTAAAAATAAGCACTGCATTTTCAATAGCCTGTGTTTTGTGTAAGATTGGGATTGGCATCTCTTTCAATTTGCGGAATCGGCATCAGCAAATATTTGGAACCGGCATTCGACTTCCCGATGGAATGCAGGAAGTCCAGGCCATACTGACCATTGTCCACCCGAACGAGATCGAACCATCGCTGACCTTCGAAAGCCAGCTCCATTCGACGCTCGTGTAATACCGCGATACGGAAATCCGTTTTGGAAAGACCGGAAGCAATGGGAGGCAGACCAGCTCTCTGCCTGACGAGGTTCAGCGGAGCTTCCGCCTCGTTTGTCTTGTCCAATTCATTTAGGGCTTCCGCTTGCATCAACAATATATCCGCATAACGCAAAACAGGGAAATCCTCCGGATTGGTATTATAATCTGGCGAAACGGATAAGGGCACAAGGAACTTGCGCACATTATAACCCGTGGTGGAAAAACCCGCGGAATAGGATTTGCCGTCGAAGGAAGGGCATCCCTGGTACAACAAAGTAGCATCCTTACGTTTGTCACCGCTTTCATACGCATCCACAAACTCCTGGGTCGGCTGGTTCCACCCATATCCCCCACCTACGAAGTTGGCATTACGCGGACCCATAAATGTACTGGACCAGGAGGCCTGATTCAGATCGTTAAAAAAACCATAGGTGGTAGTTCCGCTATATTGTACCTCGAACAAGGACTCTACGGAATTTTTATGGGCCGGATCGAAATTGTCGGTATAATTAAGATTGAGAGAGTACCCCAAAGCTGTAACCTGTTTGCAAAGATCCAGGGCATGCTGATATTGCCCAAGGGTCAGGTATACTTTTGCCAGCATACCCGTTGCCGCTCCTTTGGAGGCGCGTCCTACATCAGAGCCCGAATAAATTTCCCGTGCCGGCAGGAGTCCGGCAGCTGCCGTAAGATCCTGAATGATCTGTTGATAAACCTGCGTTTTCGGCGTACGTGCGGGACGCAGATTATCGGAAGGAGTCTGCGGTTTGGTGATCAGGGGAATATCGCCGAAAAAACGGACGAGAATAAAATAATAATGCGCCCGCAGAAACAGCGCTTCGCCAAGGATCCTGTTCCGTAAGAGCGTATCCATTTTTATTCCCGGTACGTTCCCGATAACCAGGTTACAACGAAGGATGCCGGGATATGGCCCCCTGTAAAGATCGAGTACACCGGCATTACTCGGGTCGGTCACAAAATTGGATTGCTGGACTGTTTCTATGCCATCCGTGCCGCCGCCCGCACCAACGACGCTGTTGCCGGCAACGATATCGGTAGCCCACATCCGCAGGTTGAATAGTTTGGGCCATTGCAATGGCTGGTAGGCTCCATTGACAGCGGTTACTGCATCGTTTGCATTTTGAAAGAAATTTGCGCTGTTGATAGAGTCCAGGGGGGCTTTATCCAGGTATTTTTTGCATCCCCCCAGAGAGGTAAGCAGGGCTAAACCGGTTAGGAAATATATAATTTTCATATTGAATGCTGTTAAATGGTGTTGATTGCCTTTTGCGTTGGACATAATATTGAACTTACAGATTTAGATTGACACCGACGCTCACAGTTCTTGTGACAGGGTATACGCTGTAATCGATCCCGTTCGCAGAAACTTCCGGATCGAAACCGGTGTATTTGGTGAACGTATGCAGGTTCTGACAGGAAGCATACAGGCGGATAGAAGAGAATTTAATTTTCTGCAATATTGCTCGCGGCAGGGTATAGCCCAGCGTAATATTCTTGATGCGCAAGTAGGAACCATTTTCGACAAAACGGGTGGAAGGCCGGGTGTTCTGATTAGGATCATTGTAAATAGCCCTGGGCATCGTATTACCAGTTCCCTCGCCTTCCCATCGTCCCAGGGTACGCTCCGTCTGGTTCTGCGCTACCGACATGCCTTCCTGGAAAATATTATTGGCATTGAATAGTTTATTACCCGCTACGCCCTGGATAAAAATTCCCAGGTCAAAACCCCGGTAGGCAAAACTGTTATTCATCGAAAAAATAGTCGTCGGGTTAGGATTACCCAAATAAGTCCGGTCTTTGGCATCGATGACACCATCATTATTCAGGTCCGTGAACCGGATATCACCGGGAGAAGTCCGGTTATACGTATCGGCGCCAGGTTGCTGAACCGCATGTTTGTCGACTTCGGATTGATTCTGAAAAATGCCTTGCGCCACGTATCCATACAATTCGTTGACAGGATGTCCGGCCTGATTGATCCCCAGGTAATAATTGAGACCGATACTTCCGTTGTATAATGGAGTCGTATCGTTGAGACTGACGATCTTATTACGGTTGAAGGAAACATTAATATCTGTATTCCAGGTGAATTCACCGGTCATGTTCTTCGTGGAAAAGGTTAGTTCAACTCCGGTATTGCGAACCTTTCCCGCGTTGATAAACGGAACGTTGGTGCTGGAATAACCTGTGGTCACCGGTACGACAGCCGGTACCAGCATATTGGAGGTATTCTTGACATAACCGTCGACAGTGACAGTCAACCGGTTTTTGAACAAGGTGGCGTCCAGTCCGATATTTCCCTGGGCTACCGTCTCCCATTGTACACCCGGATTGGGCAGGACCTGTGGGATAACGGTGCTGACAATATTTCCATTAAAATTATACTGGGCCGTTTGAAGGACTGCGGCAAAGGAATAATTCCCAATATTCTGGTTCCCGGTTATGCCATAACCCGCCCGTAGTTTGAGGTCATTTACAAAATCGGCATGGAAGAATCTTTCCCGGGAGATCCGCCAGGCGGCAGAGGCGGAAGGAAAAGTGCCATACTTATTATTTTGACCGAAACGGGAAGAACCATCCCTCCTTACTGTTGCGGTCAAGAGGTATTTATCCTGGTAGGCATAATTGATGCGGCCCATATAAGAAAGCAGGGACCATTCGGAAGCGTCACCCCCTGTATTTGGATTAAGCGTTCCGTTATTCATCTGCTGGGTAAGCTCGCTGGCGAAGGAACTTATATTGCCGCTGAGGTAATCATAACGATTGGTCTGGGAACTGGTACCTGCCAGCAAAGTCAGGTGATGATCCGCCGCAATGACCCTGTCATAGGTAAAATAATTATCCCAGAGCCAGGTAAGCCTTTTATTATATTGTTGCGCCAGGTACGCATTAGGCTGTGGAATGGGCTGCCAGTTATACTTTGGCGACCAGGTCAGGCTATCGAAGAATTGTGCCTGTACGCCGCCGGTAGTTTTAAATTTTAAACCGGGCAGTATAGTTGCTTCTCCATAAACTGAGCCCAGGATATTGTAACCCTGGATATTATTATTAATGATCGTTGCCTGACCGATGGGGTTGGTCACATCTCCGTACCACTGTGGATTACCAGAAGGACCGGCATATGTTCCGTCTTTATTATAAATTGCCTGTGTCGGATTGGCGGCCATAGCATTACGGATATTATAAGCTCCGCTGGGTTTTTGATCATGGGTCAGGGTCAGGTTATTACCGAACCTGAGCCAATCAAGGGGTTTGGCCTCGCTGTTGAATTGTATCGTAAACCGTTTGTAGCCGGTATTGATCACGATTCCCTGCTGATTAAAATACCCGCCGGAGACATAATAGTTATATTTATCGGAGCCCCCGGAATAAGACAACGTATAATTCTGCATAGGAGCCGTTTGAAACAAAGCGCCCAACCAGTCTGTGCCGGTTCCAAGGGTATCCGGTTTTGCATAGGCAGGATTGGCAGACAGGTTATTATTCACCAGCATTTCATTGTTTAATTTGGCGAATTCCGATCCGTTCAACATTTTCACCACCTTAGCCGCAGACTGCAATCCCGTAAAAAAATTAAAAGAAAGATGGCCCTGGCCGTTCGATCCTTTTTTCGTGGTGATAAGAATAACCCCGTTCGCACCCCGTGATCCATAAATGGCGCCTGCCGAAGCGTCTTTCAGCACTTCAAAGGAAGCAATATCGTTGGTGTTGATATTATTGAGCGGAGCATCTGTGGGAACGCCGTCGATGACGATCAGGGGATCTGCATTATTGATCGTACCCGCACCACGGATCCGGAAGGTCACATTAGAGCCAGGAGCCCCCGAAGAGATTACCTGGACGCCGGCAGCCTTCCCCTGTGCGGCCTCTCCGGCATTGGTCACCGGTATCGAAGAAAAATTCTTTGTGTCGATCGATGCGACAGAACCGGTCAGGTCCTTTCTTTTCACAGTGCCGTAACCAATGACTACTACATCCTGCATTGTCCTGGTGGCAGACGTCAGCAAAATATGGATGGTGTCAGAACCAGCGACTTTCCACTCCACCGTTTCATAACCGATGGAAGAAATGATCAGCCTCGCTCCGGGAGAGGCATTAATGGTAAAAAATCCGTATACATCCGTGAATGTTCCTCCGGAGGCACCATCTGCAGAGCCCGCTATGGCCACCGAAACCCCGGATAACCCTTTATTATCCTCTTTGGAACGTACCTGTCCTGTTATCTTGCCGCTCTGGGCCAGGGTAAGCAAAGGCAGGGAAAAAAGGAGGAGGGATACAAAAAGCCGGAGATGGCTTCTCTTTTTACATGACATACGCAATCGTTTTGGTAGAAATTGATGAAATTAAAAAAGCTACTAAAAAATAGAGTACGAAGAAAAGGATAATTCCCGAGGGATGCTGATCTATCCATTCCATATTATTTTCAAAACGTCCCAAATCCGGTACAGGCAGAAAATAGATAACATAAATAGAACTAACTTTAAGCAGCCCATTTAACTTGAAAAAACGAACGCTTCTTATATTATCCCTGTTCCTGGTACCCTTCTGCTTTGTCTATCCGCAGTCTAAACCTTATTATTTTAAAAATTACCAGACCGGCGACGGAATATCCGGCAACACCATAACCTGTATTACCCAGGACCGGAAAGGATTTATGTGGTTCGGTACCCGAAACGGATTGAACCGTTTTGACGGATCTGCATTCAGGATCTTTCGTTACAGCCAGACCGATCCAGCCAGTCTTGGCAGCAATTCCATTGTCAGTCTTCATGAAGATCAGCAGGACCAGTTATGGATCGGTACCCATTCCGGCATTTACTTGTTTGATCCTGCCAAAGAAAAGTTTACCCCTTTTACTTCCGTTCCGGCAGGAGAGATCAAATTTATCGAAGAAGATAAGGATCATAATATCTGGATCGTCGCCGATTTTAAACTTTACCGGTTTAACCGGTCAACGGGCCGGACCTTGTCTTATAGCCCCGCGAACAGTGCCGGTATCGTGGCTGTCCATATTGCGCAGAACGGGACCCTCTGGATTGCTACCAGTGCGGGAGTTATAAAAAAATACGATGCAGGAAAAGACCTCTTCATCACCTATTCCATTTCCGCATCGCTCAAAAAGAATGAATTCAACCAGATCCAGGATATCTATCCGCTAAACGAAAACGAGGTGATCGTAGGAACGAATCATTCCGCCTTGTTATTCGATCTGAACACCTTAAAAGCTCAAAACCTGTTGAGTCAGTTCCCCTGGGGCCATGATATTCAAATCCACCGCATCTTTGAGCAGCATACAAATGAGCTTTGGTTAGGAACGGAAACAGGGCTCTATATCTATAATCTGCAAACAAAAAAGACAGACCTCATTCAGCACGAATATGACAATCCCTATTCCATTACCAATAATGTACTTTATTCCTATTATATGGATAAAGAAGGAGGAACCTGGATAGGGACCTTTTTTGGGGGGGTCAATTATTATTCCCCTCAGTACAATAAATTTCAAAAATACTTCCGTCATCACGGTGTGGATAATCTGAGCGGAAACCTGATCCATGAGATCTGCGAAGACGGTAATGGGAATTTATGGGTAGGTACGGAGGATGCGGGTTTGAATAAGATCGATGGGCAAAACGGGCAGATAAGGCATTTTCAATCCAGGGAGAGCAAAGGCCCGGCCTTAGCTAGCGCCAAAGGTTCCGCCAACGGAAGGGGCAGCATTTCCTTTAACAATGTCCATGGGCTGGTCGCGGCCGGGAATGAATTATGGATTGGCACCTATGAACATGGATTGGATGTCATGGATCTGCGAACCGAAAAGGTCATTCGTCATTACGACGCAGGCAATGATTCTAATTCCATAAAAAGTAATTTTATCGTCACTCTTTACCAGACCAGGAGTAAGGATATCCTGGTGGGCACCTGGAACGGACTATTCCGGTACAACAGGAAGACTGATAATTTTTCCGCACTTCCCTTTTTTAACACCCAGATACAGGCCATTCATGAAGACCAGCAGGGTACGATCTGGGCCTGCACCTATGGATATGGTGTTTCCTTTTACAATCCCCTGACAGGAAGGAGCGGTCATTTGAGAGCAGGACCGGCGCATCCGGAGACCGGAGCCGGCAGGGAAATCATGTCTGGTGCCCGCCGCCCGGCGGGCCTCATCAACGACTATATCAACAATATAACAGAGGACAGCCGTAAACATTTATGGTTTTGTACGGAAGGAGGGCTATCCGAATATGATCCGCATACTGGTAAATTCAGTAATTATACTATTGCCGACGGATTACCGGATAACCAGGTATTCCGGATACTGGAAGATGAAGCGCATCAATTCTGGGCTTCGACAGCCAAAGGATTGGTTTGTTTTAACCAGAGGATGAAAGAAAGCAAAGTTTATACGGTTTCCAGCGGTCTGCTAATCGATCAGTTCAATTATAACTCCGCATTTAAACGCGCAGATGGCACCTTATACTTCGGAAGTATTAAGGGCATGGTCAGTTTTAATCCATCCACCTTCACCCGGAATCTCTTTATCCCTCCGGTTTATATTACGGGGCTCCAGATCAACAACAAGGGACTGGATATCCATGAAACCGGTTCCCCCCTGCAGGAATCTGTCACCTATGCCCAGAAAATGACCCTACCCTACAACAGTTCCACCATCAGCCTTGATATTGCAGCCTTAAGTTATGCAGCTCCGGAAATGAATAAGTATGCTTATAAAATGGAAGGGTTGGATAAGGAATGGACACAGATAACCAGCAACCGGAAGATCTATTATACCAAATTACCCCAGGGTGACTATACCTTTCTGGTAAAAGGATCCAATAATGAAGGGATCTGGAATGAGCAGGAAAAAAAACTGGTGATAAGAATATCTCCTCCTTTCTGGGCTACTCCCTGGGCCTACCTCCTTTATATATTGATCCTGACCGCCATCATCGTCATTATCCTCCGGTATTATTATATTGCACTGGATGAAAAGAACAAACGCAGGATAGAGGTGCTGGAGATCGGGAAGGAAAGAGAGATCTATAACGCCAAGATAGAGTTCTTTACCAATGTAGCACATGAGATAAGAACACCGCTGACCCTAATAAAAATGCCCCTGGACAAACTGATCAGGAACGAAACGGATACGTTAACCTTAAATGAAAGCCTGCAGATGATCAACAAAAATACAAACCGGTTGATTGATCTTACCAACCAATTACTTGACTTCCGTAAGGCGGAGGCCAGTAAATTCAGTCTTAACTTTATAGAAACGAACAGTGCGGATATCCTGAAAGAGGTGTTTACCAGTTTAAACCCTTCCGCCGAACAAAAGAATCTGCACTATAGTCTGGATCTGCCCCGGATGCCGCTATATGCTTTTGTGGACGCAGAGGCCCTTAAAAAAATTTTGACCAACCTTATTAACAATGCGATTAAATATGCAGACAAACAGGTATTCATCCGGCTTTTACCTTTTAGCAGCGAAGACAACCTGTTCCATGTCGAGATCAGGAATGATGGTTTCCTGATCCCTCCTGAATTAAAGGAAAAAATCTTTGAGCCCTTCTACCGGATAAAAGAGACCGAAAAGGAAGAAGGAACCGGAATTGGCCTTGCACTCTCCCGGTCCCTTGCGGAATTACATAAAGGGACATTGGAACTCAAACAACGGGACGGTGTCTTAAATGTCTTTTTACTTTCCTTGCCCATTCACCAGGAAAAAGAGATCAGCTTCGGGAATTATGAAATCCCGGCGACCGGGCCCGATACCAGCGAAGAAAAACAAACCGTTCCTGCTTCCGGCCCATTAATCCTGCTGGTTGAAGACAATAGGGAGATCCTCCATTTCATTCAAAAGGAATTGAGCCGTTCCTATAACGTACTCATGGCAACCAACGGCCAGGAAGCACTGGATATCCTTATCCGGGAAAATGTACAATTGGTCATCAGCGATATTATGATGCCTGTCATGGACGGAATAGAATTATGCAGGCGGATAAAAAATGATCTCCAGTACAGTCATGTACCGATTATTCTGCTGACGGCAAAAAATTCCGTAGTGGCAAAGATCGAAGGATTGGAAGTGGGGGCGGATGCCTATATTGAAAAACCCTTTAATTTCGAACACCTGCAGGCGCAGATCTCTAATTTACTCACCAACAGGAATATCATCAAGGAGTATTTTGCCCGGTCGCCGCTGACCCATATCAAAGGGATCGCCTGCTCAGTGGCAGATCGGCAATTCCTGGAGCAGCTGAGTAATGCTATTTCCGTACACATTACGGATATGGATCTGGACGTCGACCGGTTATCCAAAATGATGAATATGAGCAGAACGAGCTTATATAGAAAGATCAATGCCTTGTCCAATCTGACGCCGAATGAACTAATCAACCTGACCCGGCTCAAAAAAGCTGCCGAATTGCTCGCGGGAGGAGAATACAAAATTAATGAGGTGGCCAGGATCGTCGGTTACAGTTTGCTCACCAACTTTTCAAGGGATTTCCACAAACAATTCGGCATAAGCCCGTCCCAGTATACCCGTAACCTGCAATCCGATGCAACGGGTAAACCCAGTTAGCACCCACGGGCGGCAGTTAATCTTTTTTTGCGGGTTCGTCTTTTTTAAGGGATAGGAATTTTAGCAGCAAAGGAATAACCGTAGTAAGCCCCGTAATGATCGCGATGATCTTCCCGGAAACATCCTGCTGAGTAAGGAAAAGGAACACAAGGACAGTCAGGATGATTACAATAAAAACCGTTCTGATAGTAGTCCAGGAACTTGCTGTCTGCATTTTTACCAGCAGTTCCCTTTCTTCATCCGTTCCCCTTTTGGAGAGAATATAATTCCGGAAACTGTAACTGATCAGTTTAATTCTTTCCTGGTCGATGCAGATCAACTTATTGCGCAATAATTTATAGACAAGTGATTCATTTTTATGATTCATCAATCCATCCCCCGCAAGACCATATAGCAAAAAACGTTCCTCCGGACTGCAATTTTTCCAGGCGCAATCGAATAGCAATTTTAATTTTTCCGCCCGCAGGGTCAGTTCCATTTCCATTTCCGCAATATCGGTCGATTTGTGGACCATAAAATCGGCATACTCTTTTTTCAATAAAGCAGGAATCTCTTCCGGTCCTGACACAATTTCTTTTAAGGCAAAATTATCGACGACCTGGTCCCATGATTTTTTCCAAATGCCCTCTTCCAGTACCTTGCTATTTGTCATTAGCCCGTCGATCTCCTCTGTTTTCCTGGGATAAAAGAATTTTGCGGCCATTGTCGTTACCAGCCGGAACAGACAAATGACCATTAGTATTGTAACGAGAACGATCATCAGGGGTGCAGCCAGGAAATAGGGAGATTCGGATGAGCTGTAGGATCTTATCCGGAAGGCCAGGTCAGGGTTGGATTTTCCAGGGTCGGCAGGTGGGACCTTCCATTCCGGATGGGAATAATCGAAGACAATAGTATCCGCATAACTATCCCAGTGATACAGATTATCATGCTGAGAGCTGTCCATTAAAGCCGGCAAAAAAGAGGTATCGTCATTCCTGCTTCCAAGGGCATTGGTGATGTCCAGGTAAAAAGGCTCTGCCGGACAGAGATGTGCGGAGGAATCCGGGATTCGCCTGAGTCCCATACCATAAATGATCTTATCGTGATAAACCGGATAAATTCCCTTTGTATATTGAAGATCGCTGAAAAGATCGCCGGCAACGCTTTTTGCCGGCTGATAAGTGCGTATAAAGAACCGGTTATCCATTTCCCTTTTGCGCAGGCCCTGAGCCAGTAAAAGCTGTTCTTTCCGGATGGTTTGTCGCCACTCGTGATTGGTGCCGAACCAGCTGAAAACCAACCCGGGAAATATGGCCATAGTCAGTATGAAAAGGGTCACAAACCAGCCGTACAGAAAAATGGTCCGGTCCTTGCCTGAAGCCCTTCTCCACCATCTCATCCGCGTTACCCGATCGGAAAGGCCCTTCGTCAATGCATACCATAATTTTCCGTTTTTATAGGAAATACCGGCCATTAGCAGGATAAAGACACCTTCAAAACCAACAAAAGAAGACAGGAGCAGGGGGTGGTAAAACCCCGCCCACCCATACAATGCGCAGCTCACCATAACCGGAACCGCTATGTGCCCGAGCGTTCTTTTATAGGTAGAGGGCCTGTTCCCTAACCGTAAAAGTTTTAGCCCGAACAGTATATTAAAGGGGATAATAGC
This sequence comes from Flavitalea flava, assembly GCF_054461575.1. NCBI lineage: Bacteria > Pseudomonadati > Bacteroidota > Chitinophagia > Chitinophagales > Chitinophagaceae > Flavitalea > Flavitalea flava. The sequence goes on from NZ_JBTLQH010000009.1 coordinate 99,641, forward strand.
GGTAACGGCTACCCATGAATAATCAAAATCATCCATGCCTGCTGCGTTCATGATCATCGCCGACAGGACCTGGACCAGCAGGAAAAACAATAAGAAAATGCCTCCGTTATAATAAATACTCCTGAAATTACTTTGAGGCAATAACCAGTTATAATAATCTGTGGAAGAAAATAAGAAACTTCTGCGCGGTGCGCGGTAAAACGCAAGGATAAGTAGGATCATAAAGGCATAAACCACCAGGCAAAATAAAACAGCAAAAAAGAGGATCCGGATATTTACAGGCTCCAGGTAACTGTTATCGTGATAGAATACCAGGAATAACGGATGTTGCGCAAGAGGCTGTATGCGTAATTCATTAAATTTTCCGTAAAAAGAAACGTTGGATAAAGAATCGGTCTGACGGCTGTTGATGACCCTCCGGATCTGGTAGGAACGGTTGGTCTCTTCAAAAAAGTTTTCCCGAAGACTTTTGGAGGGATTGGAATGGATCAGTACGTCTCCATTCGCCCTGATGAGGCAAAATCCGTAACCGGCCGGCAAAACAGTATTTAACACGGAATACAACCTGGTTTGCATGGTTTGCATCAGCCTGTCCGGAAGATTGGATTTCCGGCAAATATTGACCCTGAATTCATTGTTAGTCCAACTATAAACGGGAGCGATCAGGAGCAGGGAATCCGAAAGCGGCTCCCTGCTTTTCCGGTTTTTGAAATAGGTATAATAATCCCGCTGGGTCACGTCCAGGAAATTATAGGAGGACCCTTTTTTGGCCAGGATCTTCAGTAGCTGAAGATCGGAAAAAGAGCCCTGTTCCCTTACCTGTCCTTCATTGTTGATCCAGGATACATGGTAAAAACTATGATAATAAGCAGTATCGTCCCATAATATTTCTTTTACACTTGTTAACCTCCCCCTACCGGCACTATCCTTGTTCTTGTTCGGATCCGGAATGTTACCGAACCAGAAAACCGGTACCTTTCCTTTACGCACCTTCGTGCCTGCTGAGGTATCCGGCCGGGCAGTGTCGGATCGCATACGGCTGGAATCTTTTAATTTCTTTAGACGCAGCTTTTCCAGGGAGATCATTTCATCCCTTGCTTCGGTCAATTCCGTGCCCAGCGAAGCAGCCACCTTCCCCGATAATTTCCGGAGGTTTTCCTTTACCTCCCTGTTGCCTCTGTGTAATAAGGAGAACTGAACAATGGCCAAGGTAAGGAAGGTGGATGAAATCAGCAGAAAAGCAATGCTGGTCTTCACATTGGTCATATTCAACCGGTCCAGCTCATTCATGATGAAAACTTTCCAGACCGGCAGACTAAGAAAAAATAAAAACAAGCTGATGAACAGGATATATACGATCGATACCGGCATAACCCGGACTCTGGAATTATAAGCGGAGGCCTTCAGGAAACCACAAAGGATCAACTTGTGGCTGCTTATCTGGAATGGCCAGGTGAACATTTTATAATTGATCCCTTCGATACGTATATCCGTAATATCCGGGGACCGGACACCTTGTCTGCGGGGAGCCAGGGAATCCACATTCAGACTGTACTCCATCTTTTCCGGATCATCCTGATAGATCAGTGCGCTCGTGGAATCTTTGCCTCCCCGGTCACAATAATGAACGAGGCTAAGGGACTCAAAAAGCTCTTTGGCCGAAGTAAGACAAGGAGCTACAAAATCGGAAAGCGGAAACTGATAAGTAAGGAAAGAGGAAGGCTTTGAAGGAACCTTATTCATTTTATAAACGATCTTCCACCCTCCGGAATTATCGTAAACAAAACAAAGCGAATCTCCTTTATTATTCCTGCAGCTCTGGGTGTTCAGACTGGAATCACTCAGTGTATCCATACTGATCTTGGCATACTTACTGAAATTCTTATAATCCTTTTGTTTATCGATAATGATCTGAGCAGCGCGGCTCAATTTAAGAAAACCCTGTTGATGAAGCGTGGACTCGTTTACCGGCATGAAGTAAAAAAAATAAGGCAGGAGGAACAGGGCCAGCAAAGAAAAGACCAGGATCAGTACAGTAACCGTCCGGGTGTTGGGAGTTGCCTTTTTAACATCTGCCATAGATAGCCATTAATTCTGGTTAGCAAAATCCTGATAGCTTAGGTATTGGAATAATATTCCGGGTAGCTGATTAACGGCAAGGGGGTTAAGGTAGATGGAAAAGCAGGGAAGATATTGGATCAACAGCCTGGATAGCGTGATTTCGGATACTGAAAGGTATTAAAAATAAGGGGCTATAGCAACCGTATTAATACCTGAAAACCAGTAATGTATTATCTTTGCCGGATAAAACCGGCGGCAGTCAGCCGCCCTTGCTATGCATCCAAAAGACATTTCCATCAGCGGTTTCAGCTATGACCTACCCCTGGAACGTATTGCGCATTACCCTTTAGCAGAACGGGATGCGGGCAAATTACTCATCTACCGGGAAGGTAGGATCAAGGAGGACATCTACCGGAATATCAGTCATTATATCCCCGAAAACGCCTTGTTGATCTTTAATAACACGAAAGTGGTAGAGGCCAGGATCCTGTTCCAAAAAGCAACAGGGGCGCAGATCGAATTGTTCTGCCTCGAACCGCCTGCGGAGTACCCGGGAATAGCCGCCGCCATGATGCAAACGGGAAAAGTCCGCTGGAAATGCCTGATCGGAGGCGCCTCCAAATGGAAGCCAGGCCAGGTGCTCACCAAAACCATTGGAAGTTCCGGAGAAAGGTCTGCCCAAACGGATGACCAAACTTCCGGCCGGGTCGACGGAACGGAAGAAGCTGTCGTTCTCGAAGCCCGCTATATAGAGAAACTGGAAGGATCCTTTCTGGTCGAACTTTCCTGGATCCCGGCCTCATTAACCTTTGCGGAACTCCTGCACCAGGCTGGCCTGATCCCCTTGCCTCCCTATATCCGGCGGGCAGCGGAACAGTCCGACAGTGAAAGATACCAGACAATTTATGCCCGTCATGACGGATCGGTAGCGGCCCCTACTGCCGGTCTTCATTTTACCGGGGTCATCTTCGAAAGCCTGGAAACCAAACATATTCAACGCGACTTCGTGACGCTTCACGTAGGGGCCGGTACCTTTATGCCGGTAAAATCCCCGACCCTGGGACAGCATACGATGCATGTCGAGTTTATAACCGTCACCAAAACCACTCTCCTGAATGTATTGGCACATATCGGGGAACCGGATGGTAAAGACCGGAACATGGGGGTAAGCCGTCAAGTCCCCGGGCCGATTATCCCCGTCGGGACCACTTCCCTGCGAACACTGGAGAGCCTTTATTGGCTGGGGGTAAAGGTGATCCTGCATCCGGAGATTCTTCCCGAAGACATGGTTGTGGACCAATGGGATCCTTACCAGCAGACCGATCAGCAGAACGATCAGCAGACCAATAACCAGACCGATCAGCAGAAATTCAATAAAATAAGCCCTACAAACGCTTTACAAAGCCTGCTGGCCTGGATGGAACGACAAGGTTTGGAGCAGCTTCTTGCCAAAACACAATTGCTGATCACCCCTGGATATGAATGGAAAATAACAAAGGCCCTGGTTACCAACTTTCATCAGCCGGAATCTACTTTACTACTGTTGATTGCCGCTCTGATCGGACCCGATTGGAGGGAGGTCTATAATTATGCGCTGGATAATGGTTTTCGTTTCCTGAGTTATGGAGATGGATGTTTGTTGTATCCCCCTAACTCCTTCCTTTAGCTTGGGAGCACTTATTTCTTCAACGGAAATTCAAGGGTGAAAATGGTGCCTTTACCGATCTGGCTTTCTACTTTGATCTTTCCATCATGCGCTTCCACAATGGTTTTCACATAACTCAACCCAAGCCCGAATCCTTTGACATTATGGAGATTGCCTGTATGCGCGCGGTAGAATTTTTCGAAGATACGTCTTTGTGTTTCTTTACTCATCCCGATCCCGTTGTCTTCTATCCGGATGACGAGGCTTTTGGAAGCGCTGTGCGTAGTGACACGAATCAGTAAATTATCTTTGGAGTACTTGATCGCATTATCGATCAGGTTGGTGAACAGGTTCGTAAAATGTACTTCATCGGCCTCCAGCAGATCATTTTTGGCATTCAATTGCAATTCCGCCCTGGCTCCTTTACCTTCCAGTTGCAGATGGAAATTCTCCATAGCTTCCTGGATAACGGCATTCGCATGGATAGGACGCAGATTGAGCTGTTGTTCCTGGCGATCGAGCTGTGAAGCCTGCAGGATGGTCTCCACCTGCTTATTCATCCGTTTGTTCTCCTCCTTAATAATGCTGGAAAAGTACTCGGACTTCTGCCGGTCATTGACCACTTTTTCATTACGGAGCGCATCGACGGCCAGGGAAATGGTAGCCAGCGGCGTTTTGAATTCATGCGTCATATTATTGATAAAATCGTTCTTGATCTCGCTGAGCTTTTTTTGCCGCAGCAAGGCGCTCAACGTAACATAAAAGGCAGCAATGATCACCAGGGTAAAAAAGATAGCGCCTGCGATCATCATCCTCATCTGCCCCAGGACGATATTATTAAAATCGGGTACGACCACCATTAACAACTCATCCGGCAGCAGGCTTCCAGCCAGACTGTTGGAAGGCGCTTGCAAAGGATAGAACAAGGTTAGGTTGTGTGTGGTATCCTGTACTTCGACGAGAAAATTTTTCGACTTTATCTCCGGAGCCCGGTAGGTCAGATTGGAGGGGCCCATGTCTGTAGAGATACAGAACTCGAATTTGGTGTTTTTTACGTCCCGATTGCCAAGGGATTTTCTCAGCTTTTCATTGATATCTTCCACAGAAAAGCGCTCTGCAATGGTGAGCGGACGCATCAGCTCCATCAGGAACTGGTCGGATGGTCTCCAGGTAAACCCGGGTTTCAGACGCAGGGATTTATGATTGGGCGCCGCTCCCCGTTGTTCGATCAATTGCTGGCCCACTTCATTCATCGCATCATATAACTTATGCTTGAATAATTCCCGCTTATTCTCAACCATCGTCAATATCCAGTTGACCTGGATATAGATAATCCCAATGAGCGATAAGGTGATCAAAACGACAATGACGGGGAAACTTTTTTTCAATCCTGTACTTTTTAATCCAACGGCAAATTTACCAAAAGCTTAAAGGGCTCCCCTGTTAAAGCGCCGCCAGGGACGGGTATTTAACACAGGTTTCACAAAGAAAGGGGATTTCAGGATAAAAATTCCGATAATTACTTAATTTAGATTATGGACAGTCTTTCCGCAGGCATATTGTTGATCGCGGATCCCTTTTTAAAAGATCCGAATTTCATGAGGACGGTCGTCTTCCTGTGTGAACATCAGGAAGAAGGCAGCTTCGGGTTTGTATTGAATAAAAATTACGACCACACCCTGAATGAACTGGTGAGCGGGCTGGAAGACCTGCAAATCCCTGTTTATCAAGGCGGCCCGGTTCAAATGGATACGATCCATTTTCTGCATCAATACCCTGATAAGATTACCGGTGGTTATGAGATCATAGATGGGGTATATTGGGGAGGAAGTTTCGAAACAGCCATCGAACTTATCCGCACAGGGGAGATCGATCCGGCCAGGATTCGTTTTTATATCGGTTATTCAGGTTGGGGAAGCGGTCAGTTAAACGACGAATTAAAAGAAAAGACCTGGCTTACGGTCCAGGCGATCCGCAAACTGGTCTTTCACAAGAATCCCGACGAAATATGGAAAGAGGCCCTTCGCCATATGGGAGGTGATTATGAGATCATGGTTAATTTCCCGATCGATCCCCAGTTGAATTAGGTGCTGCAAGCCACAAGCCAAATTAGCCTCAAGCTGCAAGCTGGAAACTTCAACCTGCAAGCTAATCTTATCGTATCGGAAACCTTACCCCGGCTTGTATGCCCCAATTATCCAGGTTACTGATCCCATAACTATTAAAAGGTGCATAATTATAGCTGGCTCCTATCTTCAGGGCCGTGGAAGAATAACTGCTTAAAGGAATAAGCACACCTGCCTCTCCTTTTAAAGCCCATTTGGTCAGGGAATGCGGGTCATCGAACTCACCCAGATATTGGTCAAAACTTACAAAATTCACTCCTGCTCCCGCTCCGATATAAGGTCTGATAAAACCCTTTTTAACCAGGGTATAATTGGCAGTGAACAATAAAGGTATTTGCTGAACAGAGTTGCTTACTACCGCCGAGATATTGGTTCCTTTACCCTGGTCGTAGACATCGCGGGGATATTTCTGATAATAATCGTTATAACCCAGGCTTAATCCAATGCTGAGACGGTCATTCAGGGGATAAGCCAGACCCGCCGTAAATCCCTTGTAGGCAGGGTTCTTAATAAAATCCCGAAAAGAACCGGATGGAATATTCACGTTATAGTTGATATTCATCTGCAACTCATTTTGCGCCTGGGCTGCAGAAAACGTGATCATAAAGATCGCCGCTATTCCTCCGTATTTTAACAGTACTGTTTTCATGATTGACCTTATGTTTAGGTTTTCAATTCTTTGGTTTCAATGACCTTGTTTTAATTGCCTTAGTTTCATTGCCTTAGTTTCCCTATTAATTTTTCAGATAGGCAGATTGATCGAACAACGCCTTCACTTCCGTTGCAGCATTGGCCGTGGTAAAGACCTGCTCACCCCGGGCAAGGCCCGTCCAGACCGAGGCAATCTTATTGGCATGCGAGGCTGCATTCTTCAAATCAAGGATATCGATCTCCAGTCCGCCGGTTTGGATGGAATAAATCCCAACCGCGTAAGGTGAATAATACCCATAGCCGCCATAACCCCAATAATACGGATCCCAGTAACTGCCATAATACCCCCAATAATCGGGGTAACTAAAGACACCGGTAGAGGTGTTATACACCCTGGATACATTTATAGCCAGATCAGGGCCGGATTCTCTGCTCACCAATTGATACCCCCGTTGCTGAATGGATTGCGAGACGGAAGCGATAACGGCCGTATCAAAAGCTTTTAGCTCTTTCCCCAGAAGCTGATTGTCCTGGATCACCGCTACGGAATCGGTAATACTGAATGTCTTATAACTGGAAAAACTGGCAGTCGTATCATAGTTGGTGATATAAATACGCGACTCCTCATTGGTAAGATTATTAAGCGCGTCTTTTTTACAACTGTTGAAGGCAAGGATCGCCACTAACACACCACCCGCTAACCAACCGGTTTTTTGACGGCTCTTCGTCGATAAGCTTTTTTTCATAAAGGGCATTTTTTGCTAACTAATGAGACGCAAATAAAATGTCCCGGTTTAATGACCTGCTCTGCTTTAACACCGGTCTAACACTCTTTAAAATCTTATTAAAATTGCAAAAGGAGTGAACAAAAAAAACCCCGGCGATTCTGCCAGGGGTTCAATTATTTAAATAACGTAGAAAATTACCTGGAAGCGGATTCGACAGCCACTGCTCCTTCGACCAGAACGGTCACCTTATTATTGATTACCTCGGCAAAACCGCTTTGGATATCAAAAAAAGCAAGGTGGTTATTCTTATCCTTTAACACTTTTACCCTACCCGATTTCAGGGCGCTTACCAGGGGAGCGTGATGGTCCAGCACTTCGAAAAGTCCCGTCACTCCCGGCAATTGTACTCCATATACATCGCCGCTGTACAATTTTTTTTCGGGTGTTAATATTTCCAGGTTCATAGTTGCCCAATCCCACCCCCTAGCCCCCTAAAGGGGGAACAAAAGCAGGAAATTTAATTGAAATTATTTAATAATAATACTTTCTATTCATTATCAAAATCTATTCGATATAGATCCCCCTTCAGGGGGTTGGGGGGTGTTAACCCTGAGCCTGAGCGATCAATTTCTTACCTTTCTCGATAGCGTCATCGATGCTACCTACCAGGTTGAACGCTGCTTCGGGATAATCATCCACTTCACCATTCATGATCATATTGAAACCACGGATCGTTTCTTCGATCGGTACCAATACACCCTTCAGGCCTGTAAACTGTTCAGCCACATGGAAGGGCTGGGACAGGAAACGCTGAACCTTACGTGCGCGGGATACGACCAGTTTATCTTCGTCGCTCAATTCATCCAATCCCAGGATCGCGATGATATCCTGCAGTTCCTTATAACGTTGTAAGATCAGTTTAACATTGTTGGCGCAATTGTAATGAGCATCACCCACGATCTTGGGAGTAAGGATCCGGGAAGTGGAATCTAAAGGATCCACCGCAGGGTAGATACCAAGATCCGCAATTTTACGGCTCAATACAGTAGTTGCATCCAGATGGGCGAAGGTCGTTGCCGGAGCGGGATCAGTCAAGTCATCCGCCGGAACGTATACGGCCTGTACCGAGGTAATGGAACCATTCTTGGTAGAAGTGATCCTTTCCTGCATCAGACCCATTTCCGTTGCCAGGGTTGGCTGATAACCAACCGCAGAAGGCATACGGCCAAGCAAGGCAGATACCTCTGAACCGGCCTGGGTGAAACGGAAGATATTATCTACGAAGAACAGGATATCGCGACCCTGGCCCTTGCCATCTCCGTCACGGTAATATTCTGCCAGGGTAAGACCGCTTAAGGCGACACGGGCACGTGCTCCGGGAGGCTCATTCATTTGTCCGAACACAAAGGTCGCCTTAGAATCAGCCAGCTCCTTCATATCCACTTTGCTGAGATCCCAGCCACCGTTTTCCATACTGTGTTTGAACTCCTCACCGTATTTCATGATACCGGCTTCGATCATTTCACGCATCAGGTCATTTCCTTCACGGGTGCGTTCTCCAACACCGGCAAAAACCGACAAACCGGCATATCCTTTGGCGATGTTATTGATCAATTCCTGGATCAAAACCGTCTTACCCACCCCGGCACCACCGAAAAGACCAATTTTACCCCCTTTTGCGTAAGGCTCGATCAGGTCAATTACTTTAATACCGGTAAATAATATTTCTGTGCTGGTGCTCAGATTTTCGAATGCGGGAGGTTTGCTGTGGATTGGACGGCCATTTACTTTCGAAACGGCAGGCAGACCATCGATTGGATCCCCGGTCACATTAAACAAACGTCCTTTAATACCCTCTCCGATCGGCATAGCGATAGCGGCTCCCGTATCGGAGACCGGCAGACCGCGGACCAACCCTTCTGTTCCATCCATAGCGATACAACGCACGCTGTCCTCTCCGAGATGCTGTTGCACTTCCATCACCAGTTTTTCACCAGTGGGTCGTTGAAGTTCCAGGGCGTTATAGATATCAGGAAGTTTTCCTTCAAACTGCACATCGATAACGGCTCCGATGATTTGCTTGATCTTACCGGTATTTGCCATATAGTTATTTTAAATATAAGGGGTTCCAAATTTTTCTCCTTATGGCTATAAAAAATCACCCATAAGGCGTAAAATTGCTAAGAATGGTCCGCTTAAGCAGACAGCAAACCAATGGTTTGCTTTTTCGGCTGCAAAAGTACGGGACAGAAAAGGAAAGTCCAAAAAACAAGTCCCAAAATCCTAAAATCTGTCTAAAAATCATGGAAAGATGGAAGAAAAAAAGATATTTTCCCCCTTTTAACTGGGTGGAACCCAGTTTGTGAGCTCAGCTGAAGGCTGAGGCTCACCATAATTATTCGAATGGGGGAAAAGAATAATGTTCAAAAGGTATTCTTTTCCCCCATTCCGTCTCTAAATTTGTCGCTATTTAAGAATCCTTTTGAATCGTTTTACCCATCTATGCAACTGATACCGGTCAACTCTCCATCCCAGGCGAAAGAATTCATACAGGTCAATGTCGGACTGAACCGGGGGAACCCTGCCTATATACGGCCCTTGGACAACGATATCAATACGGTATTCGATCCCGCCAAAAACAAGGCCTACCGGCATGGAGAATGCGTGAGATGGATCTTAAAAGACGGAGAAGACCGCCTGATCGGCCGGATCGCCGCCTTTGTCAACAAAAAATACAAATCCAAGGGAGACGATGTACCCGTCGGCGGCATTGGCTTCTTCGACTGTATCGATAACCAGGTGGCGGCCGACATGTTATTCGATGTGGCGCGGCATTGGCTGTCACAAAGAGGTATGGAAGCGATGGACGGTCCGATCAATTTCGGGGAACGGGATAACTGGTGGGGTCTGGTGACGGAGGGTTTTCATAAACCCTTGTATTCCATGAACTTCAATCCTCCTTATTACCGGGAATTGTTCGAAAATTATGGCTTCCGGCCCTTTTTTTATCAGTTATGTTTCAGTATGGATCCTCAGCAACCGCTGAATGCCAAGATCAAACAACGACATGATACCCTGGCTACCGATCCCGGTTACGAGGTCAGGACCATTGAAAAAAAGAAGCTTGAAAAGTACGCTCAGGACTTTGTCACTATTTATAATAAAGCCTATGCAGGGCATGGCGGGTTGAAAGAAATGAAAAAAGACCAGGCTCTGCAGATCTTTAATAAGATGAAACCGATCCTCGATGAACATGTAGTTTGGTTTGCCTATTACAAGGATAGCCCGATCGCCATGTTCCTCAATATCCCCGATCTGAATCAATATTTTTCCCATTTTAATGGAAAATTCGGGCTGCTGCAAAAACTGCATTTTCTCTGGCTGCGTTTTCGGGGAGCCTGCAAAAAATTCACAGGTCTCGTCTTTGCCGTCGTCCCGGAATTTCAGTCAAAAGGAGTGGATGCCTACCTGATCGGGGAATCGGACAAAATGGTCAAACATAAAACCCCCTATATAGAATATGAAATGCAATGGATTGGAGACTTCAACCCCAAAATGGTAAACATAGCCAAAGGTCTCGGAGACGTAGAAGTTAGCCGGAAACTAACCACCTACCGTTACCTCTTCGACCGGTCCAAAGAATTCAAAAGGCATCCGATGCTCGCATAAGATACTGGCATAAGATCGATTCGCGGTCTTACTAACCTGTCTGAGCCAGGGTCCTGGAATATTTACGCCGGTAATCCTGTGGGGTAAGACCGGTCACCCGTTTGAACACCTTCCGGAAGGTCTTTACATCGTTATAGCCAACATTATACATGAGCGTATTAATATTCTGCGCGCTTTTTTCCAGTTCTTTTTTAGCCGATTCCATTTTCACCCGCTGCAGGTATTCCAGCGGTGTATTCTGCGTGGCATTTTTGAAACGCCTGATAAAATTCCGTTTGCTCATATTCACTTTTTCTGCAATGGTTTCCACGGAAATCTCCAGGTGGAAGTTCTGCTCGATGAACTTTTGCGCCTGCAATATCTCCGCATCTTCATGCTGATGCTGTCCCTGGAAAACGGCAAAATGCGACTGGTTCGATTTGTCCAGATCGATGGAGAACATTTTACTTACCCAGATCACGACCTCCCTGCCACAAAATTTTTCGATCAGGTATAGCACCAGGTTCAAAGAGGAGAAAGCTCCACCGCTGGTATAGATTCCATCCTGATCCGTCATTACCCTGTCAGGCAGTAATTTTACATCCGGGTACCGCCTTCGCATATCTTCTATGGCCATCCAATGCGAAGTGCAGGGTTTTCCGCTAAGCAATCCTGCTTCCGCCAGGAAATAACTTCCAAAACAAAGGCTGGCCACTTCGGTACCTTTTTTATTCATTTCCTTTATCCACCCGGTCAGGGCCTTATTTTTTTGCAGGACGCCTTCAATGTCCCTCCCGTTAAAGGCAGGGGCGATGATCAGATCGGTATGTGTTACTTCCTCCAGGGTCTTATAAATATTCGACCCTGGCCCATATCGATACCCAATTGCAGCGCTCCCTTTTTCGCTTATCAATTCCAGGGTAAACGCTTCCGGTTTACCGGTCTGCTGCAAAAAGTAATTTGTTGCCGACAGGATATCGATCACTCCCGATATGCAAGAAGGTACGGCATCCTCATAGATCAGCAAGGCAATTTTTTTCATGGCTTGGTGTTTGTTTTCACTACGACAAATCTACCTTATTAATGCCGCACCAAACACTAATTATAACCGTCCAACCGTCCCTTACCTGCATTTCCATTAGGCACTCTACGCCACCCTATTCGCTTCTCAGGGCTTTAACCGGGTTGGAAACAGCAGCCTTAACCGCCTGAAAACTAACTGTTATCAAGGTTATTGATAAAGTTCCTATTGCCGCCAGACCAAAGATCCACCAGCTTATATCCGTTCGATAAGCAAAATCCTGTATCCATTTATTCATTACAAACCAGGCAATAGGAGCCGCAATCAAAAAAGCAATACCTACCAGTTTTAAAAAATCTTTGGACAATAAGGTCACGATCCCGGCAACAGAAGCCCCGACCACCTTGCGGATCCCGATCTCCTTTGTGCGTTGAACAGCCGTAAAAGTGGCCAGACCGAACAATCCCAGACAAGCCACAAATATGGTAAGACCGGAGAAAACAGCCAGGATCGTCCCGATCGTCTGTTCTGCCTGGAATGATTTTTGGAAACGCTCGTCCAGGAAAGAAAAAGCAAAGGGCGCTTCACGGGTATAGATAGCCCATTGTTTTTTTAAGGAGGTCAACAAACCGCCTATATCCCTGGTCTTTGTTTTGATGATCATTGCCCCGGAATTATTTCCAAGGGTCATCACCAGGGGCGAAATACGTTCATGCAAGGATCTGAAATGAAAATCCTTTACCACGCCCACTATCCGGAATTGCTGCATTTTTCCATCGTTCTCCCTGCGGGTGATCATATGACCCAAGGCATTTTTTTCCCAGCCAAAGGCCTTGGCCGCAGTTTCGTTGAGGATCGCGCCGGAAGAATCCGTACCGAACTCTTTGGAAAAATTCCGTCCGTAATCCATCTGCATCCCCATGGCCTGGATATAGGTATAATCCACATCGTAACGAAGCGTCTTGACCATTTGGGAATTATGGTCATCCGGGGAAACAAAGAAATTATTATTGTCTGAAGGACCGGCAGGAAGAAATCCGGAGCTGCTTACCTGCAATACCCTGGGATCAGCCAGGACCTGCTGCCGGAAAGCTTCTTGCTTATCACCCAGCCAGTAAGGTTCATGCACGATCAATACCTGATCTTTTTCATAGCCCAATTTTTTGTTCTGGATATATGAAAGTTGTTTGTACACCACCGCCGTACCCACCATCAGCGTAATGGAAATAAAGAACTGGAAAACGACCAGGCCGCTCCGCAGACTGATGCTTCCTTTGCCCGAGGTAAACCGGCCTTTCAGCACGGAGACCGGATTGAAGGAAGAAAGAAAAAAGGCCGGGTAACTTCCCGCCAGAACCCCCGTCAGTAAACCTAAGAGCAACAAACCAGGCAGCAACCAGGGAGCAGACATAAACTGAAGACTCAGATTTTTCCCGGACAGTTGATTAAAGGCAGGCAAAGCCATATACACAAAAAGGACGGCCAGCACCAAAGCAACAGCCGTCAGTAAAAGGGATTCCAGCAGGAACTGGCCCACCAATTGTCTTTTTACCGAACCCATTACTTTGCGGATGCCCACCTCCCTTGCCCGTTTCGATGCACTGGCCGTGGAAAGATTCATAAAATTGATGCAGGCGATCAACAGCATAAACAAGGCAACGGCGCTCAATATATACACATAACGGATATCACCGGAGGGAGCCAGGTCATTGGTGAGATCAGAATGCAGATGAATATCCGTAAGGGGCTGAAGAAAAAGACCGATGTCGTTCCCCCTTTTGCGAAATTCCGCCAGGCTCATGCCCAGCGCATTTTCAAACGCGGCTCCTCCCATATACTTCTCAATGACCTGGGGCATTTTGGCTTCCAGCTTCTTGTAATCGTAACCCTTAGGTAATACCAAATAGGTAAAAAAATCAGAAGTCAGCCAGGAAGTCGAACGCGCTTCCTGCAAACCGACCATGGAAGCGAAGATGTCAAAATGAAAATGCGAATTGGCCGGCATTTCCCGCATCACTCCCGTTACCTTACAAGTGGCATGCTGATCTTTAAACGTAAGCACTTTTCCGATGGGATCTTCTTTACCAAAATATTTTTTGGCCATTGACTCCGAAATGACCACCGTATTGGGTTGTAATAAGGCAGTCCCGGGATCTCCCTTGACAAAAGGAAGTGTAAAGACCTGGAAAAAATTGGAATCGACGAAGGCAAGGTCAAATTCGCGGAAGGTCTGCGTCCCATAGGAAATGCGGGGCAGTCCATAATTGCGCAAACGGGTAGACTCGAGTACTTCCGGATAATCCTGTTTGAGCGTTTGAGCCACCGGGGGCATTATATTCGCCTCTTTCATCTTTTCTCCTTGTACTGAACCCCGCATCACTACCCTTACCATCCGGTCCGCCTTTTCATTATAACGGTCGTAACTCAGCTCATTTTGCACAAAAAGCAGGATGATAAGACAGGTAGCGATACCTATAGCCAGGCCAAATATATTGATAGCAGAAAAACCCTTATTCCGCCAAAGGCTCCGGCAGGCTATTTTTATAAAATTCTTTAGCATACAAGGTGGGAAGCCAAGAAAATGCCAGTTTTACAAGTAATTAATAATCAGATCTTTGCAATCTAAAATACAAGGAGATAGCTGTACGATTTTGATACGCCGGATGTACGTTAATGAATGGTGACTGACTCGTCCGGCTAAAACTATACAGGAATCTTCAAACGGGTGCACCAACCCAGAAAAACCGAATGTAAATTGTCCAGGTCTTTTTTGTGTTCCGGGGTCAATTCAGCCGGTGAAGAACGGCTGATGGTTTGAAGAGGCAAGCCTCTTTTTTGCAGGAAATATTTCGCGCTCATGGGATATCCCCGGGACACGATGATATCAGCCTTAGTTAACTCCGATTGCATCCATTTTACTTCTTCCTGCCTGTCCGGATTGGTAGCGTTATTGCAGATCCATACGAGGATCTCCGGGTAAAAATTACCGGCAATCGAGGACATTCCTTTTGCACCGGACCGGAGGGAATCCATGGCATTGGGCGTATGCGCATCATAGAATTCCAGCCGGTTATCACCGATAAGGGCCAGTTTGGCTTTTACCTTTTCTATATCGATAGTCGTGTCCTTAAAGTACACCAGCCGGTTGGTATCCAGCAAAGACCTGAACAATCCGGGCCCGATGATCCGTTTATAAGGAGAAGGACACTCGTACAGGCCGAGCGGAATATTATCGGTCAGGTTGCAGAACTGTTCAAAACGGCGGAACAGCACTTCGTCGCTCTCGTCTTTTTCTGCAAAATGGCTGGTGATCAAAATGACCCCGCTAATACCGGTCATATATATACGTTTTGAAAATTCCGCCTTTTCCTCCATAGTTTTCCCAAAGGATCCGGTAGCGACAACGGGAACCCTGCCATTTACCTTTTTTACTACATGTCTGGTCAGTGCCAGCCTTTCCTCTTCGCTAAGAGAATACATCTCACTGCTGAGACAATTGGCAAAAAAACCTTTTACCCCGGCTGCGAGATAAAAATCGATAAGGCGGGACAATCCGTCAAAATCGATCTTTCCATCCGTACCAAAGGGAGTGATCATGACCGGAACGAATTTTTTTTCCGGGCTCCGGGAATAAGCCGGTGAAATTCCGTTTGAATTTTTCCGGGCTGTTGCCTGAAGGAAAAAGGGCAGGCTCAGGGAGGCTGCAGCAATTCTTTCTATAAAAATACGGCGTGAGGATTTTTTGTTGTTCAAGGGGTGGTTATTTAGGGTAGGCAAACATATAAAATAAATCCGTAATGATCATTATCCCAACTTAAAATCGAGCGAAGAAAATTAAGGTATATTGCAGATACGTCATGAAATTATTAGACAAATTCATACAACGACGACGTATCGAAATGGCCATCCGTTATTTGCCGGAGAAAGGAAACGTATTGGACATCGGGTGCCACAAAGGGGAGTTATTCCACCGGTTGGGCAAACGGCTGCTTTACGGTTGGGGGATTGACCCCTTATTATCAACTGTTACTTCAACTTCCGGCGCAATGCCTTCCGACAACTATGCCCTGTTCAAAGGTCATTTTCCTGAGGATTGGACCCTCCCTATAACTGTCGATGCTATCTGCATGCTGGCTGTGTTAGAACATATTCCTTCTTCTAAACAGCACGATATTGCCCTGAAATGCTACCACTTGCTGCATAAAGATGGAAGGATCGTTATTACGGTTCCTTCTCCCAAAACGGATGTTTTGTTGGATATCCTGAAAAAACTGGGTTTGATAAATGGCATGTCCCTGGAAGAACATTATGGATTCGATCCGGCAAATCTTCCCGCTGTTTTCATTCAGGCCGGTTTCAGCCTTCATGTCTATAAAAAATTCCAGTTGGGGTTTAATAATCTTTTCGTGTTTACAAAAAATAAATCCCGAAAGCGAGACGAAACTATCCCATCAGTCCCGGAACTTCCCCGAGTGAAATAAGGTACCAAGCCAAACTTATTTCCTATATTGGCAATTCCTTAAAATTCGAACCATTCATGCCTGTCACCAGTCTTAGTATTTTAATGCCCTGCCTGAATGAAGAACGAACGCTCCCGATCTGTATTTCCAAAGCCCAAACTTTTATTAACCAATTAGCGGTCCCTGGTGAAATTATTATAGCCGACAATGGAAGTACAGACAAGTCCCTGGCCGTTTGCCGGGATGCAGGTGTGCGCTGTGTACAGGTCAGTAAAAAAGGATACGGATCTGCCCTGCATGAAGGAATTTTAGCCGCAACCGGCAGTCATATCATTTTCGCAGACGCGGACGACAGTTATGATTTTCGGGAGGCGGGGGTATTTATGGAAGCGTTCGCACAAGGATTTGAAATAGTTGTGGGCAACCGGTATAAAGGTGGAATTATGAAAAAGGCCATGCCTTTTTTACACAGATACCTTGGAACTCCTGTCATTTCCTATCTGGGGCGAAGGTCTTTTCATGTTCCGCTAGGGGATTTTAATTGCGGCATGCGGGGCATTGAAAAATCTGTCTACGGGAAACTGGAGATGCGGTCAACGGGCATGGAATACGCAACGGAACTTATTGCAAAGGCAGCTTATAAGGAATGTTCCATCACCGAGGTTCCGGTTAAACTTTATAAAGACGGAAGGACCGCAAAACCCCATTTACGAACCTGGTCAGACGGATGGAAACACCTGAATCTCATCTTACTGTTAAGTCCCAAATGGTTATTGCTTTACCCCGCCCTTTTTTTTATGGGAATAGGTTTGTTATTAGGAGCCGGCATCCTTTTCGGGCAGGTACAGATATTCAGCATACATCTCGAAATCCACACCTTATATTTCTGTTCGGTATTCCTGGTCCTGTCCCTGACCTTTATGGAATTCTTTTATATGGTCAATTATTATGGAATGACCCTTGGGTTATACACCCAAAAGGGAATTACCTTATGGGTTTCCAGGAATCTGAATTTTGCAAAGGGGCTTTCCATAGGAATGTTCCTTTTCCTGGCTGGCATTTTTATCAGCGCCACAGCGGTATATAAATGGTATGAAGTGTCTTTCAGGGAATTAAATCCGGAAGACATTTTCAGGATCATCATCCCGGGAGGGTTTTGCATGATCGCAGGTTTACAATTTGTGGTCTTTTCTTTTTTTATCACCATGATAAAAAGTAATAATTGACAACTGTGGAGAAACTTACCGGAATGACCAGGAAACAGGCATTTTTCCTTATGCTCCTTTTTTTTGTCCTTAGTATCCTGATACGTTTGCCCAATCTCAATCGCCCCCTCTCCAAACATCATGAATACAATACGGCAGTCATCCTGATTAACCTGGAAAGCTGGCGGCAGGGGGGAGGGGGTTCCCGGTTTCATTTTATTCCCCTTATGAATTATCAGAACCCCGGGGATAAACGAATGGAACAAAGCCCGCTGATAGACTCTTCCGGGAATACGATCTATCTTTCTTTTGGCCCTGGCTGGTACATCATTCCCTATTTTTTTTACCAGGTGTTTCATTTGCCTGTTAAAGCGGTTTATCTGCAGGTGATCAATCTTTTCTCCGAATTGGCTGCGATGATCCTTTTATTTTTTCTCTGCGAAAAATTGATCCCCGCAGGCTATCCTAAAAAATATGCCGTCGTCTTTATGGCCTGTTTTTTATTCATGTTCTCTCCCGGTATCTTATGGTATCTGGGAAATGGCTATGTGACCACCGGAATAATGATGCCCTTTGTAATGGGGTATCTCTTATTGCTCATACCCATGCTTCAATCACCGGAAAACATCCGTATTTCCCGTTTGCTGTTATTAGCTTTGCTCGTCATCATTTTAGTCTACCTGGATTGGTTCGTCCTGTTCCTATCGGCAATGTCCTCTTTATATCTTTTAACAAGGATCCGGAAACAGAAGAAGATGGGCGTTCTCCTGTTGATCCTGATCCTCGCATCTGCAGCCGGAATAAGCCTGCTTTATCTTCAATTTACTTCATATTTAAGCCCGGAGCAGGTTATCCTCTACTGGGAGCAACGTTTCCAGAACAGAAGCATTACAAACAAAGGAGGCTCATTTGGCAGCATGGCGGGTTCCTCTGTACGAAATTTGGTCACAGCCTATTTTCCCGTTTTGGTTTTGGTCCTAATGTCCTTTACCAGGCTTCGTTTAAAAAAGATCAGCCCTGATTTTTCAGCCCGGGAAATTCTTTTTGCAGGTCTTTATATCAGTTCCATTCTGGTATATAATCTCGTTTTTTTAGAATGGACGTCAGAACATGAATTTGCATTAATACCCCTAAGCCTTCTTTTAGTCTTTTGGGGAGCGAGGCTAACCATGATAATGGTTGGCCACCGTGGTTTTTATGCCATAATAGCGGCCTATTTTATAATAGCCTGTTCTCAATACTATTTTATAAACAGGCCGGGAAAAATTTCAATGGATGGAACGCCCTATGATACCTATGAAAAATTTGGCCGGCAACTTCAGCATATTCCCATGAATCAACACCTGTTCATGGATAAGAGCTGGACGGCCGCTATCGATTTTTATGCCAAACGAACTATTACAAGAATGGCCAATCCCGATTCCGCCAGAGCCTATATCCGGAAATGGGGAGTAACAGAAAGCAGATGGATCGAACAGGATAATTTCCAACTGAAAAAGGTCATTCCGCTCTGGTAAATAACTTCTTTTTAACCGATCCGATGGCGTTTTGAAGGTTCAGTCTGCCGTATCCGTACATAGGATCTCTGCTAAAAGCCGGACTGGCGGCCTCTTCCCCCGGGATAAATTTTTGCAGCGGATCCGCAGCCAGGTAGAGATCCTGTAAATAATCGACCGACCGGCCGCTATAAGCGGATCCTTCTAATTGTTTACGACAAGAGAGTAAAAGTGCAAAGGACCCTGCTGCGATAGCTGCAGCAATAGCCGTTTGGCCTCCCCTGGTCCGGGAATTTCCCCTGCCTGCCGTTAACAGATCCCTATCTCCTGGAGCGATCAGGGAAAGTCGGGGATTCCAGTTGGAAAAGGAACAAAGTTCTCCGGAAGAATTGAAGGCACCGATGGCGGTGCAATCCTGGTAACAGGCCGGATATACATCAGTATCATTTCGGGCAACCAGGTGATCATCCCCGATGGGCGCAAAAACAGCTATGCCTTTATCCAGACAGGTCTGGACATTTTTCTTTAGTTCGTCATGTTCCCGGTCCAGGGCAAACCCGACGGAGATCAGATCAACGCTGACCTGCCTCTGTTGGCTCAGCCATTGAAAAGCATTGCTTATGACCTGCGGGGAGATACCTGAAAGTCGATCTGGCGGCTCACCCGGCAGAGAATCCCGGACCTTTACCAACAGCAACCTGCATTGGGGAGCAATCCCGTAGACCTGGCTTTTACCGCTTGCGGCAAGGATACCGGCCATTGCGGTGCCATGACCGGAAAGGTCTTCCAATCTTTGTTCCAGACCGGTGTGATCATCGACAATTCCAGCTGCATCGATGCATATTGATTGCGGAAGAAATGCTTCTTTCAGATCCTGATGAAGAACATCCATTCCGGTATCAATAAGGGCAATAACGACATCTTTACCTGCATTCCGGTTCTCTTTCCAGAGCTGCGGGATTTTCAGGAAATCATGTGCCCAGCTCATTTTCCCGGGAATAAAAGGCAAATTAAAATAATCGGCTGGATCATAGTCCGGTAAAGGAGGTAATGACGGGACCGGAGCAACAGGAGCGACCTGAGCGACCTGAGGGATCTGAGTGATCTGAGTGACCTGAGTGACCTGTGATACCTGCGAAACTAGTGATACCGGGGACACCTGTAATAAGGAGGTGATCTTAATTTCCGGGATGCGGTCAAATCCGGGTAGGATGGCGGTAAGGCCACCACCCCAATAATAAAAGCCATTCCGGTCCTGAAACCATTTTCCCGGAACGGCATGGGGAACTCCTGTCACTTCCATACCCTCGAACTGAAAACCTTTGCCCACTACCCCGACCACCGATCGTTTGTCTGATAGATCGGAAGGGATGGTGCTGCGTTTATTCAGCTTGTTTACGACTACAATGAGCTGCTGTGCCATGGCTATCCCACGGCCTCCTGACCGCCTGAAGCTGTATTCACGTTAATGGTTATGGGATCCCGCGGAGCGGAACCGTCCTTCTTTTTTGGCGGATCATTCCCGTCTTCTTTTTTACCCGAGCCGCGCAGATTAATGATCTTACTGAGTATATCGAACCAGAAGGGCGCACCCAGACAGACGGCCAGTCCCAGGATCAGAAAACTCAGCCATTTTCGTTTATTTGTACGCAGAACATACCAGACATAAGCCGTTTTTACATGTACCGGATATTCCTGGACCTGGTAAATATAGAACCGGGCATCAGCAAGCGAATCCCGTACCGCCACAGAATCCTTTGTCAGCCTTCGCCGGCTGATATACTGCACCAATGAAGTATCCATCCTGTATTTTTTCAGATCGTCTGCCAGTATTTTGTTTTCCTTTTCCAACCCGGCAAAATTGCGAACCCCTGAAGGCATACTGTCAACAGCTTCTTTATTTCGGGTAACTCCCGCCCCAAAGGAAATCAAACTATCCATACAATTCCCGATATCGATAGCCGAACCGGAAGTAGAGGTGATATAAAAGATACCTATCCAGGTCTTATTCTTCAATGTATGATGGAACAAGGTATCCTTCCTTCCAAAATCCCCATACCCCAACGCAAGGATCGAGTTGATATCACGAATATCGTGATCCACCATACTATCCACCTGCTTAAACTTTTCTTTCACTTCAGGGATCGTAATCACGCTATCTGCTTTTTTTATACTATCTCCGGCTATTGCGGGTTTTCCCGTTACTACCTTTGGAGCGGGTGCCGGCTGATTCTGTGCAGCCTGACTATAAGCAATGGCGGATTTTACCACCTGATCCCTCAGTTTATCGTCTTTTGACAATTTTCCCGCAATCTCCAGGGTATCCACATTAAAAATAAGGGCCATAATAAATCCAATCAGCAGGAGAATAACCTGTACCTGACGTTTATACCAACCCGAAACCCGGTTCATGGAATCATCGAACCAATCTTCCAGCTTCCTGGCAAAATCCTCGATAGTATACATTCCTGCTCTTAAATGTAACTGAAGGATCTCCCAGGTATCCTTATCGATAATGCAGGACTCCTTCGTGATTCCGGTTCGGGACAACAGGTCTGCATAGAGAACGGGTTCACTGGCAGGATCTGTTCCCTGTGCAGCATAATAAAGCCCGTACTGTCTCAGCAACTCTTTTATTTTATCCGCATCGGAACTATTCAGCAACCCGTTGGTAAGTTGTTCCAGACTCTGCTTTCCATCAGCATGTGCCAACAAGGTTCTGGCAATCGATTCAGCTTTCCCGACAAAATCCTTTTTTAAAGTCTCGATCAGGATAAGGGAAAAATTTTTGGTGGGGAGGTAGGATGGATTGGGATAAATTCCACTGCTTCCATAATTTTTTAACAGGGGATGATCATAAAAATAATCGCCCAGTTTCTTTTTTACGTTTCCAGGTCCGGGTTTAATCAGCAGGATGGAATATAAGGCTTCCTTTAGAAAACTGCCCGCTCCCAGCAGCAGACTTCTCCAGCGGGAATCCCAACGGGAAGTATCGGGTGTACAGGAAAGCATGCCGGTAACGATACCTTTTTTCAGCATCCGGCTCCGGAGACCCAGGGCGGTGGCAATGCCTTCCTTAATGGAGGTGGCGAGTAAACTATATAACAGGAATATAAATACCAGCCCTATGACAATATCGAGGATGGGAGTATTAAACATATTGCAGAAATATACTATGCACCTACAATATATAAAATAAAACAAAACTATGTTGCTAAAGCTGCCAGGCAATGGATCGATTTTTCAAAATACCGTATTTATACGCCGGGCTCGGGTTAGGGTAAAAATCAGGCATCCAGGATGCAGACATCAGACAGTCAGGTGTAACCACCAGGAGTGTTAAGGGTCTGGCCCTTTAGGGATTGTAAAATTATTACATTGATAATCAATATTATAAATAAGATACCCAGCTAAGTTTTAATAATTTCCCGACCCGGTCATTGCCCGTTTTAGGATTTACTGTAGGTTTGCCACAGGAGTTAATCTAATGGAGAAATTTATTGTTTCGGCGCGAAAGTACAGACCTCAGGGTTTTTCAACCGTAGTGGGGCAGTCCCATATCACCACTACCCTGAAAAATGCGATAAAGAATAATCAGCTGGCCCATGCCTTCCTGTTCTGCGGACCCAGGGGGGTCGGTAAGACGACTTGTGCCCGTATCCTGGCCAAGACCATAAATTGCGAGAACGTAACGCCGGAAGGGGAAGCCTGTAATGAGTGTCATTCCTGTGTTTCCTTCAATGACGGTATCTCGCTGAACATCCATGAACTGGATGCCGCCAGCAATAACTCCGTAGATGATATACGGACACTGGTAGAGCAGGTGCGGTTCGCTCCCCAGGCCGGAAAATACAAGGTCTATATTATAGATGAGGTTCATATGCTCAGTTCTTCGGCTTTCAATGCCTTTTTGAAAACCCTGGAAGAGCCACCTCCTTATGCCATTTTTATCCTGGCTACCACTGAGAAACATAAGATCCTTCCAACGATCCTTTCCCGTTGCCAGATCTTCGATTTTAAACGGATCACTACAGCCGATACCGTCCAGCATTTACAGGAGATCTGTAATAAGGAAACCATTAGCGCAGAGAAAGTAGCCCTGCAGGTGATCGCTCAAAAAAGCGAGGGCTGTATGCGGGATGCATTGAGCATCCTGGACAAGATCGTCAGTTTCACCAATGGAGAACTGAGTTACCGCAATACCCTGGAACATCTGAACATCCTGGATGCCGATTATTATTTCAGGATCCTGGACGCCATGCAGGAGCAGCGTTTGTCTGACGCCTTGTTAATCTATGACGATATAAACCGCAAAGGTTTTGAAGGGGACCTTGTACTGAACGGTATGGCGGAATTTATCCGTAATGTCCTGGTTTGTAAAGATGAGAAATGCGCTTCTTTACTGGAAGTGGTGGAGAGCTTTAAGGACCGGTATATTGCTGCCGGTAAGGAAGCGGATACCTCTTTGCTGATCAGTACCCTGAACGTGCTCAATGAGGCCGAGATCAATTACCGGTCTGCCCGAAACAAACGGCTTCACGTGGAATTATCCCTGATCAAACTTTGTTATCTTGGTCAGGCCTTACAATTAACGGGTAACGGTGAAGGGACCGGAAAAAAAAAACAGCTTGAGTCAATAAGACCTGTTTCCTTCCGTAACATTCCGGCTATGGAACTGGCAGGTCCAAAATTGATGATCGAGACTTCCGTTCAATCCCCTTCCCGGCAGTCTGCGCCGCCAGTTCCGCAGCAACCACAGCAACCCCTTCCACAGACCACTTCTCCGGCTGGTCAAATTGTCCAGCCTCAGCCATCTGCCGGGAATGCCGGAAACCAGACTGCGCCAATCAGGAAGAGTCCCTCGCTGGGTTCATTGTCAGGTATCCGCCAGCAGATCGCCTCCCGGACCCAGAGTAGTGAAGGAACCCGAAAACCACTGGACCCTGAAGCCCTTCAACAGACCTGGAAGGATTATGGGCAGCTGTTGCGGGAAAACAAAAATCCGGCCGTTCAAAGTTTTGAACGGGCCATTTTACGGATCCTGGATCCGAATACATTCGAAGTAGTATCTAATAATAATCTGGAGCAGAAATTCATTGAACAGGAAAAAAGGGTGTTATCTGAATTCCTGCAAAAAGCTTTCTCCAACAAAACACTTTCCTTTTCGGTAATCATCGAAGAAAATACGGATCCGGATGAAGAACCTGTGGAAAAGACCCTGAACAGAAGAGAACAATTCATCCAGATCGTGGAACAGTACCCGTTGGTAAAAGAATTAAAAGACCGTCTCAAGTTAGAATTAGACTATTGACCTTTCTTTGCGCCGGGGAAAGGTGAATGGGGATTGGAATATTATCTTCTTAAATCCCCGTTAAATCAATAAGGGATTTTTGACATCTGCCGGATTGGCGGGAACTTTGCAGGGTGGTCCCTAAAAACACCAGCCGAAGGGCCATAACCAGAAGCTTTATCATCACCATATGACAGGCAATTCAAAAAAACAGATCTTTCAGACAAATTCTCCGGGCCGCTGGCAACGTTTTAAATGGGGAGGCCGCTTTGTACTTCTTTTTATCATCCTGGGCGTTCTCATCATTTCCATTGCGCTTTCCCGTGGGTATATGCCTTCCCTGCCCAGGATAAAAGAGCAAAGCCAATTATATAAAAAAGTACTGGACACCAACCGGACCTTTCTGTTCAAAAACACACTGCTGGACCAGTACGGGGGCTTTCGAAAATACATCAATGAAAAGGTCCCCTATAAAGCCGGTGCCTTTCCTGTACAGTCCAGAAAAGACTCGATCAAATATGGCCTGGTGCCGTTCAAAGCCGATACCAACTTCAGGTCTTTTACCAAATTCCCGACGGGCATACGCGCTGCCTTCTATGTAGACTGGGATGCCCAATCTTTTTTATCCCTGCAGCAATACATCTCCAAAATGAACCTGGTGATTCCGGAATGGATCTTTATCGACCCCAATGCCGATACGGTCTTTACCAGCATCGATGAACGGGCATTTGCCGTCATGAAAAAATCAGGGGTAAAGATCATGCCTATTCTCTCGAACAATTTTAAGGAAGTCTTCCGGGGAGATGCCGTACACCGGATCATTAATGACCCGAAAAAAAAACAAAGGCTGATCAGTGATGTCACCCGGATCCTGATGAAGCACAATTTTGCCGGTGTGAACGTCGACTTTGAAGAGCTCCAGGAAAAAACGAATGAGAAACTGGTGCAATTCCAAAAGGAACTTTATGAACATCTGCATTCCATGGATTACCTGGTTACCCAGGACGTAATGCCATTCAATGAAGATTATAATTTTAAGGAACTGGCCAAATACAACGACTACATTTTTTTAATGGCCTATGACCAGCATTCCGACAACAGTCAGCCGGGTCCCATTTCCCATCAGAAATGGATCGAAGGAGCCGTGGACGAAGCGGTCAAAAAGATTCCCGTGCAGAAACTGATCCTTTGCATGGCGGCTTATGGATATGACTGGAAACTGGGCAATGCGGTTTCGGCCAAAACGATCAGTTACCAGGAGGCCCTAGTCAAAGCCAAAGACCAGGACGCCACCGTTGATTTTGATAATGATTCCTATAATCTTCATTTCAATTACCAGGATGAGGACAATACCCAGCATCAGATACAATTCACGGATGCCGCTACGACCTTTAATACGCTGCGGTTTGCCACTGAATATGGTCTGGGAGGAACGGCCATCTGGCGGTTGGGATCCGAGGATCCCCGGCTTTGGTCCTTTTACGACCGGGATATGCGAAGAACTGCCATAAAAGATTTCGATTTTACGGCATTCAGCCAGGTCAATGCCATGAACGAAACGGATTTCGTGGATTATGAAGGAACCGGAGAAATACTGGATATCATTGCCACGCCTACCAATGGCCGCATTACTCCTGAAGTGGATACGTCAGAAATCCTTATCAGTGAGGAGACCTATGATAGTTTGCCGTCTAAATTCGTGGCCCGCAAATACGGCACATCGGATTCGATGAAACTGGTTCTCACCTTTGATGATGGCCCTGACCCCCGTTATACGCCCAAGATCCTGGATATTCTGAGTAAATACCATGTCCCGGCTACCTTTTTCATTGTCGGCATTAATGCGGAGAATGCTATTCCTATCGTAAAACGGGAATTTAAGGAAGGTCATGAGATCGGGAACCATACCTTCACTCATCCGAATATTGCCAAAGTGAGCCAACGGAGGGCCATCCTGGAAATGGAGTCCACCCGATTGCTGATCGAATGCATAACGGGCCATTCCACCATCATGTTCCGGGCGCCCTATAATGCGGATTTCGAGCCGGAGAAATGGGAAGAATTGATCCCTGTCGCCATTGCCCGCAAAAAGAACTACCTGGATATAGGGGAGTCCATCGATCCCCTGGACTGGGAACCCGATACGCCGCCCGACAGCATTTTTGACCGGGTGGTCAGACGTAAAAATGAGATGACCCAGGCCGGGCTGAGCGGCAATATCATCCTGCTGCATGATGCCGGCGGAGAGGACCGGACAGCCACCGTAGAAGCTCTCCCCCGCATTATCGAACATTTTCAGGCCCGTGGCTTTCATTTTACGACTGTCGCCGATATGTTAGGCAAAACCAAGGATGAAATGATGCCGCCTGTACCGAAAGGCAGCGGTTATTACCTGCTTCAACTCAATTATTACCTGGCAGAACTGGGTTATTGGGGAGGTCATATACTTTTTTCCCTGTTCATCGTGTTCATGGTTCTTTCCGTAGGGAGGGTCCTGTTCATGGCAGTTATTGCCACCAAAGAACATTTCCGGGAAAGGAAAAATCCCCTGTTGCCTTTCTGGCTACCCGACGGTACCGGTGCTCCCATGGTCAGTATCATCGTACCGGCCTATAATGAGGAAGTAAATGCAGTCAGTTCGGTGGAAAGCCTGTTGAACAGAGATTATTCCAATTTCAGCATCATTTTCGTAGACGATGGAAGTACAGACCGTACCTATGAAAAAGTAAGCCAGGCCTTCGCAGGTCATCCGAAGGTAAAAGTATTTACAAAACCGAACGGGGGTAAAGCTTCGGCCCTTAATTACGGGATCGCCCAAACGGAAGCTCCCTTTGTGGTATGTATTGATGCAGACACCAAACTGAAACCGGACGCTGTTTCCCGTTTGATGGAGCATTTTCGTCCGGGCGCAGGAGATAAGGTTGGCGCAGTGGCAGGAAATGTGAAGGTCGGTAATCCGGTAAACTTCCTGACCAAATGGCAATCCATAGAATATATCAGCAGCCAGAACTTCGATCGCAAGGCCTTTGCCTATCTTAATGCCATTACCGTTGTCCCGGGTGCGATCGGAGCTTTCCGGAAATCGGCCATTGAAGAGGCCGGCGGGTTTACCACCGACACCCTGGCTGAGGATTGTGATCTTACCATCCGGATCCTGCGCTGCGGTTATATCATCGAAAATGAAAACCGGGCTATTGCCATGACAGAAGTTCCGGAAACGCTGAAGATGTTCTTCAAACAAAGGTTCCGGTGGAGCTATGGTGTCATGCAGACTTTTTGGAAGAACCGGGATGCCTTGTTCAACTGGAAATACAAATGGCTGGGATGGATCGCCTTACCAAACATATTGATCTTTCAATATATTATCCCGATGGTCATTCCACTGGCCGACTTTTTTATGATCGTCGGCTTGCTGACCGGCAATGCCTCCAAGATCGGGGGATATTACCTGGTGTTCATGCTGGTGGATATGGCCGTGGCCTTGCTCGCTTATATCTTTGAAAAGGAAAAAATCTCAAAACTGATAGGATTGGTCCCTCAACGCCTTATCTGGCGCTGGCTGATGTGGTATGTATTGTTCAGAGCGGTACGTCGCGCGATAAAAGGCGAATTGCAGCATTGGGGTGTATTAAAAAGGACCGGGAACGTTCAGGCGGTGTAAAAAATTCCGTAATTTCACGGCTCCATTTAAAATCACCTGATCCGTAGTGAAAAGGGCTGATCGTTGGATTGATCGAAAAGAGCAGAATTGATTGAAAAAGAAAACAAAATTGCGTTATGGCTGAAGTTATTTTAATGCCCCGTTTGAGTGATACTATGACCGAAGGGGTTATTGCTGCATGGCATAAAAAAGTGGGCGAATCCGTCAAAAAAGGTGATTTGCTGGCCGAAGTAGAAACGGATAAGGCAACTATGGATCTGGAAAGTTATAAGGATGGGACTTTATTATATACCGGTACAGATAAAGGGGGAAAAATATTGGTCAATGACCTGCTTGCCATTATCGGTGCTCCCGGAGAAGATATCTCTGCCCTGGTAAAAGGCGGGGGTGCTGCACCGGCAAACAGCCCTGCTCCTGCAAACAGTTCAGCTCCTGCTCCGGCCGCTCAGGCTGCACCGCAAACGGCAGCCGCTCCCGTCACTTCAGCCCCGGCCGGTGTCGATCTGTCCAAAGTGGAAGAAGTGATCCTGATGCCCAGGCTTAGCGATACGATGACCGAAGGAGTGATTGCGGACTGGCACAAAAAAGTAGGAGACAGCGTTAAAAAAGGAGATATCCTGGCCGACATCGAGACGGACAAGGCAACTATGGAATTAGAAAGCTACAAAGAAGGTACTTTATTACATATCGGAGCGCAGAAAGGTGAAAAGATCGCCGTGAATGACTTACTGGCCGTTATCGGAAATGCGGCCAACGTGGACTTGCCCGGGATCATCGCCAGCGTTAAGAATAAAGGCGTTCCGGCTCCTGTAGCTGCGGGCGGGTCAGGTTCTGCTCCTGCTTCAACCTCCACAGCTTCACCTGCGGCAGCAACAACAGCGACGGCTACCACTCAGGCAGTTTCTTCAGCTCCTGCAAGTCAGGAAGCTCCTGCTAATGGAGACGGAAGGTTAAAGGCTTCCCCACTTGCTAAAAAATTAGCAGCAGATAAAGGAATCGATATTTCACAAGTGGCAGGTACAGGAGACGGCGGCCGTATCGTAAAAAAAGATGTAGATAGTTTTACGCCCCTTGCCCCTAAAGGGGAATTAAGTTCAGCAGGTAAAGGCAGCCCGGTTTCAGGAAGCAGTTCTTCCGTTATCTCCCCCCCTTCAGGGGCCGGGGGTGGACAGGTCAGCTTTGAAGAAGTACCGGTATCGCAGATGCGAAAAATAATCGCCAAACGACTCGCGGAGAGCAAATTTTCTGCACCGCATTTTTATATTACCGTTTCCATCGACATGGACAAGGCGGTGGAAAGCAGGGCAAAACTGAATGATGTTTCGCCGGTAAAAATATCCTTCAACGATTTCGTATTAAAAGCAGCAGCGGTAGCCTTGAAACAGCATCCGGCCATTAACAGCAGCTGGCTGGGCGATAAAATACGGATCAATCATCATGTGAATATTGGTGTAGCGGTTGCTGTGGAAGAAGGATTGCTGGTTCCGGTCGTCCGGTTTGCCGATACCAAATCCCTGTCCCAAATCGCCGTCGAGGTCAAGGATTTTGCACAAAAAGCAAAAAACAAAAAATTACAACCATCTGATTGGGAAGGAAGCACCTTCACCATCTCCAATCTTGGTATGTTCGGGGTGGATGAATTCACCGCTATCATTAATCCCCCGGATGCCTGTATCCTGGCAATAAGTGCCATCCAGCAAGTCCCTGTGGTAAAGAACGGAGCCGTTGTTCCGGGAAATGTAATGAAATTGACACTAAGCTGCGACCATCGGGTCGTAGACGGAGCAAAAGGCGCCGCTTTCCTGCAAACCTTAAAGAGTTTGCTGGAAGAACCTTTGCGGATGCTCATCTAATGTCGATCCTAAAGTCGATCTTAAAAAAATAACTGATAACACCAGGAAGGCCCTGCCCCGGATCGTAAATCCGGAGCAGGGCCTTCGGCCTTTGTGCCCTTGGCACAAAAAACGACAAGGCCCATAGAAATGAGCCTTGTACAATCTAAACCTAATCCTTGCGCTTACGTAAAAAATAAACACATCCTTCTTGCTGTTCAACGAAGTTTAATTTCTTTATACTAATTGAATACGCTCATAACGTATTCGACATCATTTCAAAATAAGCCGGGACATAGAAATGACCCGGCAGTCGCTGTGTTTGAGTCCTCCGGGATCTGCCTGAAAAGGCAGACCTCCGGGGACACCGCACCCACCTGGAGATGTGGAGAGAAGTGTCAACTCACCGTGAAAAAAGAATGATTTTAATCGAATCAGGAAGTTTTTGAATTACGCCGGTCCAGGGTCGTTGGACCAATACCAGAAAGCAGGGTCGGTGCTTGTCTGATCAAAGGCGTGTTTTGCGGCTGGCATACTACTGATCACCTGCCCTTCTTGGATACCTGCTTATTCGGACATTTAAAAAACCCTAATCAGCCTCAACTTTTTTTACGCTTTCTTCACTTTGTCCTTTTCCCGCTGGTTTTTCTTTTGTCCTGCCCTAAGCCTGTAACGAGAACAAATATAGAACAATTATTTTAATATGGCCTAATTAGACCGCAATTATTTTTACTTTTTTTTGAAATCAGACCTCTCCCCAACCACCTAATGCCTGAAAGTCTTACTGGCATTGGATTAATTCCATTCCTGCCAGCCGGTTTGCCCCGATAATATCCATTTATATTAGTTCGGTTGGAAAATAATCCCTACCTTTGCGCCCAGTTATATTCCTTTCTATCAGCTTTCGTGACAACCTTCGTGTAATAACTCCTGAAGGATATTGATGAGTAGACAGGCTTTTTTCATCTAAACAGTAAACAATTGTCATTTTTCAATCTCAAACTTATTGAGCCTATATTAAAGGCTCTGAGTGATGAGGGGTATACTACCCCCACGCCCATCCAGGAACAATCAATACCTATTATCCTTAGCCGAAGAGACCTCCTGGGTTGTGCCCAAACCGGCACCGGCAAAACAGCTGCCTTCGCTATTCCTCTTTTACAACTTATGTATGAGCAGAACATGGCCGTTAAGAATGCCGCCGTTCAACATGCCGCCGCTCAGCCCAGCGAAGACGAATTAAAGGATGCCGCAGCTCATAGAAGCGCGAACGGTTTGAAAAGCACCGGATCCCGTCTGCCCCTTGAATTAAAAGGATCTGCCAACCGGAGAGTTCCTCTCCCTATAAAAGCATTGATCCTTACGCCCACCCGCGAACTGGCTATCCAGATCGATGAAAGCTTTGCCAATTACGGGAAATATACCGGACTTAAACATCTGGTCATTTTTGGAGGTGTGCCGCAACATCCCCAGGTTCAGGCTCTGCAAAGAGGTATCGATATCCTCGTAGCCACGCCGGGTAGATTATTAGACCTTATTGATCAACGGTATATCAGTCTTTCCGACATACAGTTCTTTGTATTGGATGAAGCGGACCGTATGCTGGATATGGGTTTTGTTCATGATGTACGGAAAATCATTGCCCGTCTTCCTCAAAAAAGACAGACCCTTTTCTTCTCGGCAACAATGCCGCCGGAAATTCAGAAACTGGCCAGTACGATTCTGACCAATCCGGAAAAGGTGGAAGTGACTCCTGTCTCATCGACAGCGGAAACCATTCAGCAAACGCTTTATTTTGTCGAAAAGAAAGATAAAAGATCTCTTCTTTTGCACGTACTAAAGGAGCAGGCTATTCCCACTGCCCTCGTATTCACCCGTACCAAACATGGCGCGGATAAAGTAGCCGAAGGACTGAACAGGGCCGGTATCCGGTCTGAAGCCATTCACGGCAATAAATCACAGAACGCCCGTCAACGTGCGCTGTTGAATTTCAAAAGCCGTCAGACCAGGGTATTGGTAGCTACGGATATTGCTGCCAGGGGTATCGATATCGACGAGCTTACCCATGTGATCAATTTCGAATTACCGAACGTACCGGAAACATATGTACATCGTATCGGAAGGACAGGACGTGCAGGCGCAAGCGGCATTGCCTTATCATTCTGTGATGCAGAGGAAAAAGAATTCCTCGACGATATTCAAAAATTGATCAGCCGTCCCATTCCTGTTTCAGAAGACCATCCTTTTGCCATGCAGGTATCGCAATTTTCGCGTTATCCTTCCAATGGCTCAGCAAGGAATTCCTTTAACGGAAACAGGGGAAACTCCGGAAATCAGCGTAATAGCGGATCAGGCAATCAACGAAATGGTTCTTCAGGTGATCGCCGTAACAGCGGTTCCTTCGGCAACCAACGGAATGCAGCTCCGGGCAACCAGCGCAATTTCAATTCCACTAATAATCCCAGCGAAGGCAGACCATCCCGCCCGATCCGCAAACCTGATCTTCAGGCTACCGGTTTCGAATCTGCAGGATACCAGTCACCGGGCCTCCAATCCACCGCCGTTCAAGCCGTTACAAGCGAGGAACGCCAGCGTCCCCTGCCTCAGCGCCCCCAGCCACAACGGCCGGCGCCGCAGCAGAACACAGGCGAAGTGAATTCAGGTCTACCCTGGACTCCGCGTCAGAGCGAAGGAGATGAAAGGCTCTAAATAACAGTCACTTTAACGTCAGCGCTAAAAAAATACCCTTAGCCCTGCTCCAGCGAGCAGGGCTAATTTTTTTTGGCTAACTTAGGCCCAAACTATGAGACTTTATTTTTTTATCCTGGCAGGTCTGTTCTTTCCCAAGCCGCATGGTTTCGGCCATCCCTTGACAGGGCCTGGTCAGTTGCTCACAAAACAGCAATATGAAAAAATTTTCCCCCACCATAACCCTATCTATACGTATGAGAATTTATTGACAGCGGCCGCCAGCTTTCCTTTATTCGCAGGAGAAGGAGATATAACTGTGCGCAAAAGAGAAATAGCGGCCTTTTTAGCGCATTGTGCGCATGAGACCACTGATGGTTGGGCAGGAGCAAAAGGCGGCCCCTATGTCTGGGGCCTGGTCTACACGGAAGAACAAGCCTGCCGGGATGGACATTGCAAACAATATAATACCGGAGGGACCAGTCCCTACCAACCAGTGGCGGGAAAATCCTATTTTGGAAGAGGCCCCCTGCAACTTACCTATGCCTATAATTATGGCCTGGCCGGCGCCGAACTCGGATTACCGTTATTGACAAACCCTGAAAGCGTAAGCCATGATGGTATAGTGGCCTTCCGGACCGCTATATGGTTCTGGATGCGGGAACAAAAACCCAAACCTTCCTGTCATGATATAATGGTGGGAAAATGGCAGCCGACATCTGAGGATCTTCATCTCCGACGCAAACCGGGCTTCGGTATGACCATTAATATCATCAATGGGGGTGTGGAATGCAGGAACGATAAAACGCCGGCCAGGGACCTCCGGACGGAAAGGATCGGTTTTTATAAATGGTTTGCCGCTGTATTAAAAGTCCCTGTCGAAAAAGAATGCGATTGCGCAGGTATGGGTATTTATGGTATCCCCCCAACCCCCTAAAGGGGGAGCATTATTCCAAAAAACATTTATCCTTTCAAATAAATACCAATAATAAAAACAAGGCTAAAAAATATATGAATAAAGCTTTTGAAAAATATTCCCCCTTCAGGGGGCTAGGGGGTAAGAACCTAACCATCCTTTTTTTCGCGTATTGTCTGCTTTCTCTCATCGCTGCAACGCAGGGCCTTCTGCACAGCCCAAAGATCTTCCTGCCCGGAACAAAACCGCATACGGATTATAACAACTATGTCATCTTCAAGTATTCTTTTTTCCACCTGGAACAGGGAAAAGATATTTACCAGTATTTCCCCGACGATCACTGGGATCTTTATAAATACAGCCCTGCCTTTGCACTGGTCTTCGGGCTTTTTTCCGGGCTTCCCGATGCCATCGGTCTACCCTTATGGAATCTGGCTAATTCTCTCTGTCTTTTTGCCGGTATCCTCCTTCTGCCGGGGCTGAGCGATAAAAAGAAAAGCTGGATACTCCTGTTCTGTCTTCCGGAATTGTTGTTGTCCATACAGAACACGCAAAGCAATGGACTGATGGCGGGATTGATCATCCTGGCTTTTGCGCTGGCCGAGCGATCGAAATATTTTCTTTCTGCCTTATGTCTCGTCTTCTCCATTTATATCAAGCTTTTTGGTGTGATCGCCTTCGTTTGTTATCTTTTCTACCCGGGACGTTTCAAACTGATCGGGTGGTCATTTTTCTGGATGGTAATCCTGGCCTTATTGCCTCTGGTCGTGGTAGATGGTCATCAACTGGCCTTTTTATATAAAAGCTGGTTGAATCTGCTGCTGAACGATCATTCCGCTTCCATCGGGCTATCTGTAATGGGATTGTTGGAAACCTGGGCGGGCCTGAGTTTGCCCAAGAATTTGGTTGCCCTTGCAGGCCTTTTCTTATTTGCCTTACCCTTGATCCATTGGAGAAAACAAAGGGATTATTCTTACCGTATCCTGTACCTGGCCTCCGTACTGATCTGGATCGTGATCTTTAATCATAAAGCGGAATCCCCTACCTTCATTATTGCGATGAGCGGAATAGGTGTCTGGTATTTTGCACAAAGCAGCCCGAATAGCGGATCATTGAACAAAATCCTGCTGATCCTGGCCTTTTTCTTTGTTTCCCTGTCAGTTTCAGACCTGGTACCTTCTTTTGTAAGGGAAAATTGGGTAAAACCTTACGCGATCAAGGCTGTTTTGCCGGTGATCATCTGGTTTACTATCCTTTATGAACAGCTCACCGGTCGCTACCAGGCTGTCCCGATTGTTCAGGGCGCACGTTTACCATAAAAATTCAGGTTCATGATCCTTCAAAGATCGACCATACAGTTATTGCGATTGCCTTTCTCTTTATTCTTAATGCCTGCTTACTGGTTTGCCCTGAGCCAGGTGGTTTACAAAGATTGGGGACATGCCTTACTGATCTTTTTTATTTTGCATGTGCTCGTCTATCCGGCCAGTAATGGATATAATAGTTATATGGATCGCGATAACAGCCCGATAGGAGGAGTTGAACATCCTTTGCAACCCACCCGGGAGCTTTTCCTCCTCACCATGGCCATGGACTTCGCGGCCCTGTTGCTGGGTTCGGTGATCGGCCTGTATTTTTTAGCCGGTCTTGCCCTCTACATCCTGGCTTCCAGAGCATATAGCTACCGGGGCATCCGGCTCAAGCAGTACCCTGTCCTGGGATATCTCACCGTGATCACCTGCCAGGGGGCCCTGGTCTTTTTTCTGGTTTACCATGGCAGCCATCTTCATAAAAGTCTGCAGGTGCCGCTGGAAGGAATGATATCCAGCGCTTTATTGATCGGAGGTTTTTATCCGCTTACCCAACTATACCAACATGAGGCTGACCGTAAGGACGGTGTGAAGACCATCAGCATGCTCCTGGGGATCCGCGGCAGTTTTCTTTTTTCAGGACTGATTTATGGTCTCGCATTCGGGGCCCTTGCCTATACCTTTTTTTCCGGCCTGGAAATAAAAGAATTTTTTGTCCTGGCAACTTGTCTGTTACCTGTTAGCGTTTATTTCTTTATATGGGCCCGCAAGGTCTGGAAAGATCCTGCACAGGCAGATTACGCCCATACCATGCGGATGAACCTGATTGCTTCGTTATGTGCGAACGCAGGTTTTATAGCCGTCCTGATCATGGGTTGAATTTTGCCAGGAAGCTGAATCCGGATCAAGTGTTAGCAGGATCTCTTATTGAGGTAAATGTCCGGCTCTTTGTACGGGCCCGATCTTTGCATACCATTAATCCGTATATTATATAAGCAATCGCAGTAAACCGCATTAAAACAGCCATCTTAACGCTTGAGTAAAATCGTTTCCATCGGTACGGCAGTTCCCGCCTTCGCCCATCAGCAGGATGATATCCTGCCGTTCATGAATCATATATATGCCCTGAACGAAAATGGCAAACGAAAGTTGAGATTTCTGACCAATCATACGGGTATTCGTACAAGATATTCCGTAATTGCCGATTACAGCAGACCCGTCAGGGAATGGAAATTTTATCCCCCTACGGAAAACCTGGAGCCATTCCCATCCCTGGAACAACGCATGCAATGGTATAACAAATATGCAGCCCCCTTGTCGGTGGATGCCATTCGTTCCTGTCTGCATGGAAAAGCCGACACCCGGGAAATCACGCATCTGATCACTGTAAGCTGCACGGGTATGAGCGCACCGGGCCTGGATCTTCAATTAGTAGAGCTAATGGATTTGCCAAAGACCATCTTCCGTACCTCCATCAACTTTATGGGCTGTTACGCGGCAATCCATGCGCTTAAACTGGCGGATGCACTTTGCAATTCCATTCCTGGGGCAAAGGTACTGATCGTTTGTACGGAACTATGCACCTTGCATTTTCAAAGGGAGCCAACCACAGACAATATTACCTCCAGTCTCCTGTTTGCGGATGGAGCCGCAGCCGCGTTAGTAACCGCAGATGCCTCCCCCGGAGAAGGCCTCCATCTAAGCAGTTTCTATTCCGAGATACTGCAAAGGGGTAAAAAAGATATGGCCTGGGAATTATCGTCCACCGGATTTCAGATGACCCTTAGCAGTTATGTTCCGGACCTGATAGAGGCCGATTTTGCAGGGCTGGTGGATCGTTCTTTAAAAAATCATTCTTTGACATCCTTAAAAGAGAATAAGATTCCGGAAAATGAACCGGTCAGTCATTGGTGTATACATCCCGGGGGCAGGAAGATCCTGGAAGCCGTTCATAAGAGCATGCAGTTTACCAATGGACACCTGGATACCGGATATGAAATATTGAATGAATACGGTAATATGTCCTCTCCGACTATCCTTTTCGTCTTAAAAAGGATCATGGACAAACTTAACTTTGGAAAGGCGAACAAAATATTCGGGGCAGCTTTCGGACCCGGGCTTACCATTGAGACTTTTATAGCGACTACCCAGGGAGAACCCGCCCTGCATGATTAAACATTGTTGATTAAATAATGCATAATCAAATAATGCATGATTAAACAATCCCTGTCAAATGGATTTTTCAAACCGTAGCTTTCAAAAAGAGTTACTCGACAATCCTGCTGTTCCTTTCGGGGATATACAAAGGAACATGCAGGAATTGGACACGATCAACACTTTACTGGGTGGCCATGCCATCAGCACGAACGGGCTGAAACAAATACTGAAAGCAGCAAAAAAAACAGGGAAGGAGGGGCGACCATTAATTATCTGCGAAATTGGTTGCGGAGGAGGAGATAACCTTAATGTCCTCCGCCGGTATTGCACCAGGCGATCCATTGCTGTCAAATGGATGGGCATTGATATCAATCCTCATTGTATTGCTTATGCCCGGGAAAGAGAAAAGGAGCGGAATAACGAAATTACCAGGCAAAAAGCTATGGAAGACCTTCCATTTACCGAATGGATCCATTCGGACTACCGCAGTGTTATTTTTGAACGGGAAAAGCCGGATATTCTTTTTTCGTCCCTGTTCTGTCATCATTTTACGGATGAAGAAATGGTAGTCCTATTGAACTGGATGAAGATACACGCTGGAGTGGGTTGGTTTATAAATGATCTTCAACGGCATCCTCTTGCGTATTACGCCATCCGGAAGCTAACTGCCTGGTTTTCGCGGTCATACCTCGTAAAAAATGATGCTCCCCTGTCAGTTTTGAGGGGATTCACCCGTCATGAATGGAGTGTCTTATTAAAAAGGGCAGGAATAAGCAACTATACCATCCGGTGGAAATGGGCTTTCCGTTGGTTAATTGTTTGCCATTCTTAGCGGGTGAACCATAGATTATCCCTATTTTTAGTTACCGTCATGGAGGAATTACTAACAGTCAAACATAGGCTTCCCAAGGAGCAGGTTGCCGGACCGGAAGATCCCGGCAATCGTAATTATGATGTCCTGATAGCCGGAGGTGGTCTTGCCGGGCTTGCACTTTCTATACAATTGTCCAGGGCCGGTTACCGGGTAGCCCTTTTCGAAAAAGAAGCCTATCCGTTTCATAAGGTCTGTGGTGAATATATCAGTCTGGAAAGTTGGAATTTTCTGGAGGAAATGGGTCTTCCTCTCAGTGACTGGAACCTGCCGCTGATCAAGCGGGTACAGATCTCCGCACCAAATGGTAAATATATCGAACATACGCTCCCGCTGGGAGGTTTTGGCATCAGCCGTTATAAAATAGATGCGGCCCTCGCATCGATCGCCAGGGAAAGCGGTGTCGATCTTTTTGAATCCACCAAAGTGAACGACATCCGTTTTGAAAGATCACGGTTCCACATAAGGACTTCCGAAGGCCATTTCAAAGGAAAAGTAGCCTGCGGAACCTTTGGCAAACGCAGCAATCTTGATATTAAATGGAAAAGGCCTTTTATCCGCAAAAGGTCTGCCCGCCTGAACAATTTTGTCGGCGTAAAATATCACGTAAGGATCCCTTTCCCTTCCGACCTCATTGCCCTTCATAATTTTCAGAACGGGTATTGCGGGCTTTCGAAAATTGAAGAAGACCTTTATTGTCTTTGTTATATGACCACGGCCGACAATCTGCGGAACAACGGCAACTCTATACCGGAAATGGAAAAAAATGTACTTTGTCAAAACCCCTTGTTAAAAGAAATTTTTGAAGGCTCATCCATAACCTTCTCCCAACCGCTTACCATCTCACAGATCAGTTTTGAGAAAAAATCTACAGTGGAAAACCATGTGTTGATGATCGGTGATGCCGCCGGCATGGTCCCGCCTTTGTCCGGGAATGGCATGAGCATGGCCCTGCATGGAAGTAAGATCGCTTTCCGGTGCATTGACGCTTTTCTCCGGGATCAGATCGTACGTCACGAAATGGAGCAGGAATATATGGATCAATGGAACAAAGAGTTCGGCAAAAGGTTATGGATGGGTCGTGTGCTCCAACGTTTGTTCGGTAGCGGGTTCCGAACCAATCTTTTACTACATTCGCTTAAACCTTTTCCAAAATTAATCTCATTTTTAATCCGGCAGACCCACGGGCAACCCTTTTAAGGACCTATCCGTACAACCTGAGGCAGACACAGTAAACAGTGAACCCGTAAAAAAATTTAGTGGATGAAATGTAAGGTTTTAGTTGTGGCAATACTTTTTGAAGCGTTGGCATTTTCTCCGGCGGCACTTGCACAGAACTATACGGCCATAGAAGGATCTCCCTATGCAGGAAGCATGGGGGTTGCGGGTAATCCGGCTTCCATTGTCAATACTCCGGACCCCTGGGACCTGACGATCTTTTCGCTGCAGGTTAAAAATACCACCAATGCCCTTACCCTTCATAATTACTCCCTGCTTTCACCGGGAGGTACGACAAGATATAGCTGGGATGGAGGCAATTTCCGTCGTTATGTCGCTTTTGATTTCAATATCCACCTGTTCAATGCCCGTATAGCCATCGGCAAAAATCAGGCTATTGCCTTTGGGGCTAATTTGCGTGGATACGAGACTGCGAAATCCGGTGTCTTCAACTATAACGACACCCTGCATGATATGAATGATTTTTTCCGCATCAACGGGGATAACAGCTATACTGCCAATATGACGACCAGCAGTTGGGGAGAGTTCTTCGCCACGTATGCACGTACGATCTGGGAGGATGGCAGAGGGCGTTTGAACGCCGGGGTGACCCTGAGAGCTATGCGCGGTATATCCGGGGCCTTTGCACAATTAAAGGGCGCGACGGTTACAAGCAGCGTATCCGGAGACCTTACGGAATATTTCGTGAAAGCAGGCAGCGGACGTTACGGCTATTCATCCAATTATGACCGGTGGAAAAAAGGACGAGGTACCATGGATAATCTGCAGGATCTGGTCGGCAATTCAAGGAACGGAGCGGCAATTGACTTAGGTGTGGAATATAGGGTAAAATCACAGGCCGTCAGCAATTATTACTTCGGTGATACCTATTATGATTATGAATGGAAAATAGGGGTCGCTATCCTGGATATCGGACAGAATAGTTATAAATACGGGACGCAGAGCAGGACTGTCAGCAACCCCAGAACCGACATTTCCGATTCATTATTGAATATTAAATTCAACCAGGTTGGAAGTCTTGCCGAATTTAATGACAGCATGGCTACCATCATGAAAAATATTGGTAACCTGAACGGCCTTTTTAAAGTCTGGAACCCTACGAGGCTGGTGATCAATATCGACAAACCCTTACAGGACCAATTCTCCGTCAACGTAAACCTTACCATCAACCTTACCCCTTCTTCCCCGGCTAAAAATTACAAACAGTATTATACCAAGGAGCTAACCTTATTAAGTGTTACTCCCCGCTGGGAAACCAGGCGCCTGGGCGCCTATCTCCCTATTCAGGTCACCACGCAGGGAAAACTCTGGGTGGGGGGAGCCTTTAAGGCCGGTCCCCTGTTGATGGGAGTTCATAACTGGATGAATATCTTTGCTAAAAACAAAATGCAGAACGGTGGTTTTTACCTCGCCTTTGTCCTGCGCCCGAAAAATGGCTTTAAGGATAAAGAAGATAAGCGGTATGATTGTCCGCCAGGAGTAAAATGATTTTTGTACCAGCAAGATCTATTTATTTTTTACCAAACCAGAGTCCCGGATTATTTGTTACCATTAGAAACACAACTGACCAACTATGTCCGATCAACTCAAAAAAACATTGGTCCTTGGAGCCTCCGATAACCCCGAACGTTATAGCTACCTGGCTTTGAATCGCTTACGCAGTAAGGGGCACCCCGTGGAAGCCATTGGACGGAGGAAGGTAAAAGTGGCGGATGTGGAGGTGTGCACGGAGAAAAAAGACATACCGGGGATCGATACCGTAACCCTTTATCTTTCTCCGGCCAATCAGCAGGAATACTACAATTATATTGTTTCCCTCCATCCAAAACGGGTCATTTTCAATCCGGGTGCGGAAAATGAAGAACTGGCCAAAATAGCCAGGGCCAATGGCATTCAACCAGTCGAGGCCTGTACTTTGGTGTTACTCAGCACCGGGCAGTTTTAAACGTTAATAAAACAATAACACCCCGCCGATTTTGAGAATAGCGTGTTTTTCGTTAAATTCGGAAAATCCTTTTTATATGCTATGGCGAAAATTTAATGGCGACCCGATCGATCTCCCTATCATTGATGCTGTTGAAAACGCGATCAGACGTGAAACCGAAAAAGGTTATCATCTCAAAGTCTGCATCGGAACTGATTCACAAGTAAAAGGTCTTGAAACGGAATTTGCTACCGTAATCGTTTTTCTGCGCGAAGGACATGGAGGTTTTATGTTCATCCACAATGAAAAAACAAGACATCAGTACTCCATCAAAGAACGCATGCTGGTGGAAGTGGCTAAGAGTATCGAGATCGCTTACGAGCTGTGCAATCTTTTCAGCAAGTACAATGTGGATATGGAGGTCCATGCCGATATCAACACCAATCCGCATTTCAAGAGCAATGATGCGCTGAAGGAAGCCATGGGTTATATCCTTGGGATGGGTTTTGCCTTCAAGGCCAAACCGGAAGCCTTTGCAAGCAGCAGCTGCGCAAATAAGATGGTCAACTAGATCCGGCCTTCCGTCCCTCCAAACCGTCCCATTCAGCTGTGATAAAAATCACCGCTCAAGGAATCGTCTCCCCTTTATTTTCCCGGTCTCCTTCTCTCCCCTCTAATTTATTCCCTTTTCTTTTTCTACCTTTGCCTCCGATTATGCAAACACAGCCACCATCCAACGATCCGTTACACGGTCTCACCCTTGAAAAAATCGTGACGCACTTAGTGGAAAGTTATGGATGGGAAGAACTGGGAACGCAAATCAGGATCAACTGTTTTACCAGTAATCC
This sequence comes from Flavitalea flava, assembly GCF_054461575.1. Lineage (NCBI taxonomy): Bacteria > Pseudomonadati > Bacteroidota > Chitinophagia > Chitinophagales > Chitinophagaceae > Flavitalea > Flavitalea flava. Next base: position 141,418 of record NZ_JBTLQH010000009.1, read on the forward strand.
TTCCATCCAGTCCAGTCTGAAATTCCTGCGCAAAACTCCTTGGGCAAGAACCAAAGTGGAGGATTTCTATAAATATTCGCTAAGAAAGAAGAAGTTGAAATGATCCCCATACTATAACAGCACTATCCCTTTAAATAACCGAGGCTATCTTTTCTTTTTCTTCTGCCCCCGGGTGATCGGCCTCCCATATTTTTTCATCATCCGGTCGGCATGTTTGACGATCACATTCACCTTTTTATTTTTGGCTGACTTCTCATGAAAAGCGCCGCCGGCAAATTCCTTTTTGGGGATATTGAGGGGTATGACCTTGCTATAAGGAACCGGCTTTTCATCTTCAGTAAGTTCCTCCGATATGTCCAGACCGGCGGGCAGAGGCAGGATAGGTATTTTGTAATTCATCAACGCTTCGATAGCCGCCTGGAACTCTTTTTCGTTTTCCTTGATAAAGGTGATGGAGATCCCTTTTTTATCGAACCGGCCTGTCCTTCCAATGCGGTGAATATAATTTTCCGGTATATCCGGCGTATCGAAATTGATCACATGCGATACCTCCGAAATATCCAGTCCGCGGGCAATGATATCCGTAGCGATCACAAAACGGAAATTTCCTTTTTGGAACTGATCTACCGTATTGAACCGGTGATTCTGATCTTTATTGGAATGTATAACACCTACAATACCCGGGAATTTTTCAGCCAATGGTTCGTACAACTGATCAGCCAGTTTTTTTGTAGCTGCGAATACCAATACCTTGGTCATTTCCTGGTCCCTGGTTAACAACCATTCCAGCAGATTCACTTTGGTATAAAAATTAGGAACCTCATAGGCCGACTGAAGGATATTCTCTACCGGGGTCCCGGTAGGTGCAGCTTCGATACGTTCCGGATTATTGAAGTAGGTATCGATGAGTGTTTCCACTTCTTCGGTGATCGTGGCCGAAAATAACAGGTTCTGTCTTTTCGGTGGCAACAGATCCAATATATTCTTCAATTGGGTGCGAAAACCAAGATTGAGCATTTCATCCACTTCGTCAATCACCAGTCTCTTTACGTCCTTCAATCGCAAGGAGCCGCTCAGGGCCAGATCATATAATCTCCCCGGGGTGGCCACCAGGATATCTGCCCCTTTCTCTATCTCCGTTCTTTGCGTGTTGATATTGACACCTCCATAAACACCCACCACCTCAAGGGTCAGGTAAGTCGTCAATTCTTTGGCCGACTTTACAACCTGGGCCACCAGTTCCCGGGTAGGAACCACAATTAGCATCTGGGGGGACCTGCTTTTTGAATAATTCAGCTGACGGATACAGGGCAACAGATAAGCAATGGTTTTTCCGGTTCCCGTTTGGGCGATCCCACATACATCCCTGCCTGACATGATCACTGAAAAGGCCTTCCGCTGGATAGAGGTAGGATTTACAAAACCCAGATCGTCCAGGGCGTTGAGTAAAGGTTTTGTTAAATTTAAATCACTAAAATTCATATGTACCGGTTATAATTTGAATGCGGATGCGCGCTGAACTCAGGAACCGGGCTCCGGCCGGTTTAGCCCCAAAGGTAAGATTAATCCTGCGCAAGGTTGGACTAATGGAATTGCAACCGATTGAAATCTGATAGAAAACGTATATTTATCCCCATGAAATCCCCCTTACCCCCTTTACTATCACAGTCCGTCACCTATGGGTGTTTGCTATTGTTAAGCCTGCATTTCTTTTCCTGCAACAGCCCGGAAAAAGAGGCGCCGGCTCCCAAGGGACCCGCATCTATCGATCCAAATCCCAATCCGGTCTATCTGTCCCCGCAGGAAAGCATGCGGACCATACACCTTCCGGAAGGCTATCACCTGGAGCTGGTAGCCAGTGAGCCCGAGATCCAGGAACCTGTAGCCATCGCCTGGGACCCCAATGGCAGGCTTTACGTGGCCGAAATGCGCAGTTATATGCAGGATATCAACGGAACGGGTGAACACCTGCCTATTTGCCGGATAACCCGTCTGGAAGATACCGACGGGGATGGCAAAATGGACAAACACACCGTATTTATCGATAGCCTGGTTCTGCCGCGGATGATACTCGCCCTCGATGACCGGATCATCGTCAACGAAACCTATAGCTACAACCTTTACAGCTATCGTGATAAGGATGGAGACGGGAAGGCGGACGAAAAGATACAGGTCTACCATAATGACGTACCGGATGAATCCAACCTGGAACACCAGAAAAGTGGATTGGTATGGAATATCGATAACCGGATCTATGTAACCTATAACCCGGTCAGGTACCGGTTCCGAAACGACAAACTGGAAGCCGACTCGCTGACGAATCCGCCGGGCGGTCAATGGGGCCTGGGACAGGATGATTATGGCCGACTCTTCTTTTCGGCTGCCGGCAGTGAAACCCCGGCTCTGAACTTCCAGTTAAACCCGGAATACGGACAGGACAACCTGGACAAACAACTGGAAGACAATTTTGAAGCGGTCTGGCCCATTATCGCCACGCCAGACGTACAGGGAGGACAGGAGAGATTACGGTCGGATAGTACGCTTAATCATTTTACGGCATCCTGCGGACAAACCGTTTTCAGAGGTGACAGGCTTCCTCCAACTATGAAAGGCGATCTTTTTATCTGCGAACCGGTCGGCCGGCTGATACGGCGAGCCAAGGTCCGGCAGCAGCAGGGAGAGACCATCCTCCGCAATGCCTATGACAAAGCAGAATTCCTTACTTCCTCCGACATGAACTTCCGTCCGGTAAATACCGCTACCGGACCTGATGGCTGTCTTTATATTGTCGACATGTATCATGGGATCATCCAGGAAAGTGCCTGGACCGGGAAGGAAAGTTATATCCGTCCGCAGATCCAGCGCAAACAACTTGACCAGCATATCAATCGTGGCCGCATCTACCGGCTGGTACATGATGGGTATACACCTGGACCCCGTCCCCAATTATTGACTGCCTCCGGCAGCGAGCTGGTTACCGCTCTTTCCCATCCGAATGGCTGGTGGAGAGACAATGCCCAGAAACTGTTGGTCATTCATCAGGATCTCTCTGTCGTGCCTGCTCTGAAGAGCCTGGCCCTGGGGGAAAGATCTTTCGGTGAAAAGCTGGCATTCTGGAAAAAGGCTCCGGCCCCCGTCGCCCGCGTACATGCGTTATGGACATTGGATGGCCTCGGTGCCGCCGATCAGACAACCCTTACCGCCGCCTTTAAGGACGAAGATCCGGAGGTACGGAAAGCAGCTATCCGTATCAGCGAGACCTTTCTCCGGCAAAAGAACGATCAATTATTATCCCAACTGGAATTACTGAAAAAAGATACCAGTGCGGATGTTCGTATCCAGCTGGCTCTGTCCCTACGGTATAGCAAAGACGAAAAGGCCAAATTGTTGTTGAAAGAATTATTATCCGCAGGTAAAGGACAGGAATTGCTGACCATGGCCGCCACCCGCAGCCTGGAGGATGGAGACGAATCGCTGAACGCCTTGAGAGCGGCTACTGTCGGGATGGACGGAGAAGACCGCCATTTGGTCTTTACAGGAGCCAACAATTTCAAACAGCTTTGTGCGACCTGTCATGGACCCGACGGAAAAGGATTGTCTTCCATGCTCGCTCCTCCACTGGCTGGATCTCCGCGGGTTAACGGAGACAAGGATGTATTGATCCGCATCTTATTAAATGGATTAAAGGGGCCGGTGAATAATAAAAAATTCCCGGATGTGATGCCTGCGCAAAAAGAGCATAATGATCAATATATCGCTTCCGTCCTTAGTTATATCCGAAGCACCATGGGCAACAAGGCAAAGGTCATTTTACCCGACGAAGTGAAAAAAGTAAGAGAGTCTACGGCGGGTCGTGAAACATCCTGGACATTGGAAGAACTGGAAAAAACAGGTAAGCCCGTCAAACCGGTAAAATAACTTCCTGTCTGTCCGGTGTCTTCAGTCGATTCTTTAAACCAGAACGGCGCAAGGTGTCAAGCGAAAACCTCCCCGCACCTTCCAATAAGAGGAATAGCGATACCAATACCTGTGCGTAATCTGATCGTATTTCGTGAAGTACGGCCCATAAACCCGCCTTCGGGGGAGCAGGAGGAAGGGGCAAAGGAGAAGTCCCCAGGTACAAGCTTATCTTGGTCGTTAAAATGGCAACGATCATTTGCGCAATAAAATACAGGGCAACGAGCCTGGTAAATAAACCGGCCATGATCAACAAACCTCCGATAATCTCGGCTGTGGCTACAAAGTGTGCGGTCGTTTCGGGAAAAGGAAATCCAAGTTTGGTAAATCTTCCTACTCCCTGGTTCGGATAAACAAACTTCAATAACCCTTCCCAGAAAAAAACGGCCCCGGCCATCAGCCGCAGGATAAAGATGGAAGCCCTCCCGTAGGGGGGCGGATTCAGCAACCAATCGATCATACGATTCATAAAATTGTTTTTTAAATTTATCCTGCAAAAAAACCAAACCGCAGGCAGTGGCGTAAATTTTTTACATGAACAAAGGCAAGTTCTTGATGATCCCTTCCCTTTCCGGAATCTTTTCCGGAATCCATTTTCCCCCTAATCAAGGAAATCTCCTGTCTGGTGTAAAATATTTGAATCACGCTGAAACCTGTTCTACTTTTATAGGGAACTGAAGAAACCGGATTATGGTTAGAAAAAGATCATTGTGGATTCAAATTGCCGTTTGGGCAGGGGTTTACCTGTTCTGGGTACTCCTTTTCCGCAATAAGGCGTTTGTCCTCACCAGGACTATGACGGTTGAGTTTTGTTATCTGCTATTTATTGCCGCCAATTTCTATCTCAATACTTGGGTATTGATTCCCCGGTTATTATACCGGAAAAAGTATATTACTTACGGATTTGCACTTTTATCCGGAATTGTGGTGGCGGCCTTCCTGCGGGTGCCGCTGGCCCTTTTTCTGAATGAGCATTATTTCCTGGCAGGCCGGGAGCAGCCCGGTTTCATTTCCTTATTTTTCAACTCGCTGCTCAACATTTTTATATGGGTGATCTGCCTGATAGCAGGAGTGCTTGTAATGGACAAGATTCGTCAGCGTCAATATATCGATGACCTTGAGCAGCAAAAAGCAAGGAATGAACTTGATTTTCTGAAAGCGCAATTTAATCCGCATTTTCTGTTTAATTCCATCAATTCCATTTACGGACATATAGATAAAAATAACGCTACAGCAAGGAGCATGCTGTTGACCTTTTCCGAAATGCTCCGCTACCAGCTATATGAATGTAATACCGAACAAATCGCCATTGAAAAAGAGGTCCAGTATATCCGGAATTATATCACCCTGCAACAAACCAGGAAAGAAGAAAATCTTGTCATACTGCTGGATATCGGGGAAACAGTCCGCGGATTCAGCATTACCCCCCTTTTGTTCACTTCCTTTATAGAAAATTGTTTTAAGCATGTAAGTAATTTTGAAATCAAAGAAAACAGGATTGAGATCTCTTTGCAAAAAACAGAGAATAGCCTGCTGTTCAAAGCCTTTAATACCAGGGAAGACCAGGCTGAGGAAATTGCACCGAAGGAAGGATGGGAGGCAGGAGCGAAGCCCGACTGCAGCGGGAAGGAGATAGCAGGAAAGAACATGGAGAATGGGATCGGTATAAAAAACACCTTGCGAAGACTGGAACTTTTGTGTCCGGGTAAGTATCAATTGGATATGCGCAATAATCCTTCCGGCTATGAAGTCATCTTAAATTTAACCTTGCATGCATCTTAAATGTCTGATTGTTGACGACGAGCCCGTAGCAAGAAAATTGTTACAGGAATATGTGGAAGACACCGCCTTCCTATCCCTGACGGGAAAAGCGGAAAATGTCGTAAAGGCCAGGGCTATATTGGACAAAGAGCCGATTGACCTTATTTTTCTGGATATCAATATGCCCAAACTAAACGGCCTGGACTTCCTGAGATCTTCGGAAAACTTACCCCTGGTAATTCTCACAACCGCTTATGCAGAATATGCCCTTGAGGGATTCGAGCTGGATGTAATGGATTACCTGGTAAAGCCTTTTTCCTTTGAACGATTCCTGCAGGCCTGCCAAAAAGCAAAAGAATACCATGAGCTGAAAGAACAGGCCAAAAGACAACAGGAGCACATACAGGAGCCCATACAGGAACAAAAGCAGGAGCAAAAAGAAAAAGCCGGTTATTTTTTCGTCAAATGCAATGGAAGGATAGAAAAAGTAGATTATGCGGATTTACAAGTAGTGGAAGCCGCACTGAATTATATCATCCTGCATACCGGATCAGGAAAGATGATCGTCTACCTGACCATCAGGAGTATGGCAGAACAATTGCCATCTTCCCAATTCCTTAAAGTTCATAAATCCTTTATCGTAAATCTTGACAAAGTAAAAAGTATTGAAGGCAATATCCTGCACGTTGAAAAAATGCAGATTCCCGTTAGCCAGCAGTATCACGAAAAAGTAATGAAAGAGATTCTGAAGGACAGGATGTTAAAACGGTAATTAACTGGAAAGATCCGCAAGTAACGGGTTGAAGACCGGTTAAAAATCCTGGAATTTTGTTTCATAAAAACAAACAACATGAACAACTTCAGGATCGTTTCGCTTTCAAAAGAATATGTCCAAAAGATCCGCCAGGCCGGCCAGGATGATTTTGGACATCTCATAGTCGAAGAAACCGCAAGCGGTTCCGGGCCTTGCCGTATTTCTTTAAAACAGATCAAACCGGGCATAGAAAAAAGGCTCGTGATCAGCCATAGCCCTTTTGAAATAGATAATGTTTACAATCAACCAGGGCCTATATTCCTCTCCGCAACAGATGTGGAAGAATATGCGGATGTCCACCAATTTCCTCCGGAAATTAAATACGTTACCCTGATCGGGTACAATAAGGATCAATGGATGATCTATACCCGCCTGGTGAATGAGGGAGAAGATATTAACGAAGTAATATCCAATATCTTCCGGGAAAATCAGGCTGTTTCCTATCTGCATGCCCGCAGTACGAGGGCTTGCTGTTTTCTGTGTAAAATTGAAAGGGCATGATACCTTCTATTCCGCATTTTCAAATTCAGTATTCATTTCCTGGATCAGTTTGAGGATTTTATCCCTTCCCAGTTTTTTTACGGAGCTTGTTACGAAATGCTGTGGCAGAAATTGCCAGGTTTCGCGCATTTTATCCAGGAATGCCTTGACATTCGCACTGACCGTCCGTTGATTTTCTTTATCTGATTTGGTGAATACCAGGCAAAAAGGAACCTTCCAATCGCGGAGATTATCTACAAATTCCAGATCGAGTTTTTGCGGAGTGTGGCGGCTGTCAATCAGAACAAAAACAGTGACCAGGTTCTCCCTTTCCCGCAAATAATCTTCGATCATCTTCTCCCATCTTTTTCTTTCCGTGATGGAAACCTTGGCAAACCCATAACCCGGCAGATCCACAATATACCACTCCCCGTTAATTATAAAATGATTCAGGAGTTTGGTTTTGCCGGGAGTATTGGAAGTTTTGGCCAGCTTTTCATTATTTACCAGCATATTGATCAGGGATGATTTCCCGACATTACTGCGGCCGATAAATGCATATTCCGGTTTATCCGGCTTTGGACAACTGGCAAGATCCGGACTGCTGATAATATAAGCAGAATTATTAATGTGCATAATATTATTAAATTATTGCAAGTATAAAAAAGAGGGTTGCATTTCCCGTCTTAAACCGGATATCCGGCAACCCGCCAAAACGCACAAGATACCGCATAATTTCAAGGGTATCCCAAATCATACCGGGATTCAAAATTACACCGAGACACATATACTTCAATCATAATGCATAAAATAGTGATTAGTGGTAGCCTGACTAATTCTGATTTTCAATAAATTAGATGTAACCAAGCTCCAACTGACCTCCCTGGCTCTGTAAGTAACCTCCTAAAACCTAGCTCTGTAAGGAAACCTCCTTAAAGGAGAATTTTTAACTTCAAAACTACAGCTATGAGAAGAGCAATGTTATTGTTCCTTTTGGCCCAGGCGTGGATGGTATTCCCCTGCCTCGCTCAGCAAATCATCATTACCGGACATGTATTGACTGAAGACGGCAAACCCGTTGCCGGCGCCACCATTGCGGCAAGGAGAGGCAAGGCCACGGTCAGCAATGCCAACGGAGATTTTTCCCTTTCGGTGACTAAAACCATCAGGTCTGTCCAGGTGAGCTATGTCGGCTATACCACCCAGGTGTTTACCCTTACCGGACAGACATCCCTTACCATTACCCTGATACCAGGTGATCAATCCCTTAACCAGGTAGTGGTCACGGCATTAGGGATCAAAAGAGAGCTGAAGACCCTGGGTTATGCCTCCCAACAGGTTTCCGCAGACCAGTTGGCCCAATCCCAGCAGCCCAACCTCCTCAATGCCTTGCAGGGCAAAGTGGCGGGCGTGACCATTTCCAGCACAGGCGGAGGTCCGGGGCAGGGTGCCAGCATCCTGATCCGGGGGATCAATTCCCTGGATCCGACCAAGGACAATCAACCTTTATTTGTCATTGACGGAATGCCGGTAGACAACACCACCTCCACTACCGGAACGACCGGAAACCGGGGGTCCCAGATGCCCAACCGGATGAGTGATATCAATCCGGAAGATATCGAGTCCGTCAATATCCTTCGCGGCGGTGCAGCCACAGCATTATATGGTCTCCGGGGTGCCAACGGCGTTATCGTTGTCACTACAAAATCCGGGCGTGCCGGAAAATTGCAGGTCCATCTGACATCCAGCTTTAGCACGGATGTGGTCAATAAGATCCCGGATATCCAGTCAAAATATACGATGGGTTTCGGTGGCACCCTGGCAGATTATGATACGACTAGTTTCTGGCCGACCTGGGGACCAACTGTCGAACAGGCCCGGACAATCGACCCGAACCATCCTGCACAATTATACAATAACTGGAAAAGAGCTTTTCAGACCGGGCATCAGTATAGGGAAGCCCTTAGTTTTTCCGGAGGGACGGATAAAGCGACCTACTCTTCCTCCCTTTCCTACTCCAAACAAAATGGGATGATCCCATTTACCTGGTATCAGGATATCACTGCCCGTATCAATGGTCAGTTAAAATTCAGCGACCAGTTTAAGATGGGAAGCACGTTGTATTATTCCAATACGGATGGCAATTTTTATGATGCCGACCGTTATAATGAGGAACTGATTTATTGGGCTCCCCGTTATGATGTCATGGATTATAAGAAACCCGACGGCACCCTGAAAACATACGGGAATGGCAACCCGGTTTATTATGCGGCTACCAATAAATTCGAATCCAAAGTGGATCATATCATAGGCAACATTAACTTCACCTATACGCCTTTAAAATGGATGACGGCCACGTATATGTTAGGCATGGACCATTATGGAGATGCGCGGGCCGCCACCGCACCTGGCCTGGAAGGTATCCCCGGCGAGATTCAGGCTTCGGATAACAATTTTGGTTTCGTTCATGAATACCAGCTTAACTACCGTCAGTTGAATTCCAATCTGGCGCTGACCTTCGATCATACCTGGGGCAATGACTTCCAGACTACCTTAAGACTGGGCAACGATATCCTCGACAGGGAAAAAAATAATATCAGCGCAGAAGGCGACAATCTGGATGTCTATAATTTATACAATCTCAAAAATGCCAAATCGGTAAAACTGGATCAGTATAGCGAGCATTACCGGATCATGGGTATATATGGAGACCTGTCCCTCGGTTATAAAAATTATCTTTACCTCAGTCTGACGGGACGGAATGACTGGACTTCCACTCTTGAAGCGGGCAACAATCATTTCTTCTATCCTTCCGGAAGTCTGAGTTATATTTTTTCCCAGCATCTCCAGCTCCCTCATTGGCTGAGTTATGGCAAGTTCCGTGCTTCGCTCGCCGGTATCGGTAAGGACGCGCTTCCTTATAATACCAATGTCGTTTTTTCCCCGACCTTCCCGCAGCCCATTGGCGGCGTGATCGGATGGGGGCGGAATCCAACGGCAGGTATTCCCGGATTGAAGCCTGAAAAAACACGTACCCTGGAATTGGGTGTGGACCTCAACATATTTAAGGACAGGATCGGTTTTAATTTCACCTGGTATACTTCGAATAGTAAGGACCAGATCATTCCCATTTATACAGAACCCTCTTCCGGTTTCAACTCCATCTATTTGAATGCTGGCGAGATTCAAAATCATGGGATCGAAATGAGCCTGAAGGGAACTCCCGTAAAAAACAAAGATTTTACATGGGATATCGCTTTCAATTTTTCAGCCAACCGCAACAAGATCCTGTCTATTTATCCTGGTTTGACGGAGATCATCGCCGGAACGCAGAGCGGATATTCCAACTCTTCTGTCACCCAGAAATATATACCGGGCAATTCCGTTGGCGATCTTTTCGGGACTCCCATTACCCGTTACGGAGATGATAAGGACCCTTTGTATACGGACAAGAGCAAACCCGCGCTGATCAATAGTAAAGGATTTCCTATCCTGACTCCTTCCTCCAATCAAAAGATCCTGGGCAATGCCTTTCCTAAATGGATCGGCAGCGTTTCGAATTCTTTCACCTATAAAAACTGGAACCTGTTCTTGCTTGTCGATACAAGACAGGGCCTGAAAAAATTCGATCAGTTCAGTAATTTCCTGGCCGCATTCGGGGAGTCAGCTATAACCCTCAACAGGGATCAAACTATGGTCTTTAAAGGCGTATTGGCCGATGGCACACCCAATACCAAAGCCGTCTGGCTGGGGCAAGGTATAGGACCGGATGGTGTAAATTATGGTTCGGCAGGTTATTACCGAGCCGTTTACAGGGGTATATCGGAAAATTTCATCGAGGATGCTTCGTGGATACGATTGCGTTCCACGACACTGACCTACCACTTGCCTCAACATCTCTTAGGCCATTCATTTATTCAACAACTGAGCCTGGCTTTCACAGGAAATAATCTATTGCTTTCTACCAAATACAAAGGATTCGATCCTGAATCCAGCTCTACCCCGTCCGGCAGCAATGCCAATGGTTTTGCCGGTTTCAGCTATCCGGCCATGCGTAGTTATTGGTTCACCCTGAATGTAGGTTTGTAGAAAAACTGATCTTAGAAAAGCAAAAAACTTAAAAAAATACTGATGAAAAAAATAATCTTTCCACTCGTCCTTTTGACAGCAACGGTCCTTTTTTCCGGCGGCTGCAAAAAATACCTGGATATCAATCATAATCCGAATGCCGCAGAAACACCTCCCCTGGCAGGTTTGCTGGCCAATGCCACTTATTATACGGCCTGGAATGTATTTTATGTGAGCGATTATACTTCCTATTATTCCCAATACCTGGCTTCTCCCAATCCCGGCAGTTCAACAGATACCTATGACCAGGTCAATTCGAGCGATGCCTGGGCGGCTGTTTACAATGTGATGACCAGTATTTATGACATGAAACAATTTGGCGCCGCCAAAAGCCTGAATGCCTATATTGGAGTAGCGGATATCCTGATGGCCCTTCACCTGAATATGGCTTCCAATCTTTGGGGCAATATTCCGTATTCGCAGGCATTTTTAGGTGTAAAAAACCCCACGCCGGTTTATGACGATCAAAAAGCCATTTATGACACCTGTCTGGTTCTTTTAGATCAGGGCATATCGGCCTTACAGCAACCCGATGCAAAAGATGAATTGTCCAATGCCGCCACCAGTGACTTTATTCATGCGGGAGTAATCGGCGCCTGGATCAAAACGGCTCATCTGCTAAAGGCCCGTCTCCTCAACCAGGTTTCCAAAACAGCGACTTATGATGCCGGAAAAGTATTGACCGAACTGGCTTCCGCCTATACCGGAAATGGTGATGATGCGCAGGTAACCGCCTTTGTCATTAATATAAATCCTAACCCCTGGGATTCCGTTGCTATAGAAAACGCCGGGTTGAATCTGGGAGGATGGCTTTCCACTCATTTCGTCAATGCTTCCAATGGCGCTACGTTCGGTGTTTTTGATCCAAGGCTGCCCCTGATCACGGATACTACAAGATATGGCGATTACAGGGGCACCATTAACGGAAAAGGACGTATCGGGACGGGAACCAATAATGACGAATGTTATCTGAATCAGGACAACTGGTATTCATCCCCTTCTTCACCGCTGCAAATCGCAACTTATGCGGAAGCTTTGTTCCTGCAGGCAGAGGCGCTTTTCAGAAATGGCAATAAGCCGGATGCCTATTCGGCCTACCTGGCAGGCATAAACGCCCATATGCAAAAGATGGGCGTATCCGATACAGGAAGGATCCGTTATACCAGTGACCCGGCAGTAGCAGTAGGTTCGGTAAATATTACCCTTTCCCTGATCATGAAAGAAAAATACATCGCTTGTTTCCTAAGTCCGGTGACCTGGGACGATTTACGTCGTTTCGATTATGGATACACGAATTTCGGTTTGCCGGTCGGGGCTCAGCTAAGCAGCTTTATCCGCCGGATGAATTATCCCGATATCGCAGTTACCCGTAATTCAAAGAACATTCCTTCGGTAACCCTGACAGATCATCTCTGGTGGGATCAATAATCTTTAATGCTATACACCTCCGGATAAATTCTTTCGGATAGGTTCTTCCAGATTAGTTCTTCCTAATTCGGCTGAATTTTTACAGATCCGTTTGAAAGAAAGGCTCCTTACGGGAGCTTTTCTTTTTGTTGTAGTATCTTTGCCGGCGTTATGGCAAAATATTCTCATGATTCGATCGTCCCTTTTAAAGATTCCGGTTTGGGCAAAAAACAACAGATTGCCCAGATGTTCGATCGGATCGCCTTTCGGTACGATTTTCTGAACCGTTTTCTTTCCGGCGGTATAGATATCTATTGGCGCAAACGGGCTATCCGGGAACTTAAGCTGCTAAATCCCTTGAAGGTTCTGGATGTCGCGACAGGAACTGCAGACATGGCCATCATGATGACCCGCCATCTGCCGGATGTCAGGGTCACCGGCATCGATATATCTACCGGGATGCTGGAAATGGGACGCCAGAAGATCGCCAAACTTAAGTTGGAAGACCAGGTGGAATTAATGACCGGGGACAGCGAAGCCATCCAGTTCCCGGACCATAGTTTCGATGCGGTTACTGTTGCCTTTGGAGTACGCAATTTCGAAAACCTGGAAAAAGGTTTACGGGAGATCTTACGGGTATTGCGACCCGGGGGCCGGTTGGTGGTTCTGGAGTTTTCCCAACCCAAAATGGGCATTTTCCGCAAGTTCTATGATCTTTATCTCCGGGTGATCGCTCCCGGGATCAGCGCTGTGGTATCCAGCAACCGGGAAGCTTATCAATACCTGAATGATTCGGTCAGGGCCTTCCCGGAAGGAGAGGATTTCGTACAGATCCTTGACAAAAACGGATATATCCGAACCAGCCTGAAAAGCCTTAGCATGTGTATATGCACGGTCTACACCGGAGAAAAGGCAGCAAATTAAAAATCAACGAATTAGCTGTTAATTTTCACCTGGAAAAGACAAAAATCTGTTATAAGAATAATACCCCGCAATTAATTACCCTTTTTACCGTTATTTTGACATCCCAAATCATGCCTATTGACGATTTATACCCTCTATCTGTAGTTTAAACACCTGTAAACGCGAAGACCTAAACAGTTTTCGACTCAAAGACCAGAGAAATTTTATTCGTTGCGGCTGGCATTCCGATCGAATAAAAGGATTAAATTATTGATTTTAAATCATTTATGAATTTCAACCGATTTCTGTCGAAGAAAAGAAAATCCGTCTTTTTTGCACTGGCTCTTTGCAGTTCCCTGTTAACTGCCCAAGGAGTATCGGCACAATTGAGGGACTACCTCAACCTTCCGGACCACGATACCAAAAAGTACTATCTGGGCATAGGCTTTCTTTATAATAATTCCCATTTCCAGGTCAGCGCGCACCCGAATTTCCTTCAAAGCGATTCTGTATTGTATGTCAATCCATTAAATACGGGTGGGTTTGGGGTTTCCGGAATGTTCACCTTTCGGCTCAGCGAACATTTTGAACTGAGACTGGCTTTCCCGGAATTCATGTATTCATATAAGACTTTGTCTTACCATATTAACTATCCTCCTCCCGGAGAACAGCAAATGGCCACCAAACGTGTTGAATCCCTTCTATTGGGCTTCCCTTTGCAGGTTAAATTCCTTTCCGACCGGATCAACAATTTCCGGGTCTACATGTTGGGAGGAGCTAATTACCGGTATGACCTGGCCTCCAATGCTACGGCCCGCAAAGCCGAAAACCTGGTCAAACTCACCCCCTACGATTTTAGCATCGAGGCGGGCGTCGGATTCCAGTTCTATTTTCCTGTATTTATTCTGGCTCCCGAATTAAAGATCAGCAATGGGATCATGAACATCCATAGCCGCGACCCCAATCTGCAATATTCCAATGTGATCGACAAGCTTAAATCCAGGATGATTGTATTCTCGCTGATATTCGAGGGCTAACACCCACCCCCCAACCCCCTGAAGGGGGAGTTGGGTAACCTGTAGTTAATTATGCAAGTAGTTCTCATTTCAAATTCCTTTCAGATACCCGTATAAAATACATTTGGCAATAACCTTTGGGTGCTACCCAACTCCCCCTTCAGGGGGTCGGGGGGTTAATAATCATATTGTCTCCTGAACATATTGATCCTAACCCCTGCTGAAAGCAAGGTGGAGTTGGAAGAAGTATAAGTATTCGTGGGATCGTTGACGGAATATCTCCGGTACATAGCCGATAATTCCAGGAATAAATTTTCCTTCCATTGATAGGAAACATAAGCGGACACATTCAAACAATTAGCAGCGGTACCTGAAGCCAGATTGAATCCATAGTCCCGGGGCCTGGTGAGATAACTTTCAAAAATATTCGATCCGAAATTCACTCCTGACGAATCAAGGCCCTGTCTGTAATAAATGATCTTTCCTTCCAGGTTCCATTTATAGGAAGGCTGATAATGGGCGATGGCGATGAATTCGCCGAAGTTTGCGCCTAGCGGGTGCGCCAGGGGTTGGTTATAATGGGAATAATTGGAAACGGTGTCATTATGCGAATAGGTGAAGGGACGAACGATGTTCGTTTCGAACTGAAGATCGAGG
This sequence comes from Flavitalea flava, assembly GCF_054461575.1. Taxonomy (NCBI): domain Bacteria; kingdom Pseudomonadati; phylum Bacteroidota; class Chitinophagia; order Chitinophagales; family Chitinophagaceae; genus Flavitalea; species Flavitalea flava. The sequence continues at coordinate 156,541 of NZ_JBTLQH010000009.1, forward strand.
TTCTTGACGTTAAAAGCATTGATATATTTCGCCCCTAATTGCAATCCCTGTTTATTGCCCCACCACCCGTTCGAATAATGGAGGACTTCATGCAGCACAAATTCGTTTATGAGCAATTGACCGTAAAGTTGTATCGCATGGCCGATATTGGCCTTAAAATCCAGGCCTACCGTGGTCTTATCCGGGCTTCCGTTCTGTTGCTGGGCAGATATCAGGAATATAACGGGGTTGAGATAAGAAAAATCAAAATGATCGGCCCTGCTGAAAACTACATTTTCGTAGAGTCCCACGTTAAGCCATTTTGCAGCATTTACACTCAAATGGTGAACGACGGCATATTTTTTTGGATACTGGTAGTCGCCCACATGATGCTGACTGACCAATTCCATAAAAATATTCTGGTAATTCAGTTTCCATATCCGCGTATTGAACTTCAGGAATAGATAGGGGGCGCTAAAATCGCTGAGGAACAAACTGCGATACCCGTTACCGATGAAATTCTTATCATACCCGAATTGAAAATCAAAATATTTCCAGGCATTAAAATAAATGGAAGCCCTGTTATCGAAATAATCAACACCGGTCTTTTTAAAATCCTTGTAATATCCGGCTCCCGGAACTGCATCGAATTGAGCAATTCGGTCCATTACGAATCCCGGCCCTCTTTCCTGGTTATCGGTAAGATAGGCGGAAAAACCCAGTTTACCGGCAATCAATCCCCGCAGGGTAAGTCCTTTGGAATTCAGGAAAACCCGGGCCTTGTTGCCGGTCTCATAAGACTGGACCTGCTGGATAGCCGGATTTATGGCCAGAAAAAAATCCTTTTCGTTCACTTCATAAAAATTGGCCTTAGTTTTATAAAAAGTATTGAACCAGGGTTTTTTGCTCTGAAAACTGTCCTTACTCCCGCTGACCCACTCGCTGTTGTTCATTAAAAGTGAGTTCAGGTTAGCCAGATCCACCTTAGTCAGGTGATAAAGCTCATCGTAAGGGTAAAATTTATGAAGGGAATCAGCCAATTCGGCTAGCCGGACAGCGGTTCTGCGACTAAGCGGCATGGCCGTTGCAATATTGAGATCGGGGTCAGTTTGCTGCAAAATCTCCATTCTGTCCAGAAAATGATCGAATTTCGATCCCTGGGGCAGAAAGGTGGATTGGGCAGAAACGTCACCGGGCAACAGAAAGGAAACAAAAATGATTAAAATAAGAGGAATGACGAAGGAAGCGGGCAACAATAAATTTTTCAAATGCCTCACCCAATTTTTTTGCCTTAGAACGGTTTTTATAAATTGCGTCATGTTAGTGGTTAATACACATCCTTGGTGCTTAATAAAATAGTGGATCCAATTTGAAGTTATGAAAAACTATCTGATTAAAAATATTTCCATTGTTAACGAAGGTAAGATCGTTTCTACAGATTTGTTGATCAAAGACGGCCGGATTGAAAAAATCGCCTCAGGAATTAAGCCTGGTTATACCGTCACGGAGATCAACGGAGAGGGCAAATATTTATTGCCCGGTGTAATCGACGACCAGGTCCATTTCCGTGAGCCCGGCCTAACACATAAGGCTACCATTTACACGGAAGCCCGGGCGGGAATAGCAGGTGGCGTCACTTCGTTTATGGAGATGCCGAACACCTTACCCCCGGCTTTTACCCAGGACCTGCTGGAAGAGAAATATGCCATCGGTGCCCGCAGTTCCCTGGCTAATTATTCCTTCTACATGGGAACTTCGAACGATAACGCGGACGAAGCACTGCGTACCAATGACCGGAAAAAGGATATCTGCGGCTTAAAGATCTTTATGGGTGCTTCCACAGGGAACCTCCTGGTGGATAACCATCTTACTCTCGATAAATTATTCCGGGAAAGCGAAGTCCTGATCGCCACCCATTGCGAGGATGAAAAGATCATCCGGCGCAACCTGGAGCGGCTAAAGGCCGAAAACAGGGAGCTTATCGCTGCCGACCATCCGGTGATCCGGGATGAAGAAGCCTGTTTTGAATCTTCCCTGACCGCTATACAATTCGCCAAAAAATATGGCAGCCGGCTGCATATATTTCATCTGACTACGGAACGGGAGATGCAGTTATTCAGTAATTTCCTGCCGCTGGAGGAAAAAAGAATTACAGCCGAAGTTTGTGTGCATCACCTGCATTTCACCAGTGATGATTATGACCGGCTGGGCAACCGGATCAAATGTAATCCCGCCATTAAGGCGCCGCATAACCGGGAAGCTTTATGGAAGGCTTTGCTGGATGACCGGCTGGATCTGATCGCAACCGATCACGCTCCGCACACCATAGCAGAAAAAGAAGGGCCATACGAAAAAGCGCATGCAGGGCTGCCGCTAATCCAGCATGCTCTACCCCTGATGCTGTATTATGTTAAAGAAGGCAGGATCACGCTGGAACGTGTAGTTGAAAAAATGAGCCATGCCGTTGCCACCTGTTTCCGGATCGAAGAAAGAGGTTTTATCCGGGAAGGATACTTCGCTGACCTGGTGATCGTGGATATGAACAGCTCCTCTACGGTAACTAAAGAAAATATCCTTTACAAATGCGGATGGAGTCCCCTCGAAGGATTTCAATTCCCCGCATCTGTCACCCATACTTTCGTAAATGGCCATTTAGTTTATGGAAATGGAGACTTCGATGAATCTCAGTGGGGCAAGAGGCTGAGTTTTGACCCCCTAACCCTTTAAAGGGGAATAGAGACCCTTAAATAATGTAATAGAATGAGTGAACCCAACGAAGAAAACAACAGGCTACTTAACTCCCCCTTCAGGGGGTCGGGGGGACTCGAGATCGACCAAACAACGTACGCAGACCTATCCCTTTTCAACCAGGAGGAAGAATATTCGATTTTCCATAAACTTGATTTTACCCGCACCCGGGGCGGAAAAGACCAATTAATACAACTATTCCATCAACCCTTCAGCGACCTGCGGCCAATCAGGGAAACGCAAAAAATCCTGTCCATTATTTTGGAACGGGCGGAGGAATGGCCCCTTTCCATCTCTAACGGAACAGTGATGGTCGTAGAGAGATTTTATGAAACGGCACTCGATGAGATCCCCAATCAACAGGGCTTTCCCTATCCTGCTTTTTTCAAATTATTTCATGGACCTGATTATTCCCTGATACGCTACTCCGTCGGTCATTTTGCCGATTTCCTGGGAGGCATGAACCGGCTGGTAACGCTGCTGAATACGCCAGACTGCCCCCGGATGCTGAAAACCCTTCTCGAAAGGATCGCCCGTCATTTAGATCATGCCATCGTCCGGTCCCTTATCGAACAGGAAGGAAAAAAGAAATGGAGTCCTTCGGAGGTAGTACATTATGGTCATTATATTCGCAACCGGTTTAAAAATTCGGCCCTTGAACTGATCGGTTTCTACAACCAGTTGGACGCCTGGTATTCCATGGCTATGGCCACCAGGTACTACCAATTATGTTTCCCCCAATTTATGGAAAGGTCACCAAATGAGCCAAAGGAGGCTCAAGCTCCTCATGCCCATCAGGACCACCAGGACCGAAATGCCCCTCAAGACCATAACGGCCCTTATTTGGATGTACGTGCCTTATATCATATTTTATTGCCGAACCCTGTCTCTTATGATGTAGTGCTGGACAAAGCCGGCAATTTTCTTTTTCTCACCGGTGCGAATATGGCAGGTAAAAGCACCTTTATCCGGTCGGTCGGCGTAGCGGTATTTCTTGCACATCTGGGTATGGGTGTTCCTGCAAAAGAAATGCATCTCCGTCTTTTCGATGGTATCCTTAGTAATATCAACGTAATGGACAATATTTCCAAAGGAGAAAGTTATTTCTTTAACGAGGTTCAACGCATCCGGGATACGCTGACCAAAATAACCGGCAACCAAAAATGGCTCGTCCTGATCGATGAATTATTTAAAGGCACCAATGTCCAGGATGCCATGAAATGCTCTACCACGGTCATAAAAGGATTGATCCGGATCCGTAACTCGGTCTTCATCCTTTCCACCCATCTGTACGAAATCGGAGAAGAGCTCAGGCAATACCCGAATATATCGTTTAAATATTTCGAGACGGCTGTAAAAGACGATCAGTTGGAATTCAGTTACCAGCTGAAAGACGGGATCAGCAATGACCGTCTGGGTTATCTTATTTTGAAAAGGGAGAAAGTGGTGGAGATGTTGGAAAAATTGTAAATTGAACAGGAATAAACACCAATAAACCAATTCTTCTTCCATGAGGTCCTTTCTTTTAATTACCGGGTTACTCTTTCTGATTGCCCTTGAGATCCTTCGTGTTTATTATATCATGCCTTTCCCTGGCTCTCAGCATGGCGATAGCGTCTCTTTCGCCTATTTTCTGAACAACAATATCTGGCGGATGAGACTTTTTTGCCTGATCCTGGTCCTTCCCCCCCTGTTCTATTATTTCCGGAAAGGAAAATCCTGGCAGAAGGCCGGGCTTTCGGTTATTATCTTATTCTACGGTATCGTTTTTTACTTTTTCAATTTCCGTTTCCTGGCAGATAAAATGTTTTACCAGCCAAAGGAAAAATCGTTTGCAACCGGAGCTGCCGATACGACGGCTGCAACAAAATTAATTTTGGGAGTATCGATCCACGGAGAAGCAAAAGCCTATCCGGTAGAAGTCATTGGTTATCATCACCAGGTAAAAGACACTGTCGGCGGCCAGCCAATCCTGGTGACCTATTGTACAGTTTGCAGAACAGGAAGGGTTTTCAGCCCTTTTGTCAACGGCAAATATGAACAATTCCGGTTAGTTGGCATGGATCACTTTAATGCCATGTTCGAAGATGCCGCCACGAAGAGCTGGTGGCAACAGGCCACAGGCATAGCCATTACCGGGCCGTTAAAAGGAACCCGCCTGGAAGAGATCCCTTCCGCACAAATGCAGTTGGGAGATTGGACCGCGCTCCATCCCGGCAGCCTCACCCTGCAACCCGACCCCAATTTCAGGGCTAAATACGATAGCCTGAAAGGCTATGATGAAGGCACCATTAGTGGAAGCCTGGAAAAAAGGGACAGCGGTTCCTGGAAATTCAAATCCTGGGTGATCGGTGTTAGCCTGGATGTAAAGCAGGCAGGAATAGAAAAAGGAGCCCGCGTCCAGCAGAGCAAAGCCTACGACTGGAACCGTCTGGTGAAAGAAAGAGTTATCCGGGATTCGATCGGCAACATCCCTTTATTACTCACTATCCAACCTAATAACCGTACTTTTTATGTACTGACCCATCCAGATTCCCTCCGGTTCCAATATGACAGTATCACGCACGTTTTAAAAGATGTAAACACCCAAAGTACCTGGCAGCCGGATGGAAAATGTATAGCCGGCACCCTGACCGGCCAAAGCCTGCCCCGCCTCCAGGCTTACCAGGAATTCTGGCATTCCTGGAAAACCTTCCATCCCAACACCGGCGGGGAAGGGATACCTGCGGGACATGAGGGAACGCGTTAATCCGAAAACTTATCCCCTTTAACTGGTCCGTATTTAATTATTCTCTACATTAGCCCCCCATTTTTGGGAGAATAGAGAGAATAATTAATCCGGATAGGTATGTTGGTAAAAACGTTTGGCAGTGCGGTATATGGTGTGGAGGCGATCACGATCACCATCGAGATCAATGTGACCAGCGGGCTGCATACTTTTGTAGTTGGTCTGGCGGATAGTGCCGTAAAAGAAAGTATACAAAGGGTGGAGAGTGCCATACGCAGCAATGGTTATTTTATGCCAAGGACCAAACTGGTCGTCAATCTCGCTCCTGCCGACATAAAGAAATCCGGATCTGCCTTTGATCTTCCGATTGCCTTAGGCGTTTTAGGCGCCACCGAACAAATTCCAGACCCGGACCGGCTCAAAGAATATGTGATCATGGGCGAATTGGGGTTGGATGGAAATATTATGCCCATTAGAGGAACACTTCCTATAGCTATCCAGGCCAGGAAGGAAAATTTTAAAGGGTTGATCGTTTCCCATCAAAATGCAAGGGAAGCCTCTTTGGTAAGTGGTCTTCGGGTCATTGCCGTTAGTCATATCCGGGAAGCAATAGCCCATTTTCAGACAATGCCTTCTCCGGAACAAAAGTACCCTTCTTCCCGGAAGGAAAAAGAACGGGAAAAAAATCCGGTGCAGGAACCGCATCTTCCTTCCTGGGCAACTTTTACCTCGTCCGCAGGGGGGCAGGAACCTGACTTCAGTGAAGTGAAGGGACAGGAAGGCATCAAAAGGGCTTTAGAAATTGCCGCAGCAGGGAGTCATAATGTCCTTCTCATCGGTCCACCCGGCGCCGGCAAGACCATGCTGGCTAAAAGATTGCCGGGAATCCTCCCACCGCTGAGTCTGTCTGAAGCGTTGGAAACAACAAAGGTGCATAGCGTCGCAGGCAAACTGGCCGGAAGTTCTCCTTTGATCCTGCAACGCCCTTTTCGAAATCCTCATCATACGATCACACCCACTGCGCTGGCAGGAGGAGGAAAGATCCCACAGCCGGGAGAAATATCCCTTGCCCATAATGGCGTATTATTTCTGGACGAACTCCCTGAATTCAAAAAATCGGTGTTGGAAGTAATGCGGCAACCCATGGAGGACCGGAAGGTCACCATCAGCAGGGCAGGCATCTCCGTTGATTTTCCCGCAGGTTTTTTACTGCTGGCATCCATGAACCCCTGTCCATGCGGATATGCCAATCATCCCGGCAAAGAATGTATTTGTCCACCACAGGCGGTCCGGAAATATCTGCAGAAGATATCCGGGCCTTTGATGGACAGGATCGATCTTCATGTGGAAGTCATTCCAGTTCCCTATGCACAATTGTCTGCCTCCCGGGAAGCAGAACCCTCTGCCATGATAAGACGCCGGGTCATTGCTGCGCGGGAAATACAAGCCGTTCGTTATAAGACGCATCAGAATATTTATTGCAATGCCCAGATTGGAACCAAACTACTAAAAGAAGTCTGTGCGCTCGATACCGACGGAAGGAAACTATTGAGTGCAGCCATGGAAAGGCTGAATTTTTCTGCCCGTGGGCATGACCGGATACTTAAAGTAAGCCGGACAATCGCCGATCTGGCCGGAGGTGGCCCCATCCAACTGCAACATGTGGCCGAAGCGATCCAACTGCGAAGCCTGGACCAGGAGGCCTGGGTTTAACAGGAATGCCCGCATGTAAACGGTTGACCGGTCCGGCTCATCGCCTAAGTGCCTGTCAGACCTCCAGGGCACGCCAATCCGGTTTATATCTGACAAAAAAAGCAAGCCATACCGAGCGGGAAAGACGCATTAAAATGGGTTGTATCACCAGTAACAAAATAGCGTTCAGCCCCATCCACCAGAACAGCCGGTTGTCGTGAAGGGACATCCCGACCAGCACTTTCCAGGCTATGAAACTGGCAACACAAACCATCACCGATAAGGCATAACTCACAAACCCGGTCCCGTAATAAAATCCGGGTTCTATTTCAAACAACTGTCCGCAAACAGGGCAATGTTCAGGCATATCCGTCATATGTTTAAGATCATAAGGATTCCTGAAAATATACAGGTTCCCTTTGCGGCAACGGGAGCACTTATTGGTCAATACACTAATTAATAATCCCGGATTTGAATTGCCCGACCCTGTTTGGGTATTGTCTTTTGCAGGACACATAGATTTCTTTTTTGTATTAACGTTCAAAGCGTTGATGGTTCATGAACTTGTTTCCTAAATTCTTCCGGTGTCATGCCGGCGTATTTTTTAAAGAACTTCGTAAAATAAGAATTGTCCTGAAAGTTGAGCTGGTAGGCAATTTCTCCGATCCCCAGCGAGGCATTCACCAATAGTCTTTTGGCCTCCAGGAGGATCCGCTCGCGTATTACCTCGCCGGCGGAAATTCCCAATACGTCCTGGCAGAGCGCATTCAGATAATTGGGTGTTACATTAAGTAAGCCCGCATACTCCTTGGGAAGTTTCATTTTCATATACTGTTGTTCAACCAGTTTCCTGAAATTTTGCAAAACAAGCACGCCAGGCTTGGGCTGATTGTCGAACCTGCCGGCGGATGCCTGCCTGCCAACGAGTATAAATAGCTGCAAAAACAGGGTGAGCAGCATATCGACGGAATGGTCTTTAGGTTGACCAGCTTCGTTCAGGATCTTTTCGAAAAGCTCCGTAACCAGCAATTGGTTGGCAGGGTTGAGCTGAACTACCTGTTCGGGTGAATGATCGCTGAAAAAACTAAACTTTTCCAGGTATTGGGGATTAGTTAGCAATAAGGGAAAAAGACGCCCTGAGAAATTAAGGATATAACCATCGACTTCTCCGGAAAATTCCTAATGATGCACCTGGCCGGGATTCATAAAATAGATCTGCCCCGGCTCCACAGGAAAACCCGCAAAGTCAATACTATGTCTCCCCGCTCCCTTTGAAAAATAGACAACGTGATAAAAGGTATGTCGGTGTGCATGAAATAAATAGTTGCGGGTGGAAAGATATTCTCCGAAACGCATGGCTATTATCTCTTCGGGGATAGGCGCTTCGCCCCGAATCCTTTCAATGGAATAATTAGGCAATTGTCGTTTGGATGCATTCGCCCTTTTCTGTTTCGGGCTTACCGCTTCTGATTTTGGCTGTTTTATACCCTCCTTTGACATATTGCTGCAGGACTTTAGGACTGCCTGGACCACAAAGGTACCTAAAAGGACAACAGATATTGGTGCTAATGGGGGCTTTAATGGTGTTTTTTACTTATCTGCCACGACCTTATCTCTCCTTTGTTTTAATGCCCTCCAATTCGTAATGATAATTCCTTCTTTTTCCATGAATTGCTTTAGCTCCTGGCTTTTCATGGCTAACAGGTCGGCTTTACGGCCAGGTCCGGATGCAGAAATATGACCGAATATCCCGGAAGGTTCAGTACAATGCATGAGGATCATGGTAATACCGGGCTGCAGGGTTTTTAATTCTGTGATATACTGTGCCACCTTGAACCGGCCCCAGTTCTCCTCCGTAGAGGGAGTTCCCTGGGGCAGGGGAATGCTATAATCGATCATATGTAAATCGTCGATCACCGGCAAACCGGCCTTCCAAAGCTTACGGCCGATGAACCCTGCCTCCTGTTTTTCTTTTTGCGTTCTTTTTATCAGTTTGTTGAAAAGGGTATTATGACCGCCAGGAAACAGGACCGGAATCTTATATTCAATACCCACTTTTATATACCGTTCCGTAAAGACAGGAGAGGCAAATAAAGTGAACATATGGGAATCCAGGTGGCTAGGCTCAAATCCCATATTTCTTGCCCTTTCTACCTGCGCCCGGATCTCTGTTTCCACCTCATCTGCGCTGGCATGGCTTACCACATCCTCTGTTTCAGGCCACAATGCGCCTTCCTGGTCTACGAGTCCGGGAACCTTAGGTTTGCCGCTTAACGGAGGCCAGCGATAATTATCCCATTCCGAGGTGAGGGTAAGGTGAAGACCTGCATCCATACCAGGGTGTTGTTTGAGATAATGTACAAAACCAGGAACCCAGGGGCAGGGCATCATAACGCTCAGGGAGGAGGCCATTCCATTTTCCATGGCATCTATAGCCCCTTCGTTGGATTCGAATGACATGCCTACATCATCGACATGCAGGACAATCACCTTAGCATCTTTGGGATACCCCAGCTTTTCGGCATAGGTCGGTTCAGTTCCCTGCGCAAATCCAGAAGTTCGCAGAAAAAATAAAATTATAAAAAACAAAAAGGCGGCTTTTGGCTCCTTAAGGGGATTGGCAGACATACTGGAGGCGTTTTATTTACCGGTTATCCGGGTACATACAGGAGAAGGATTTCCGAAAAAATACTCAGTTGCGCTCATTTTTTTTCTTCTGTACCTGACCCTCTATTTTCTGCCCCATCACCATTTTACCATTTATCTGACCCGGAAAACCCGAAGGGAATCATCATTTACAGCCGTAAGGACCCATTGTGGCCCTGGTTTTGCTTTCCCTGCCGAAAGGCCGGGTGAGTGGATAATGGCCATATTTTTAACATCCCCCCTTACCCAAAAACCCGATTGAACAGCCGGTATGAAAGTGAAATGACCATCCCTGGCACCTTTCAACAAACATCCGTAAGAAGCATCATACCTTCCTGTCATTACCTCCGTCTGATATTCATTTCCTGCCAGTAAAAGATCGGCAACTCCATCATGATCAAAGTCTTCACAAATAATTGCATTTACAGGAGCAAATTGCGCTTCTGGCGGTAATATATGCTTTACGAATACACCGTGACCCCGATTCTCCAGGTAACAGCTTCTGGTTTCATCACAGGATAGCTTTAGCATACCGGTTGGAGACCAGTTCTTAAAAATATCGTCCATACCTGCACCGGCATAATCCCGGTTATACAGGAACTGTTTTTTAATAGCCGGTACCTGCCGGGCCAGCTGTCCCCGGTTAACGGCGGGGAAAGAACGCCGGATCCCTTCTTTATCTTTCAGGTAATAAAAAAGAAGGGGATCGATGGTTCCATTGCCATCCAGGTCTTTCGCCCATAATTGCATGGGTTCCGTAGCGCTAACCCTGTAGTCGTTATTCAGCCCCAGATTCCCCGCCACGATGTCAGGATCTCCGTCACCGTCTACATCTGCAACAGCCAGGCTTCGCCACATACCGTTCATTTGGGTAAGACCCATGGCTGCGGTTTTCTCCAGAAGATGCCCATGTTCGTTCATAAAGATCCGGACAGGCATCCATTCTCCGGCAATAACCAGATCGGTTTGACCATCCTTGTCCAGATCTGCCCAAACAGCGGCCGTCACCATTCCGGCCTGCTTCAAAGATGGACAGACTTCTGCCGTGACATCCGTAAAGACGCCCTTATCATTACGCAAAACATAACTGGCCGGAGATAAAGGATAACTCCCTGAAACCCGGCCCCCGATAAAAAGGTCCAGATCTCCGTCGCCGTCATAATCCCCTGCACTGACGCAGCCAGCGATAGTGCTTACTCCCTGAGGAATAGCCTGGGTCCGGAGAGAAAAATTGCCTTTTCCGTCATTCAGGTAAAGCCGGGGCCTGTAATATTCAGACCCTTCCGGATAGCGGGTATCCCCACCTGTGATCAAAAGATCCAGGTCGCCATCCCCATCCGCATCGAATAATATACAAGCGGCATCCTCTTCCATTTTAATGCTGTCACTAAGCGGCCGTGAGATAAAAGTGCCGTCACCTTGCTGAAAAAAGAGTTTCCCGGAAAAATTGAAGGCGCCGCCCACAAAAAAATCTGTCAGCCCATCTCCGTTCATATCTCCTGTTGCCAGGAAGGGACCCAGTTGCGAATATTTTTGCGGCAATAACCGTTGAACGGTAAAATCATTATAAGGAACATCCTTATGCCGGTACAAGGCATGTGCCGCTGATGTTGCATCTGTGAATAAGGGCAAGTCCGGTCCTCCCTGGCTTACTGATGCAACCAACCGGTCCGTGGCCGCAGTCGGTCTGGTCGTAACCGGGCGGGCCTCTTTCCTGTTGATCACTAACAGCGTACCCGCCGGGATCTGCTTCAAAACCTGTCTGCTGCCCCCGGGCCAGATCACGACCATCGAATCTGCCGACAGGGAGGAGCCTATACCAAAGACCAGGCGCTGGTCTACCGAGGAAAAATATCCGCGCACTGGGTTCTGTTCCTGCATTTGTACATGCCCGTGATTATATAATAATAGTTTAGCGCCGAATCCATGTTTGTTCAGACTGTCTCCCTGCAATTCAATGCGCAGCGAATGTGCCGATGTCGGGCTATCTCCGCTTTCTGTCTTTTTAAGGGTGACTGCAGAGGTAATTGTATTATTTATAAATACAAAAGCCTCCCTGTTGATATTATTGACGACGAGGTCCAGGTCACCATCATTATCCAGGTCGGCATAGGCCGCCCCGTTGGACATAGAGGGTTCATTAATGCCTGACAGCTCAGACGCATCGGCGAAAGTATAGTCGCGGTTATTCAGGTATAAATAATTGGGGAGATTAATATGCTTAAGAGAGGCCAGTTTTTCCCGGATCAGGGCCTGCTGTTCTTTTTTGGTTTTAGCGCTGGCGAAAATGGTGCTGCTGAATTCAAGGAAATCCGCGTTAATAAAATCCCTGCCAATCCCATTGGTAATATGCACATCTTTCCAGCCATCATTATCAAAATCCGCCATTAACACGCTCCAGCTCCAATCTGTTGCGGACAATCCTGCATATCTTCCGATCTCACTGAAAAAAGGGACCGGCGTTTTTAGGGAAGTATCGGTATTCCCGGATGGCCAGACCCCATTATTCAATTGCAGCATATTGCGCATAAACTCGGGCTCATAACCCAGGGATCGTTCCTCCTGGTAACGGTCATAGGTAATAAAAGAAGAGGCCAGTTTCCTGCGTTCGTTATTTTCTGGCAGCATATCCAGTGTGATAATGTCAGGCAGCCCATCGTTATTCATATCCGCCGCATCCACCCCCATGCTGGAATAACTTTGATGTCCCATCGATCTGGAGATCAGATTGGTAAAGGTACCGTTCCGGTTATTCAGCCACAATTCATCATTGGAAACAAAATCATTCGCCACATAAATATCCGGCCACCCGTCTCCGTTAAAATCTCCGGCGACAACGCCCAGACCATACCCATCCTCTTTTATTCCGGCCTGAAGGGTTACATCCGTAAAAACAGGGTGACTGATCTTTCCCGGGGATGAGGCTCCTGAAGATAAGGATCCCGGTGATGAGAACCCCGGAGATAGCGGCCCATCATTCCGGTATAACCTGTCACCTGCCGGGGAATGACCGCTGAGATCCCTGGGATAAAGGGTATTGGCATTCGGTCCGTTCAGGCGATAATTGGTAAGATACATATCCAGATCTCCGTCCCCGTCATAATCGAAAAAAACGGCCTGCGTAGAATATCCGGTATCTGCCAGTCCATATTCCGCTGCCTCTTCCCTGAACGTAAGATCGTGCTGGTTGATGAATAACAGATTTTTTGCGGGCTGCAACAAATTCTTTCCAAAAACACAAACATAAATATCATCATATCCATCGTTATTGATATCGACGATACTCACCCCTGTGGCCCATACGTCGGTGGTAAGCCCTGCGGGAAGGGTAATATCCTCAAAATGATTTTTCCCCTTATTGATATACAACCGGCAGCTTACCTGGTTGCCTGTAAAAAAAATATCTTTTAACCCGTCATTATTGAAGTCGCCGATCCCTACTCCACCGCCCATATAACCGAATTCATCGATAAAAGACTTCGTGGAATCATCTTCTGTAATGGTGTTGCTGAAATGTATACCGGTCTGTTCTCCGCTTAACGAAGTGAACAACGGAGGTTTCTTACTCTTCTGTTCTTTACAAGCGCAAAATAAAAGGCATGCACAGACAATTGCCTGCGCATGCCGGATTATAAGGGGTTTAATGGACATCTATCGTTTGAGTTACAAATGGCTTTTCAAAGGCTCGCACAAACGTATTGAACCGGCTGTTCCGCAACGCATAGATAATAATTTCGCGCTGCGACACATTCAACTGGAGAGCAGCGCGAAATTATTAATACCCTGGATTTTGCGCGTTTATCCCGCCCGCACCCAACTTAGGATTATTATCTATTTCATCCTGTGGAATGGGCAGCAATTCATCCCGGTTTGGTTTGAAATAAGACAAGGGATCCGTAGTAAAATAGCCCTTCTTCCTCCACCGGATAATATCGATATTACGCACCTCTTCGTCACCCAGCTCTACATTTCGTTCATGCATGATCGCTTTGGTAATCTCATCTTTACTACCGCAAGGGAACTGGGTTGTTGGATAATGAGGCATGGCCACATCAGGCCTGTCCCTTACCTGGTTCAGATAACCGATGGCCGGGCCGCTGTTGGTCAGTTCATTCTCGCACTCGGCCAGGTCCAGCAGGATCTCAGCATAACGGATCAAACGCTGGTTGTTCCCACCCGGGTGAAAGCTCTGTTTTTCTTTATACATCAACAACCATTTCCGCCAGCTAATTTTCTGGGTCACTCCGTTGAGTATGGAGGAATTTCCATTCTGCATTGCATCCGTCAATGTACTGGCGCCCTTATTAAACAGATCACCCGTCTGATAAACGCTGAAATGGAACCGGGGATCCGATTTTGCGGCGCCGGTAGCGGTGTTCTCGAATTCGTTCAGGAAGGTATTCGAAGGAATCAGGTTACGCCAGGCAACCCCGCAATATTCCTGGTTACGAACCGTACTTTGATCTGCGGCGGGACCATCCCCTATATTATCACCGGCCCAGTTAAAATTATTATCCCCTTTATCATAAAATACGACTTCGAAGATCGATTCATTGTTAAATTCCGTTTCCTCCTCAAAATTATCCAGCCACCGGCTGGTAAGCGAATACCCATCCGCTCCGGAAGTAGGAATTAATAAAAAGGCCGTCTTTGCAGATGCATAATCGCCCGTTTGCATATAGACCCTGCCAAGCAGGGCATTGGCCGCGGATTTGGTCGGACGGCCCAGATCGCTTGCTCCATATGCGGATTTCTCCGGCAGGGCAGCCACCGCATCCTTCAGATCTTGTACGATTAGCGCATAAACATCCGCTTCTTTAGCCCGGGATTGAAATTCATTTGCGGTCTTAACTGTCCTGGTATAGAGAGGAACGGCCCCCCACATGGTTACCAGTTCATTATAAGCCCAGGCGCGAAGGAATTTGGCTTCTCCTACATTGCGGGCTGTCAGGGAAACGTTATCCGTGGCATTGGCCGCATTCCCGATCACCGTATTGGCCCGGTGGATCATCGTATATATGGCGGACCACTGATTGGTGATAATGCCATTTGACGGAACGGAACCCCCGTTTAAGATCTGAGCTCTGGGCGCTTCGAGCTGCCCGCCGCCGGAAGATACCTGATCACCCCGAAGATCATGGATAAAAAACCATTCCCTGGCGACCAGGGGCTGGCTATGCATGGCAGAATATATCGAATTCGTCGCATTCAATATTTCTGCACTGGTTTTAAAATAACCATCCACATTTTCTACATTCGGATCGGATTTCTTAAGATCCTTACTGCAGGATAGAACGGTTGCCGTTACTACCGCGATCCCCCCTATTATAAATCCAATATTATTTTTACTGATTAACATACATTAGTTTTTATTGGTCAAACAATTCATTAAAACCCAAAAAGGGGTTCTTCTAGAACCCTACCTGGACGCCAACCTGGAAGGAGCGGGCAGATGGATATTGTCCGTAATCGATCCCATTGGTCAGGGAAGTCTTCCGTGTCCCTACTTCAGGATCCCATCCCTTGTATTTGGTGAAGGTCATAAGGTTTTGAGAAGAAACATATACCCTAAAACGGTTGACAGCTCCTTTTGTCAATGCTTGTAAGGCGGATACCGGTATGGTATACCCGATCATCAGGTTCTTTAACCGTAAATAAGATCCATCTTCGATCCAACGGTTTGACGGACGGGCGTTCTGGTTGGGATCGCCGCTGATTGCCCTTGGCATATCCGTATTGGTGTGGGCAGAGGACCAGGCATTCAATACGGAGGTGCCTGAATTGAATAACCTTACCATCCCTTCTACGATGATCCTTTCCGCGTTGAAGACCTTGTTGCCCTGTACACCTTGGAAAAAGATGCTGGCATCGAAGTTCCTGTATGAAGCAGAATAATTCAGGGAATAGGTAAATTTCGGCAGATATGTTCCCAGAAAGGTCCGATCCGCGTCGGTGATCTTTCCATCCTTGTTAAGATCTTTGAACCGTATATCGCCAGCCGCTGTCGCATGCGCAGGATCGTTTCCTGCCAGTTGCACAGGTCCTTTGGCTACATCTGCCGCGCTTTGAAAAATGCCATCCGTCTGCCATCCGTAAAAGGATTGAACGGCCTGTCCGGCAATGGTTTTCGTGATAGGAGAACCGCCTCCGAAATCTGCATCTGCGCCTGCTACAATGGACCCCGTAGGTGTGTTCAGAGAAAGCACCTTATTCCGGATTACACTAACCAGGCCAATCAGATCCCATCTGAAGGCCCCTTCCCGTTGGTGGTAACCTGCCTGTAATTCGAATCCTTTGTTTTGCATGGAAGCCACATTGGCGTTCACACCGGTGCCAAAGAATCCATAACTGGGAGGCGTAGGCACATTCAGGATCAGGTTATCGGTTTTCCGTTTGAAATATTCGGCCGTAAGGGTAATCCTGTTATTAAATAAACCCAGGTCCATTCCAATGTTTAATTGCTTCGTCGTTTCCCATTGAATATCCAGATTGCCTAAATTGTTATAATAAGAGGAGGGGCCATTCGATAATCCATTGCCAAATGGATAGATAGCCTGGTTAGCCTGTACTCCAACTTCCCAGGGATAATTACCTACCGCAACTCCGTTTGCACCTACCGGGCCAACGGCAACATTCAGACCGGTAATACCATAGCCACCCCGGATCTTCAATTCGGAAATATTCGTAACTCCCTTCATAAAAGATTCCTGGTCGATCCTCCAGCCCACTGAGGCGGAAGGAAAGTTCTCCCATTTATGCCCCGGAGCCCAGACGGAAAGCCCGTCCCTTCTCAGACTGGCGCTCAACAGGTATTTACCTGCATAATCATAAGTAAGACGCCCGACATAGGAGAGGATCAGGTTCTCTTCATAACGGGAGTTCACTGCCACATTGATCGCCCCGTTAAGCGTCCGTACATTGTTGGTGGTTTGATTGCCCGAAGCCGTTTCATTGGTGTAATGCTGCCCCTGACGTTCGAATACACCCGTTGCGCTGATATGATGATTACCGTATGTTTTATCGAAAGTCAACTGCTGGGTGAACAGCAGGGTATTGAAGATCTGCCGTTGATTATTAACGACTGCGGAACTCGCGCTAAGGGTTCCCCCGTCATTAAAAATGGGCTCATATGTTTGTTGATAAGCATTCGTATAATCAACTCCGAAAGTAGAGCGGAATTTCAGCCAGGAAGTAAAATTGATTCCCAGATAGGCCGTTCCCAATACCTTTAAGGTTTTGATGGTGTTGGTCGGAATCAGCGCCGCCTCCACAGGATTGGTCGGATCAGCGCCATCATAACTATTCTGAGGGCCTTTGAAACCACCCAATTTGGTTGGATCATATACCGGAAGATAGGGTTGCATCCGGATCACATTGGTTAAAGGCGACCTGTTGCCGCCCGATCCTTCAAAATGCTGGTTCCCTACCGAGAGATACAGATTCTCGCCAAAATCGAAGATCTTGTTGATCGTATGCTCGGAGTTGATCCGGAAATTTCCTCTTTCATAGGTCAGGGCCTGAGCGATGCCATCCTGTTTAAAATAACCCGCTGAAGTATAGAACCTGGAGCCGGCATTGCCACCGCTCACCGCTAAATTGTGCTGGGTAATAAGCGCGTTCCTTACGAAATAGGCGTCCTGCCAATCCGTATTCGTCTGGGCAAAGGTCTGGGTTGCTCCTGCATAAATAGGAAGAGCCATGTTGGCCGGAGTGAGCGCAGGGGGGACGTCGATACCCGCGGCTCCATTCAGGGCCCGTTCGTATTGCAGGTATTGATTCGTATTTAAAAGGCTCAGTTTTTTTGCCGGGCTTTGAATGCCTACGTAAGAATCCAGACTTACCTGGAGGCGACCCTCTCTTTTTCCCTTCTTTGTGGTAATGATGATCACGCCATTAGTCGCCCGTGAACCATAGATAGCTGCGGCGCTTGCATCTTTCAGTACTTCCACTCCCTCCACATCCTTTACATCAAAATTAGCCAGGTTGCCCGTGGGAAATCCGTCAATCACATATAAAGGATCCGTGGCGTAGTTAATGGAACTGATCCCTCGGATGGCTACAATAGGAGAAGAACCGGGAGAACCGTTGTTGGTAACGGACAATCCGGCAACCCTTCCCTGCAGGGCCTGGTCGATGCTGGCCACTGGCAATTCATTCAGGGTCTTGCTGCTGACGGAGGCAATGGCACCGGTCAGGGTACTTCGTTTCTGTGTGCCATATCCCACGACGACGATTTCATTCAGACTTGAATTACCTGCCTGAAGCTGAACGACTATATTTTTTTGGTCCCCTACTTTTACCGAAAAGGTTTTATAACCAACCATGGAAAACTCCAGGGTTTCAGCCGGGTCGACGCTTATGGAAAACAATCCCTGGCTGTTAGTTGAGGTGCCGCGGGATGTGCCTTTAACCAATACGGAGACGCCAGTCAAAGGATCTCCGGCCCCATTGGTAACCTTGCCGGAAACGATCTTTTCAACCGAAGCCCCATCCAGGATACTCTTGTCGGCTTCAGCGTTAAACAGAAAGAGGGTATTGTCATCATCCCCTTTCCGCATGAGTACTACCTGGTTGCCGGATATATGATAGAAAATATTCAAGGGTTCCAGCAGGATGTCCAGTATATCCGATAATTTCCGGTTATAGGCTAAAAGGGAAACCTTTTTGCTGGCGGGGATCTTTTGAGCACTATAGACAAATCTTACCCCGGCTGTCTTACTGATCTCGTTTAAAACAGACTTTATTTCCTTTTGACGGACAACCAGGTCAATTCTTTTATTCAGAATTTCCTGGCCATTGGTAGGACTGGCATAAATCACTACCGCTAAGCAGTTTATCAGTATTAATGGAAGCAATCCAATTCTCATAAACCCATAAATTAAGTGGTTAACGAGTTCTTTTTTCATAAATTCGTAATGTTTTGGTTAATGCAATCGAGTTTGATCAAAACAGCCCGCGGTAATTTCATTACCAGGGCATTTACCAGGGCCGGTATTGCTTAGAACAATATCGGCCCCTTTTTTTTGGGAAACAGACTACGTTTAATTTAGTCCGTTTCCCAAAAACGGTTAATAATGGCCCTTCGGGCTATGGACCTGTGGTCCATTTTTTTTGGGTTGATTTTGGAAGAAGCGCTGGGTTCAGCTGCAGCGCGCGTTTTTCATGTTAGTAGTTTTTGGTTAAGGAATAAGCTATGGTTATATACAAATAATGGTCAGGCCAAATTACAACTATTGACATCCGTTAGACAGGATGACCACCTGTCCGTCTATTACTTCATACTGGGCTCCGACGGCCCGGCAAATAAGATCCAGCTTGTGATAAAAGGTCTCTCCTTTGAGATCAGCCGTCACGGTGCATTTTTTTAATAATTCATTATCATAGACCAGGATGATGCCATACACTTTACTGAGCTGGTCAAACACCTGTTCAAGAGGGGTATCCACATAGGCCATATTATGGTCAGTAATTACCGAATCGACGATGGCCGGATGTTCCAATAATACCTTATGAAACTTCTGTGCGGTTTTTTCATAGACCAGCCGTTGATTGGGCGTCAGAATGATCCCGCCGGAATTTCCCGAAAGCATTGGATTGGCATCGTCGTATACGGAAACCTTCCCCGTCTTAACGGTTACCTGAATGGTCGTATCCTTATCAAAGGACCGTACGCAAAAGCTGGTGCCCAATACCTTGGTTACCACCCCACCTGCAAACACACGGAAAGGGTGCCGGGGGTTTTTAGCTACCTGGAAAAACGCCTCGCCCAGCAGGTAAATATCCCGTTGGGTGGCGCTGTCAAACCCTGCCTGGAAACTGATCCGGCTATGAGGAGCAATCCTGATCAGACTGCCATCGGCAAATTGAATAGTTTCCGGTTTATCTGAACTGTTCACTTTTTCGGCCAGGTGAAGGGAAGTGGTAAGAGAAGAATAATTAAATTCTTTTGGAGAGGATGTTTTGTTATGGCGATAAAGAAAGTAGGATGTTATGCCGGCAAATATTATAAAAATGGCAGCCACAGACCCTTTTCGGAGAAAAGGCAGCATTTTCCGGACCGGCGCCAAATGGACCGGCAACAAAAGGACCGGCTGCTCCTTGGCCCTGAGGGAATTTTCTTCCCCGGTATTCCCGATAGCGTGTAATACTTTCTCTATTTCCAGATTGATTTCTCCTTTACTAACGATCTTTTGCCCGATGGCAATGGATTCCAGGACCCGCCTTGCCTCGGTAACCGTAGCATGTTTGTCAGGATAGCGGCCGAGCCATTGCTGCCAGAAAATATCATCCTTTGGATCCTTATCGAATACCCATCGGATAAAATCCCCGTCGGCAATAAATTCTTCTGTAGTGAATAGCTGATAATCTTTCATAACCTCAGGGAAGAATGATGTACTTATAAGTTCCGCTTTCCCCCGAAATCTACTGGTTGCAGGAAATAAATATTTTTCGGCCCGGACGCTTACCTACAGAGAAAGAAGAAGGGCGGGATTGAATATAACCTAGTATTGAATGATTACCAACGTGTTACAAACTCTTCAGACCAAACGCTCCGGAGTTTTCCGATAGCATCATGAAGTAAATTATAGACCGATTGGCGGCTGATATCCATTTGTTCGGCGATTTGTCCGTTATCGAGCCGCTGATAGAATTTTAGGAAAATCACCTCATTTTGTCTTTTTGACAGCTGGGAAAGGACTCTTTTGAGTTTCCCGGCTTTTTCCTCTGTAAGCTGTTTTTCGATGATCACCTTTTCAATGGAAAACTCCTGGGAATAGGCATACTCATCCGGAACATCAAATGGATATCCCATCTGTCCATTTTTATAAAGGGTTTTCAGGACCTTATTTTTTATGGCCCGCAGGAGATAGTGTCGTGGAGAAAGGATGGCAGTGGCCGTTTCTCTTTTTTGCCAGAGACTAATGAAAACTTCCTGAATGCAATCCTTGATCAACCCTTCGTCACGGGTGAATTTACATCCATAATCATATAAATCCTGGTAATAGTAGTTCATTAACGATGCAAGAGCCTGCGTATCGTTCTGCTGTAATTGATGCAGCCATTGATTCTCCGTTGCAAGAGCATTTTTCTTCATAAGCAAGTAAGGTCGGTGGGCAAAAAACTCTCCTATACCACTAATATAAGCATATTTCGAAAACGGTGCAACCGATTGCAAAAAAATGCTAAAATAATATCATGATTATTAGGCGAAAGAAAATGACCTAAAAGGACAAATATCAGTAGACTAAGCATTAAATAACTATTAAAGACTCCCTCTGAAGAAAAACATTTATAGAAGGATCATGCAATCCTTTTTACCCTATTTTCACGCAGATCAGATTTTTCATAAATGGGTGGGTCTACCTGAACAGGCTTGTTCCGGTTAATCAATGATCTCAACATCAGCAGAGCGGTTTCCCCCATGATTTTCATATCCAGCCGGAAGCTCCTGTTCCGTACATAATAGGCATCCCATTGATACCGTCTGAAAATACTGTGAAAAGTTGTTGCCGGGCCACGGTAACCCCTGATCTGGGATAAACCGGTAATGCCAGGTTTGGCCTGACTGCGGAATCTGTAATTGGGAACCACTTCTGAGAAATCGCGGAAATCCTTAAACATGTGAGGTCTTGGCCCTACAATGCTCATATGACCCAGTAATACATTGATAAATTGGGGTAATTCATCCAGGCTCGAATTACGCAGAAATTTACCAATACCCGTAACCCGCGGATCGTTCGAGGACGCCTGCCTGGTATCAGACGAGTCATTGATATACATAGTGCGGAGCTTATAACACCAAAAGGGTCTACCTAAATAGCCCACCCTCTTTTGCTTGAATATAACAGGTCCTTTGGAACTCATCCGGATCAGCAAAAAAAGAACAGGAAGGAGTATTGGGAAAATCAAAAAAATGACGAATAAAGAGAATATAACATCTGTAGCCCTTTTATAGCTAAAAGGATTTCTTTCAGCGTCTGCCCCGGATTGGATTTCCGGTGAAATTTTTTCATTCCCTTGTGCTGGATAATAGACCTTAACTTCGATCTCATTGCCTCTCTGTTCTACCGTACTACTACTTTGCATAATGATATGGATTGGCTTTCTTTGATATTGTTAAGCAAATACTAATGCCTTGATGCAGCAAACATTACTATTCCCTAAAATCTGGCGAAATTATTTATTGAATTTTGCAATAACGATGCCATATAAGGAGAAGTTATTAGCTTCTACCTGCCTTGGTACCTCTATGACAGCAGTCGTCGTGGAAACGTTGCATGGCTAAACAAGGAGGTAAGACCCGGAAAACCTTACCCTACCAATTGATTATCAGCCAAAAAAGCAAACTCCCAAAATCAAAAGATCCTGAGAGTTTATCAAAAGGCATTTCGATAACAGATTATCCGGAGAATTGTTAAATTAATTCAGTAGATTTTTAACAGGTTTATTCCATCTATTAACAACGGGCAAATTCTGTTCGGCATCAAGCATAAAGAATTTACGAAGGAGAAATCCTATCATTTGAGAAGCCGTTTTATGAATAATCCTCAAATCCAGCCATAACCCGGCATTTCGCACATAAAAAGCATCCCATTGATATCTTCTGAAGATCTTGTCAAAATCCTGGGCCGGACCACGGTATCCCTTAATCTGCGCTAATCCTGAAATCCCCGGTTTCATTAAATTCCTGAATTTATAGGATTCAACTACCCGGGAGAAGGTATGACAGTCCTTATACATATGGGGCCGGGGGCCTATGATGCTCATATGGCCAAGTAATACATTGATGAATTGAGGAACCTCATCCAGGCTGGACTTACGTAGAAACCTTCCCATTCTGGTTATACGGGGATCATTCTCTGTAGCCTGTTTTAAATTAGCCTCCGGGTTGATATACATCGTGCGGAATTTTAAGCACGGAAAGGAGCGGCCCAGGAAACCGACGCGTTTCTGTACAAAAAAAACAGGCCCTTTCGAGTCCATTTTTATCAGCAAATAAACGATTGGGAAAAGCCAGCTAAAAACCAAAAGGATGACTAGTAAAGAAGCTAAGATGTCAAAAACACGTTTAACGAGTAAGAATCTGTATCTGGTTTCGAAATAATTTCTAAAATTTAAGGAATTCTTTTGACCGAGAGCCCTCCTTTTTATAGAAAGGCCAGTGATGCTTGTCGTTTCCATCATTCAGATCCAGGTTTAATGTTTCAGATTTTACAGGTGCTTTACAATGACTAAGTGGTTACACCTAGTCATCCGCAAAATTACCAAAAAATTGCTTAACAAATTAATTATAAATTAGTTGCATTTACTTTCTCTTCAACAATCCTTCTCCATTCTTAATAGGTCACTTCAGGTATATGACAATTTTTAAGGGTGAACGTTGCATCAGTTTTTAATTAAATGCTAAGTATTTCATCATACTGCTCCAGCAGGTTTATTAACTGCAATTGAATGTGATTTATTGTCACACACGACATAACGGTTCCCATATTTAACAATTATTAACTTATTGATTGATGAATTGATTGATTGGTTCATTTTTTTCTGATAAAATTAAGTATTGATCCATGCCTAAATCAGCAAAACCCCTGGTGGCAGCTCCCAATTTTTAATTCAATTTTAATGTGTGGACTTTTCTCATACAGCAGGTACTTGAAAAAAAGTATGAAGAAACTACATTAAATTAAGTTTAACAATACCACTAAGTGGTAATAGCTGCATTAGATACAACCAGGGGTTATAAAAATAACATGCAGAAAATCCGGGATAATAGGCCCTAACTCAAGGATTTATTCTCTGTATTTAAAAACTAAAATTATTTTTGCCCACTAACAGGCAGTGATCCGCAATACCCGGAGAAAATGAAGCCCCAAAAAAACAAAGATGAAGATCGGAATTTTAGGAACACGCGGTATTCCCAATGCATATGGGGGATTTGAACAATTTGCTCAATACCTGGCTATAGGTTTGCAAAAAAAAGGGTACGAAATATCGGTCTATAATTCCAGCGACCATCCATATAAGTCCCCGAATTGGAATGGGATCTCCATTATTCACTGCAAGGACTGGGAGCACAGGATCGGTACTGCCGGCCAATTCATTTATGACTATAATTGTTTTATTGACGCAAGGCAACGAAACTATGATGTGCTTATACAACTAGGCTATACAAGCAATTCAATTTGGCACTGGATTTGGCCAAAAAAACCCATTCATATCATCAATATGGACGGGCTGGAATGGAAAAGAAGTAAGTATAACAAACCTGTCCAAAAATTCCTTCAAACGGCTGAACGCCTTGCAGTAAAGTACGCATCGCTGTTAGTTTCCGATTCCCCGGGGATCAGAGATTACCTTCTGGAAAAATACAACCAACCTTCCGTTTATATCCCATACGGAGCTGAAATTCCTGCGGCATACAACCCTTCCTTTCCTGCTGAATGGGGACTGGAACCGGGTGACTACCATCTCATAATGGCCAGGATGGAGCCGGAAAATAATATAGAAATGATCATTAAAGGGTGGATTTCCTCCCGACAATCGAAGCCACTGGTAATTATCGGAAATTCCGGAAACAAATTCGGTCAATACCTGACCAAAAACTACCAGTACGAAAAATTACGTTTCATCGGAGCGATTTACGATCAGCCTGTTGTAAACGCCCTCCGGCATTATAGCGATTTGTATTTTCACGGACACTCCGTAGGAGGAACAAATCCCTCCCTGCTGGAAGCCATGGCCTGCGAATGTAATATTGCAGCCCATGACAACCCTTTCAACAAGGCGATCCTAAATGAGGATGCCTTTTATTTCTCATCACCGGAACAGGTCCGGGAGGTTATGGACAAGGAGGATATGGCCGGGGATAATGGCAATATAATGATGGAGGCCCGGAAAGAAAAAAATATCATGAAAATCCGTACCCTGTATAATTGGGGCCGCATAATCGATGAATATGAAAAGGTTATATTAAATTCGGTCGCAAATCAAATCTAACCCAGTTATTATGATCAGTTTGGTAATACCCGTCTATAATGAAGAAATCCTGATCGAAGAGCTTTTTGACAGAACACGGAAGGTAATGCAATCAATCGATGAAGATTTTGAAGTGATCCTGGTCGATGACGGAAGCACGGATACTACCCTTGCCAAACTAAAAGAGTGCAACCAGAAAGACAAGCGATTCAAAGCGCTGGCCTTATCGAGAAATTTCGGTCATCAGGCCGCGTATACCGCTGGTCTGAGTTATACGAAAGGGGATTATATTGCTATGATGGACGGGGACTTGCAGGATCCTCCTGAATTGATCAAAGAGATGTATGATTTGCTCAGGGTCGGAGATAAAGATATCGTTTACGGTAAAAGAGCCGAGCGAAATGAAAAACCTGCGAAGAGGCTGCTTATCGGATTATTCCATTTCTTGTACAAAAAACTTTCCAAATTAAATAATATAAAGAACGTCGGCAATTTTTCGATCATGACCCGGAAAGCCCTAAAAGCCCTTTTATCCTTAAATGAAAAAAACCGGTATCTGCCCGGTCTCCGGTCTTTCATAGGGTTTAAACAGGGATGGGTTGATTATTCCAGACCGGACAGGTCTCAGGGAGAAGCGAAAATGAGTCCTTTAAAACTGTTGAGCCTTGCCTTTGATGCCATCTTTTCTTTTTCTAATCTCCCGGTAAAGATTTGCCTGTATTCAGGCCTGATCGGAATAATGCTGATCCTTTTCGCCGTTATCTATACCATTATCGGAAAAGTAACCCATCTGGCCCCTTTGGGCTGGTCTTCTATTATTTTAAGCGTATATTTTATCGGCTCGGTGCAATTGCTTTCCATAGGCATATTAGGTGAATATGTATACCGGATCTATAAAGAAACCCAAAACCGTCCAATTTTTATAATAAATACTTTTATTGAATAATCATCTTCTTCACGATTAATATACCCCTCGATGTCTGAAATCTCTTATATAGGAAATGAGCTTGAATTATTTATGCATGCCAGGAACTGGAAGAACTATTTTGGCAGTTTTTTTCAACAGTATCTGACCGGTAAAGTATTAGAAGTAGGTGCTGGCATCGGAAGTACGACCTCATTCCTGTGCGATGGTAAACAAGAGAAATGGGTATGCCTGGAACCGGATCCTAATCTTTATGATGATTTGAGAAAAAAAATTGAAAGCCGGGAACTTCCTTCCTGTTGCTCTTCCATCAAAGGGATCACCAGTGACCTTCCCCCGGGCGAGAAGTTTAACGCCATACTTTATATAGATGTGATCGAACATATTGAAAAAGATGGAGATGAGCTGGCCTTCGCCAAAGGCCTCCTTGCCGAGGGGGGACATCTGATCGTATTGGTTCCCGCCCATCAATCCTTATTCAGTCCCTTTGACAAAGCGATCGGTCATTACCGCCGGTATAATAAAAAAATGCTGCGGGCTGCCGCTCCTTCCGGATTGAATCTTACAAAATTGATTTACCTGGATTCGGTAGGCCTTTTTGCCTCGGTAGTGAATAAGTATTTTTTAAAACAATCCTATCCTACCCTGAAACAAATCCGTCTATGGGACAGGCGGATGGTGCCGGTATCGAGGGTCACAGATACCCTGACAAACTTCCGCATCGGAAAGACCGTAGTAGGAATCTGGAGAAAGCCTTAATCCAATGCAGACTTATCAAGCTCCCAATATGAAAAATATCAGGCTTTATACGGCCACATTAATCGCCGTGGTGGTAATATTCCAAATTACCTATGGGCTCCATATTTTGGTTCCTTCTAATGTCAGCTGGCTGATGGAGGCTATGCATGATTGGGGGACTCACTATCTGGGATGGTTTTTTTACCGTAACGAACCCTGGCATTTTCCGCTGGGTCATATTACAGGCTACTATTATCCTATTGGAACCAATGTCGGTTTTACGGATTCCATTCCCTTGCTGGCCATTTTCTTTAAACTATTCTCTCCTGTTTTATCCGCAGACTTCCAATATTTCGGTCTTTGGCTTTTCTCCTGTCATGCACTGGCGGCCTGGTTTACCATCCGGCTATTCCGGCTTTTTCATGTTGGAGACTTGTATACCTTTATTGCCGTTCTATTCGTCGTTGCCAATCCGGTGCTCGTCTATAGAGGATTACATCCGGCCCTTTGCGCTCACTGGCTGCTGATCGGGTCCATTTATTTCTACTTTCTGGATCCCTCAACAGGTAAAGTATCCAGGATCCTTCGTTCCCAGTTCATTCTGTTGTTCCTTTCAGCCTTAATAAATCCTTACCTGTGTTTTATGGTATTGGGGTTTAGCATTATTATTCCGTTAAAGCTTTGTTTTTTCGATAAAAAACTCGGCAGGAAAATCTTTTTTTTATACCTGTCTGCCTCTTTGGTTTGCCTTCTGGTATCCTGGTATATCATAGGTATGATCACCTTTGGAAAAAAAGAAGATCTTGGCGTTCAGGGAGGATTCGGCCTTTATAGCCTGAACCTGAACTCGCTTTATAATTCGACAGGATGGTCCTCTATTTTCTCAGGTCTGAAGCAGGTGAGCTGGCATCAATATGAAGGTTTCATGTACTTGGGTGCGGGGATGTTCCTGCTACTTTTCTTATTGCTGGTTTATGGAATAAAATACGGTATTTCAGAGAACCATAACAGGCATCCTTTCCGTAATAGGCTCATTCTAAACAATACCCAACTTGTTCCTTTACTTATCCTGGTCCTTCTTTATACCTTGTTTTCCGTAACGCACATTATTTCTATTAATGATAAAGTACTGCTTAAAATACCTATCCCTGATGCGATTATTAAAGCAGGTGAAATATTCCGGGCAAGTTCCCGCTTCTTTTGGGTCCCATTTTATCTGATCGTTCTTTTTTCTCTTATAGCAGTTAGTAAAAGCAGGATCAATGTGTCTGTAAAATCATCCATTTTAATCTTTGCACTTTTACTTCAATTCTATGATATACGTCCCCTCCTGACTTTGCGTCATTTATCTTCCGGTCCATACCCAACACCACTAAATAAAAACTGGAATGCCTTTTTCAAAAATTCGGATGAAATAACCCTATACCCTCCCTATCAGGCTACTTACAATACAAATTTGGATTACCAGTTTTTCTGTTATTTAGCCGCACAAAATAAAAAACCAATCAATACCGGTTATGTAGCAAGGGTAGACAACCATTCCGTTAATTTTTATACGGATTCCTTAATCGACAAGCTTGAAGATGGCCGGGTATCCCCGAAGGCATTATACATTACCACGGCCAGCGGACTGCCGAGATTTTTTCCCGCGCTGCAAAAGGGAGCACTCAAACTGAATAGCCTGGACGGTTATTATTACCTATATACAAACGACAGCAAGAACAGTGGCCTGTTAGCATTAAGCGAGCAGCTGAATATGGGAAACACACAAACGCTGGATTCATTTATGAATAGGGTGGGCATCCGGAATGAATTTAAAGTGATACCGCAAATCGCAAACCTGATAGAAACCAAATTGATCTACAATCTGGAAAAACTGAAAACAGGAGAAAACTACCTTCATCCTCAAGGTTGGGCTATTGAGGAGAACAATCTAAACAACAAAGGAGATTCAATATTCATCCTTTTACGATCCGATAACAAGGCATACATTGCCCCTGTTACCATTCAGGCGCGGCCTGATATTACCTCCCATTTCAAAGCGCCCTACCTGGATGATGCGGGATTTGACGGGATAATTTCGACAAACAGGGTCGAAAGTGGAAACTATCGTCTTTGCATCGCCATAAGGAACAGGCAAGGTAAAATAGTTTTTCAGGAAACCAGTAATATCATCGGTATCCATATCGCCGACCATTCGACACCCGAAAAAATCTCCAGCCTGCCGCCGCAAGGAAATATAATATACAATTTTGATCGTCTTGAATCCGACAGCGCCTTTATTAATGCCGGAGGCTGGGCAGCGTTTAAGGATCAGGATGCCGTCAATTGCAAAATAAGTATATTGTTGAGGAACGGAGATCAGATATATCAGGCTGAAACGAATCTCCAGCTTCGACCTGACGTAGCTGCGGCAAATCCAAAATATAAATTTACCCAAACCGGATTTAACGTTAGCCTGTTAAAGGATTCCCTACCCGACGGAACCTATCAATTAGGCATCTTAATTAATGATATAGCAAAAAGCAGAAAAGGAGTTGTTTTTTCAGATAAACAAATAAAGATCCAACAGACGTTCCTCCGTAAATAAAAATGGTATTTACGTACAAATGATCAGGCCTGGGCGGGGGTTTTTTTTGCGTTGGCCGGACTTATTGTTGGCTCTTCGGTAACGACCGTTTCCTTCCTGAAATCACCTCTCGAAAAAAACTTTTCAATCAGGCAATACAGCAGGATGAAAAAATAACGGCTGCCCATCTCTCTTATCTTTAGTTTGGAGGTACCTGATTTCCGGTTAGTCCAGGAATTGGGGACGACGGCATAGGAGTACCCCCTTACGATTGCCTTTAACGGTAATTCCAGGGTCAGATTAAAATGCGGAGACAAAAGAGGCTGCAAACCTTGGATAGTCTCTTTCCTAAAAAGTTTAAAGGCATTCGTGATGTCATTATAACGCAAACCGAAAGTAATACGGACAATATTATTGGCAAGTCTGTTGATTACGAGCTTTACCATTGGGTAATCATATATCTTGCCCCCTTTGCTAAACCGGGTGCCGAATACACAATCGTATCCTTCCTGCATTTTAATATAAAACTTAACGAGATCCTCAGGGGAATCCGACATGTCACCCATCATTACTGCCACACAATCACCGGAAAAATTTGCCAATCCCATCCTGACGGCGTATCCATACCCATGAGCACCATAATTGGTCAAATATCTTAATTCAGGTACCTGGATACGAAGATCCCTCAATATTTCCTCAGTTCTGTCCTTTGAATTATCATTGATAACCAGAATTTCATGGGGGATCTTATTTTTTAAAAGTTCACCATGAATGGCTCTGATGCTTATTTCTATGGAACCTTCTTCGTTATGGGCGGGAATGACTACACTTAGCTTCATTACTTTTCTGTTTGATAAAGTTATCGGGCTATTCTCAAAATCAGGGAATCATGGATTTCAGTCAAAATATCCGTAAGGCCATATTGCCAATACCATTGGGGATAATGAGCTTTAAATTTCGTTACATCACTTATCCACCAGATATGATCACCTATCCTGTTGTTTTCAGTATAAGTATATTCCATTTTATTTCCGGTAATTTCTTCGCAGATTTTTATGGCTTCAAGCATAGAACAATTTGAATGTCTCCCTCCGCCTGCGTTATATACTTCTCCCGGCATTGGGGAATTGTAGAAATGCCAGAACATATTTACCAGGTCATGACTGTGAATATTGTCCCGAACCTGTTTCCCTTTATAACCGAATATGGTGTAGGGCTCTCCCGTAACTGCGCATTTCATCAGGTAGGATAAAAACCCGTGAAGTTTTGCTCCCGAATGATTCGGTCCCGTCAGGCAGCCTCCTCTGAAGACGCCCGTTTTCATTCCAAAATACTTTCCATATTCCTGGACCAGAATATCCGCAGCTACTTTAGAGGCGCCGAATAACGAATGTTTGGACTGGTCTATCGACATTAATTCATCAATGCCCTTTTCGAAATAAAGATGAGCCTCATCGATCTCCCATCTCTGATCAAGTTCCTTCAGAGGAAGGTAATTAGGAGTATCCCCGTAAACTTTATTGGTGGATGTAAAAATAAACACGGAATCGGGGCAGTGAAGCCTGTTCATCTCCAGCAAATTTAACGTTCCGTTGGCATTTACCGCAAAGTCGGTGAAAGGCTCTCTGGCTGCCCAATCATGACTGGGTTGAGCCGCGGTATGAAGGATCAGCCGGATATCCGTGTTATATTCCTTAAATAACTTTTCAAGGGCGGAAACATCTCTGATGTCGATATTATAATGCCTGTAATTAGCACATTCTTGCTGCAATCGCTGCTTATTCCGTTCGTTGGAGCCGTCCTCACCAAAAAAATATTGCCTTAAATTATTGTCGATTCCGACAATGACATCGAACTTATCGGAAAAAAAATTTACCGCCTCACTACCTATCAGTCCGGCAGAACCGGTAATAACAGCTACTTTCATTGATTTTTCAAATTTATCCGATCAGGATTGGTTTTAATATTGCCTCGTTCTCCTTTATCCAATGATATATATCTACAACGATATCTTCCACACTGACAACAGGACTCCAGTCAGTCGTTGCATTCACCAATGAATTATCAGAAATATATATCCTTATATCCGCCTGTCGGTCTTCCTCAATTTCGTTAATCTTTACTTTGTTTCCGGTGACTTTTTGGCAAATACCTGTGAGTTCCCTTAAGGAAATGCTGATCTTTTCTCCTCCGCCGACATTAAAAAGGCGACCATTCAGTTTATCCATATGATGGACCTGAAAATCTATCAATTTACAAAGGTCATTAACATGTAATATGTCTCTGACTTGTTTTCCCTTCCCCCCATATCCGAAATACCCCAGCTCCTTAGCCCAAAAATGTCTGGCCACCCAAAGGACGACCACCCCCTGATCCACCTTCCCCATTTGCCAGGGTCCCGTAAGAACCCCGCAACGGTTGATAACCGTACGGATATTGTAAAACTGATTAAATTCCCTGATCAGAAATTCAGAAGATAATTTGGTTGCCCCGTAAAGAGATCTAAACCCTTCTATTGGGAAATCCTCCGCGATCCCTTTCCGGGAAACCCCTTTTATCACCTGATCCTCAGTCATTATGAAACGAGTTGCCTCCTCTGAAAATGAAATTTTTTCAATATGTTCAATGGGATAAACCCTGCTGGTAGAAATAAAAATAAAATCAGCCTTTGTTTTTGCAGCCAGGTACAAACAATTCACCGTACCCATCAGGTTAGTATTGATCAGATAATCAGGAGCATTATCTATGCCTGCAAGAACGGAAGGCTCAGCGGATGCCTCGATAATTGTGGTAAGCCCGTTTTCGCAAGGATAAAAATCCTCACGATTCCGGATATCCCCATGAACAAACCGTATATCCATATTGCTGAGCCGTGGGATATTAAGCTCGGAGCCTCTTCGCTTAAGATTGTCCAGACAGGTTATCGAATAATGAGGATACTTTTTTTTAATATATATGGCAATTGACGACCCTACAAATCCAGCACCCCCGGTTATCAGTATATTTTTATTTTCCATTTTATAAGGTATTGGGGTTTCCGGGGTTAAGGGTTACTCTGCAAAGTTGCAACAAAATTGCATAATAATTTTTATATTTGGCACTTTTACATTAAATAATAACGAACTCAATGACCGCCGGCTCTAAGTTCACCCCAAGCCCCAAATTCAATATTTACCTTCAATACTTTTTTTTAGCCCTGCTGGTATTTTTGATTTTGCCGCACTATTTTTATAATCCACCATCTGAAGGATTAGACCCGTCCTGGTGTATTGCCCTTCACCTGGGCTACAAATACAATCTGGTATTTGGCAAGGATATTATTTTTACATATGGGCCCCTCGGGATTCTTTATAGCCGCCTTCCCATCTCTGTTAACTTCTATGTTTATTTACTTTTTGACCTCTATCTTCTTCTCACTGCTTTTTTTATTTTCAAGGAGATTATCAAAAAACATTTTGGCTACGGTCTGTTGGTTTTCCTTCTTTTAAGTATGAATATAGAGTCGTATGAATCGGTGTACCAATGGTATACGATGTTTTTTTTATATACTATTTTCTCATTTATTAAAGAACCGGGCAAATTTGTATATATCATACAGGCAGCCTTGTTATCAGTCCTGATTTTTTATGTCAAGGTCAATCTGGGCGTTACCGTCATATTCATGTTCCTGATGGTCTTAACCTATTTAGTTATCCGGAAGAAACTGAATATTAAGACCTATTTATCCATATTAATTTTATATTTCATCGGCTTCTTTTCAGGCGCCCGGATTTTGAATGTCAACCTAAAAGGTTATGTAGCCGCAAGCCTCCAATTAATTGACGGTTATAATGATGCAATGCCCGTTGATTCCGAACCCGTTATTTTTAGTTATGCCGCTTTATTGATAATTGTTATCATCGTTTCCTGCATAATGGTTCAGTTCCTGGCCTCTTGCAGGAAAAAAGAGTTTATAAAAAATTTAGACTATTTCTTTATTTATGGTATCCTTTTGTTGAATGTTTATATCCTTTTTAAAAGTTCCTTTGTAAGGGGTGATGGTCACATCTTTCAGTTCTTTAAGTGCATCGCTCTTAATTGCGGATTGCTGTACATTTTTACTCCGAAAAGTCCTGAAAAAAAGGGCAATATCCTTGTAATCGGCTGCTGGGTCGTACTCATCATTGCCACCTGGGCCATGGAAGCGATACCAGGCAGTTATAATCCGTTGTCCAGGATCACCAAATTCACGCTTGTTCCTAAAAAAATAGAAGAAGCAAGGCAATACTTCAATGGGATAAAGGACTATCACCATGCATTAGTCGCTTCGGACAGCCTGATATACAATAATAATGAATTAAAAACCATCATAGGCAGTCACTCGGTGGATGTCATTCCCATTGAGGTTTCGAAAGTCTACTTTAATGGTCTGCATTATAACCCCAGACCGGTGATCCAATCCTATTCTGCTTACACCCAATACCTCGATAGTCTTAACTATGAGAAATATATGTCCCCGAACGCGCCGGATTATATATTATTCACCATGTACGGCATGGATAATCGTTTTGCTTTCTTTGATGAATCCAAAACCAAACTAGCCCTTCTAAATCATTATAGGATAGCGGGAAATACAAACGGCTACCTTTTGCTCAGAAAAAGGCCAGCTCCCCGCGAAATGGTCAACGTGGGTAATGATACCGAATTTAGCGCAAAATTAGGGCAGGAGATCACGATTAAAAAAAGCGATGATCTCCAGTATTCCCGGGTCTATGTTAAATATAATTTTTGGGGGTGGCTCCAGAGTATATTATTCCGTTCCCCCGGTTTAACGATTACTTTCACTCTGGAAAATGGAGAAATTTCCACATTCAAGGCAGTCAAGCCAATTCTGAAAGGGGGAGTTCTTCTGAATAAATTTATCGATACCGATCAGGACTTTCAAATGCTGATGCAATCGGACGGACGATTGAACACAAATGTTAAAAAAATAAAGATAGAGTCCGACCCCATCAATTCGGGATTTATCAGGGAAATAAAAATAGTGACCAGCTATTACAAATTTGACACGAAGTCCATTTCGGAAATACATGAGGATAGCCTGGCTATTGCAGAACTTTTTAAAGGATTCGATAGATATCAGCCGCGGCGGGTCGATTCCATCCCGTTCCAACAGGACAGCTTCAGATATGGAATCGATAAACTCACCAGTCATTCCCCCATTATAAAGGTTGAAGGCTGGGCCTTCCGGCCAAATGCCAATAACCGAAATATCGTAGTGAAAGTAATTCTAAGATCCCAGGATAGTCTGTATGAATTACCTACTGAGAAAACGATCAGGGGTGATTTACCCGTCGTTTTTAAACGACAAGACCTGGATAATGCAGGGTTTTCCGCAACGGTAGTTAAATCGGCCTTTCCACCGGGTGATTATCAGCTTGGATTAATTATACGGGATTCAATTAATGGAAAAAGCTGGATAAATTATCTTGATCCCCATATAATGCTTCGGGGCAAGTATAATATTGAAAAAATAAGCGCATTGAACACAGAGGCTCTTAATAAAAATAATATCCGGTATAATATTGACTCTATCGGCCAGGATGAGGATCTTATTTTCGTTGAAGGTTGGGCCTCCGTACAAAATTCAGATTCCGGAAGAACGATCACCAACCTGGTTCTGCAGGATCATGATAAAGGTGTCATTTACCGTATAAATACGGATACGAAAAAAAGAATAGATGTAGTTTCCTTATCAAAAGGGCCTTTTGCAGCTTATAACGGGTTTTCGGTATTGATCCCAAAAAAAGGATTGCCACAGGGAACCTATATCATCGGAATCGAGAAAGTAAATTCTTCAGGCAACGACAGGAGCCTGATCTTCAGTGACAGGAAAATAAAAGTGGATCCTCAATAGGGAGCCTTCAATACAGCCTGATATAACTTTTCAGCTGACAGAGTCCAAGAGTATTTTTGCCGGATTATTTCAGCGATACTTTTTAAGTTGGCCTCTCCGGGTGGATTTTCGATGATACCCGCTAATCTCGTTTTTAACAATTCATTATCCAATGGATTGATATGATTTTCTCCAAAAAAAGAAAAGTCGGTCATGGCCGAAGTATTCGAACAAATCACGGGTATCTGTAAGGCTGCAGCTTCAAGAGGAGGAATACCGAAGCCCTCGGCTTTGGAGGGGTAAACAAAAACTTTGGCAGCCCTGTAAAATTCAAGCAGATCCCTGTCATCTGTTTGGCTATTCTGGAATATAAAAGACTTTATATTCTCGGGTAACCGATTCATCATATTATCAAAATCGGGCGCAGGAATACTTACTTTTCCCAATAAGACCAGGTAATACCCTTTTTCGTACAATTTGAGTTCGAGATAAGATTTTAATAAAGCAACATGATTTTTCCGTGGTTCTATCCTGCTTACATAAAGAATGAATTTTCCAATACCATACTTTCCGCTTATGAAATCCCTTGCCTGCTGCCGGTCATAGGGTTCAAAGAATTTCGGGCTGACGCCATTGGGAATAACATGAATATTTTCTGATTTTACACGAAGCCATTTATTAATGGCTTCTTTTGAATATCCGGAAACAGTAGAAACAATATCGGCCCTTGCCGCAGAAATTCCGAAAAGCAGGTCTTTGGTCAGCCTATAAGTAAGGGAAAATTCCTGAGGGAAATCATTGAACAGCACGTCATGAATAGTGACTATCTGCTTGCAGTTCTTTATCGGGGAGGAGATATATTGAAAATGGGCAAAATCAATCTTATACTTTCTGACAATTGAGGGTATATCATAAAGCAACCTGAAAATGGCCGAACCGGATCTGTATTTAACAAAAACCAGATTATCTGTCAGAGGAAACTCTTTCCTGAGGTTATCCATATCGCAAGCACCCAAATAAAGCCGGATACCCGGCTTACGGGCAAGTTCGGCATAAATCTCTTTAATGAATGTTCTGGTGCCCTGGAATTCACTATCAAAAACATGCGCGTCTGCAAAAATTTTTATCACCTGATCCTTTTTCACTACTAGAAAAATTTTTCCGCTGTCGGATTCCGGCTTTTCTATTCAAAAGGGACCGGAATAAGTAAGCGGCTATCTCGTTATTTCAATTGATACAAGTTTCCGATCTCGCAGGATACCCCTGACTTCACATCAACGACCGGCATTTCCTTCATAACCGCCAGTCTTTCCTGGTGGGATAAAAAGGATAATTTTCCTTTTTTATTCCTGGAGTCCCGGTTATGTGAGGGGCGGAAGCCTTCCTCGGGCTGATATTTTTTAAAGGGTGCGGAGAGATCTTTCCTTACAAAAAAGGCATTCACCCCCGCGCCAGCCGTTCCTATGAAATCATACCCCTTCTTTTCCGCCAGATGGCAAAAAGCGCCCAGGGATGCGCCGAAATAGAGATCCGAATAGTGTGCGCGGCTCCTGACGAAACCAGGGTCATAGGGAACGGAAACTTTCATGGATCGGCCGAAGGCTGAATTATATTCGCAAACAACTATCCGGGGAGAAATGGATTCGATGGCCTCCCACACCCAATAATCATTTCCATCGATATCGACGCTCAGCAGGCCTATATCACGGCATTCCGTATAGGAAGTGATCAATCCATCTATGTTCTCCCGGGTTATAAAGCTATGCAAAGCCGTAAGATCATATTTCCAATAAATAAAATCATTTTTTATAAACCGGATGTTCAGTTCATTCCCATCGATGACGAGGCCGGACCAATTATTATTGATCAGCAACAACCGGGTATTGGCCTCTGTGTAATTCTCCACTCCAAATTCTATGAATATCCGGTTGGGAATATCGATACGGCTGATAATATATTGAAGGATCCCATCTTCTCCTCTTTGTGAGAATACCTGAAACTCAACTTCTTCCAGGTCTTTTACGTCTTTTTTACCATTATTCTGCTCCCCTAAAATCTTTGCCTGGTTCACGAGGACTTTAAAGGTATCATAATGCAGTTTCTGATAAATCTTTTGATAATAATACTTTAAATACCCTTTCATTTTATTCTTTTATTCGCTGACTTTTGGAGTTTGGGCGGAAAATTACATCAAATTGGGGAAAGATGTTTGTAAATGCAAGTATCCAGATAACATATTCGGCGAGGTTGGTAATAAAGCTTCCGGTAAACTGATATAAAAAAACGAAAAGAAAAAGAGTCAACCGGAAATAATTGGTCCAGACTTTTGTTCGATAGAAGAAGAACATCTCCAGTGAAATCCGCAGCAGCAGGCCCAGCCAGCCGAATACGGCCCAGGTTTCCGCCGCTGCATTAGGGATGGCGATTACATTGTAATCATCGGGATAAGCATAATAATCATGGATGATCCGGTTTCCTATAATTTTGAGCTGGCCCGGACCAATTCCCCACAAATGACTTTTTAATTCCAGGATCTTATCTGCCAGGATAAAAGAATCGGATGTTCTCCCTTTACTGGACAGATCCTCACCGGCAAATATGTTCCCAATCCGTACAAATAAGGCATTATCGGGAAATAAAAAAGTCAGCAGGATCAGCCCGCCAAAGAACGCAGAAACGCATATGAATACGAGATGCCGGGTCCTTCTTTTTCTTATCAGGGTCCTGGCATAGAGGAAGACCGTGATCATAAGGGCGACGAGTACGGCACTGATAACTCCTATGGAAAAAGAAAGAGCCAGCGGAAGGATGATCATCAATAAGATAAGCCAGGAACTCTGTCTGTTCAGCCCGAGGATTATCTTAAAGAAATAAAAACAGACGAGGGGAATGAAGAGGGTGGAATAATAAGATGCTTCATAAGTAAACAACTTAAGCCGCCTGAAGTCATTTACGCCCTCGGTTAAATACTGTTCTATCCACAGGATATCATAGTAGGGTGTAAAATACAGCGGGATTGCGACCAGGCAAAAGAAAAAATTGATGATCAGTATCTTCCTGAAGATACCTTCTATATCATGGCATTTCTTTAAAAAAGTGTAAAAAGCGTGGCAGAATATGTAGACCGTAAGGTAATACAGCAAGGAAATGAGATAACTTTCCGTGTCAACACCCGACAACACCTGAAAAATTATAAAGGGCATGAGTACCATTAAG
The DNA here is from genome assembly GCF_054461575.1 of Flavitalea flava. Taxonomy (NCBI): domain Bacteria; kingdom Pseudomonadati; phylum Bacteroidota; class Chitinophagia; order Chitinophagales; family Chitinophagaceae; genus Flavitalea; species Flavitalea flava. Next base: position 194,633 of record NZ_JBTLQH010000009.1, read on the forward strand.
AATGGCAGGATAACCTCTTTTCTACCGGCGACCAGTATCCACCAATAAAACAGCGGGCTAAGAATAGCGGTGTATGTGAGACCGATGGGCAACCCCAACGAATTGATGAAGAAATAGACAATAGCAAACAGGAAATATTTGTTCACTTTCATAAAGAGCCCGGTTTCATGAATGCAAGAATTCCCTTATATACACCTTTGGCACGGCCCCATTGCCCAGACGCCAGTTTTTTCAGCAGGCGAATGACGGAAAGCGCCAATGCCAGCCCGATCCTGTTCCTTTTATACCTGGACAGGAAAAGCAAGCCATTGCGCGTGTAATAATATTCTGCCAGATAACCCCTGCCAATGGTAGTGCCTACCTTGTCATAACATACCGCAGTGGTGCAGACGTTTACCTGATAGCCCAGCCGTCTGGCCCGGTAACACCAGTCTGTCTCTTCCCAAAATAAAAAATATTCTTCCGGAAACAGGCCGATGTCTTGTAAAGCCTGAACTTTTGTAAAAAGAGAGCCTCCCGAAACATATTCCAGCTGGGGAATATCTTCCGGCTTCGTTATCAGAACAGCCGTTGCCGAGTTGAAGTTAACCCGGCCACCCCCATAATAATGGATCTTATCCTTCTGCGCCTGGAATTTCAGCGTAACTCCCGTTATCGATCTTTCAGGGTGAAGTGCGGCGAAGTTCACCAATTCCGTCAGCGAATTTTTTTCAACAGTGATGTCCGGGTTGAGCATCCAGAACAAGGATTTGGGGTCTTTCAGCAACCGCAGCGCTACATTATTGCCGCCTGCAAATCCTTCATTTTTTCCATTCTGTATAAATGTCAGCAGGGGGAAAGAGGCCGGATCGGTCAAATGACCGAGATCACGACTATCCAGCTGCGTGAAAGAAAAATTTTCCCGGAGGGTCGTATTATTGCCGGCCCAACGCACCAGGTGTTGGATGGAATCATTCCCGGAAGCATTATCGATCACAATAACCCGAAAATGGTCATAATCCAGCCCGAATACGGATGTGAGGCATTCTATCGTATCCTGCCAGTTCCGGTAATTAAGGATTATGATGTAAACCAGCCGTGTATTATCGTCAGTTCTTCCTGGCAATGACAAGGAATTGTACGGTGAGGAAATCCTCCAGTAATCTGAAGGTTAGCCTGTTAAATATCCTTCTTTTCCGTGCTTCCGTCATGACCTTCAGCATAAAATTCGGTTTGCAGGAAATGGGCGTCAGATTAGGTGTAGTTACCAATTGTATAACATTTTTCCTGCAAAAGAAGCGTAAATGAGTCCGGTCCATGATCCCACCATCGGGCTGATAATTGAACTGGCCTCTGAATATAATTTTAGCCAGCGTCTTCCATTCGCGCAAATTGGGGACACTGACGATCAGGAGTCCGCCCTTTTTCAGGTGCCGGGAGATCTTTTCGACGGCGCTCCAGGGATCGACCAAGTGCTCCAATACATCGGGGCAAAGGATGACATCGAAATAATTCTCTTCCGCATTTATTTCTTCCTGCTCAATATTGGCGATCTGGAATTTATCGATAGAGGGGTGCTCCTGGTTGGAACCGGGGATTTTCATCAGTTCCACTCCCATTACTTCTGCAGCCAGGTGGCTTTCTTTAATGTATAATAATGTATTTCCGGAGCCGGCACCTATTTCCAGGATCTTTTGGCCGGGAATGGCTGGGATAAGGCTTATGATATCTCTGCGCACATTGGAAAAATAATCCACCTTCTTTACCGAATAATGATTTGTATTCATATAACTCCTGGCTTGATGTATTCGAACAGGTTATTTCTGTAAAGTTCCCAGTTAAGTCCGATAGTAACGAATAATTCGGTAACAATGATGCTCAAAGTAGTCCCTACCGGCCCCCAGGCCGGACAAAGCAGCAAATTAGCGACCAGATTCACTGCGGTGGCACCGGTCAGGATACGCAGATAACTTGTTTTCCTGCCAAAGGCCAGCAATACCTGGTAGGCGGGTATGTTTAAACAAACGATTACCGGAACGAAACTCAGTATCCTAAGCAATAGGACCGGCAGATCGGGGTTACGACCCAGGAAAATAAATATTATTTCCTTTGAAAAAATAAAAACAATACCGCACCCGGCAACTATCATCAACAGGAAAGGCAGATAAAATTCTCTTATAAAAAGGGAGACCTCCTGTTTTCCTTTTTGGGTCAATTGACAGATATGGGGATAAATTACCTGTGAAAAAACACCCAATATCTGTCTTACCGCAAAAAATATTTTTTCCGCAATGCTATAATACCCGACAATCAGGTCGTTCGTAAAAACTCTGAGTACGAGAATATTAATATACTGATAGGTATTAATGGAAAGATTGGATAGAGTGATCTGCCAGCCGTCTTTTAATTCATGTATGATATCGATCCATAATGGCCTGTAGAATTGCAGCTTAAAAATCCGGAAAGCAAGATATATGCTGAAAAGCCCTGCTATTAAATTTCCTGTGCCCAAAAGGAAAAGAAAGTAAATGTCATCTCCCTTATCCCTGATAAAAACAAAAACCAATCCGGCAAACAATAATCTGGCTATTAACGTGCTGATCGTTATATATTGCATCTTTTCCATTCCCTGAAAAAACCAGCTGACCAGTGAAGATTGCCCGATGACATAAGCGAATCCAAGCAAGTATAACAGAAAATTGTTTCTAAGAACCGGTATAAATTTTAACAATATCAGCAATAGGGCAAGCGTCAAGGTGCAAAGGATCATTTTGGAGGCAAGGACGGTAGAAAATATTTTTGAAATCCTTTGTTTATCCTGCTTATATAGAGCGACATCCCTGGTCGCAGTAAGATTAAACCCATAATCTGAAAAAGTAGAAAGAAAAATCATAACTACTTGGGCAACAGAGACTACTCCAAATCTGTCCGCACCAATTTTTCTAATTACAAAGGGCATTACCACGACAGGAAGTACAAAATTTGCACCTTGAATGATACTCATGGCCGCAAAATTGGAAAATAACTTCTTCTTATAATTTTCATTCATATTGAAGATCCGCGAAGATAATAATAATAATATTGACTGCATAAACTTCAAAATCCTAATGAATTAAATAAAATGAATGAATTATCTTGCTTTAATTTTAAATCCCTCTAAAATTTGAGAGATGATTTAAGGCTGAATTGATATTTAAGAATATTTTTACATATGATAAAAACCACTGGGTCCAATACGAATGCTGATGATCTCGATTTATGGGCGCTGATTTCAAATGCTGTATCTTTTTTCAGAAGATATGGCATTATTCTACTGATCGCAGGACTGAGTGGCTTAGTGGCAGGAATCGTCATTTACAGTGCATTGCCCAAAGTTTATTCCTCCAAACTGATATTGGAATCGACCCTGCTCTCCAACCTGGAAGAAATTCAGCTTGTCAACAGTTGGAACGATCTCTTAAACAAAGATGGGTATAGTATTCTGGCTGAAAATTTCAACTGCGACCCGCATGTCGTAGAAAAAGTAAATAAAATTACCGCAGAACAAATACAAAAAGGCACGAACAATGATAATTCCAGCGGATTCATCATAGAGGTGTTCATAAGAGATACGACCCTATTGGAAGAGCTTCAGAAAGGACTTGTTTATGGCCTGGAGAACAGCGAATATGTCAGTCAAAGGATAGGCATAAAAAGAAAAAACCTGGAACAACTCATAATAAGCGTCAATCAGGAGAGGATAAAACTCGATTCCATCAAATCCAATGTCGAAGATATCCTTCGGAACAAAAAGAAAAACAATTCCAGCTTAATGATCGATGTTTCCGGAATCAGCAGCCAAATGATCCTTTTGCAGGAAAAATCACTAACCTACCAGGAGAACCTGAAATTTATCGATCCTGTGCGGGTCCTGCAAAAATTTGTCAAATTCAGACATCCAAAGCAGCCAAAATTAATAAATCTTGCCTTATTTGGCCTCATAGGGGGGCTTGGAATAGGTTATCTTTTTGCTTTTTACAAAATATTTCGCAGGAAGTACGTGCTCTACAAAGAATAGGGAAGGCAAAAGGCAGAAAAAGGGATTTTTTTACATCCCATAAAAACACCAAAACTAACCTTTAATCATTAAACCTCTTCCCTTTCATGAAACGATTGTTAAAAAGCGTTCTGATCCAACGCCTAACCGATTTGTTGTTGAGCCCCATCACCTTGTTCAGTGCCATCTGGTTTAAATACATAAGCACCGCTACCGCCAGACAAATGCCCATCAGTGAAAAAATTTTTATGGCCGTTGGCGTCCTGCCTTTCAGGGATCATTATTACCAACCCCTTATTAATCCATCCAAACATCTGTCCAGACCCCTGCATGAACCCAGGATATTACCGGGTATTTTTTGGAATACGGAAGAACAATTAAGCGTACTGGGGAAGTTCAGTTTTGCCGGAGAACTTCAGTCCATTCCCTTATCACAAAAAGACGCTGTTGGTTTGCAGTTCTACCTTAATAATCCATCTTTGTGCCCTTCGGATGCAGAATTTTTATACAATATGGTCCGTCTGTTCAAACCCAGAAAGTTTATTGAGATCGGCTGTGGTTATTCCACACGGATGGCCTTACAGGCAGAAAAAAAGAATCGGGAAAAGGATAACAGCCATACTTGTAGCCATATATGCATCGAGCCTTATGAAATGCCCTGGCTGGAGCAACTAGACGTGCGGGTGATCAGGAGCAAAGTAGAGGACCTGCCTTTGACCACCTTCTCCCAGCTTGAAGCCAATGATATTTTGTTCATAGATTCCTCCCATATGATCCGCCCCCAGGGAGACGTTCTGTTTGAATTCCTTCAAATCCTCCCTTCGCTTAAATCCGGTGTGCTAGTGCATGTGCATGACGTGTTTTCCCCAAGGGATTATCCGAAAGATTGGATAATAGATAAACATTGTCAGTGGAATGAGCAATATTTGCTGGAAGCATTTCTTTCCTGCAATGATCAATTCCGCATTTTAGGGGCTGTAAACCTCCTGAAAAAAGAACATAGAACGGCTTTTGAAAATAAATGCCCTAATTCCGCCAGCCGACTTGACGACGAACCCGGCTCTTTTTGGATCATCAAAAAGTAAAGTTGGTTGTACCATAACCTGGCAACTCTTCTTTCTCCTGGCAATAAAATACCGGATCCGCCTTTCATTCACCTGGCAGGAAAGGTCGTTGGTCCTCTGCCGGAGAAGTCGTGCTGTAATTGAACAGGAAAAAGCTGGAAAAAAAGAGGAAAAAAACAATTCCCTTATGCGTTTCCATCATACATTCGGTGATATTGGCAATCATAAATATTAGCGCCAGGGCAATTCCGAGAAAAAGCTTTTTCCTCCAGACCAACCACAAAAACCGGAAAAGAAAAACCAGCAGGATAACCAGACCGATATATCCATAACATAGCCAGGTATATAAATATTGGTTGTGGCTATTGTATATATCATTTGCACCCCCATCGCTAAATCCGGCCTTCACATATAGCTTTTGGAGGGAATCCTGGGCGGTGAACTGCCCCATGCCCATTATACCGCGCTCCTCTTTTATCAGGCCCCAGGCAGTTTGCCAGAATAAGATCCGGACAGCCATACCATTGTCATTATCCCTCATTCCGGAATATTTGCTGATATGAGTATATTCGATCCGCTTTTTAGCATAGGAAAATTTTTTAAACAGAAAGATCATGCCTCCGAGGAAAACGACCAAGGCAAGAATGCCTAAACCCAGCTTACGGTAAAAAACACAGGCATATCCTATAACTCCGATACCAGCGGCACAAAGAAGGAAAATGAACATTTTAGACGCCAGTAAAAAGATAAAAAGAGTAAGGTATAGCATGGAGAGGACAGCCAATAACCTGGCCTTATAGGATGCCTTATTAAAAAAATAATAATTCGCCAGTATTAGCATGCTGAACAAACAATACATGGCGAAATAGATAGCATTCAGCCCTATCGGCTTGCCGAGGTTATGATAAAACAATAGCTCAGTATTTTTACCGGCTGCCAGATAATTCAGGTAAGCATGGTACAGACAGTAAAACGATCCTGCTATATTCGACAAGACGAACGCGATCAGTATCCTCTTTACGGATCTGTTTTCAAGCCTGCCCATCGAGCCTAAAACAACAGGAAAAGCCAGCAGCGCAACATTCCTTTCCAGGAGATGCGCTGATTTGTCAGGGCTTTTCTCGAAAAGGAAATTCAGTACGACCCAGATAAAATAAGCTACCGGAATCAGCCAGGACCAAAGATTTTGCCTCCAATATCCCAGCTTTTGGCTTAAAGGGCTGCTGAATAAAACAACTACAGTTAATGCCACTATGGAATAGCTGCTCCAGTTATTATCAAATAACATGGTTACTGCTACCAATAGAAAACTTATTTCAACCAGGCCAACCTTTCCTTCCTTTTTACTTCCTGTCAGATCCATTTCACTACTTTTTTTATTAACGCAGATTACATCCCTTTAATATGCGCCATGGGCCACGCAAAGTACAGGCAAAAGCATGATAATTAAGGTATGGGGTGAAAAATAAAATACTGAGCGAAAAAAGGGAATGGAATAATCAGGTTAAACCTTCTGGGCGGTAGCGTGTTAATCTGGGGGAATTGTATCTTTAGTTCCTAAATAAATTAAACAAATTCTTAATACGGTCTAACCAAATCGCATGAAAATCCTGCTTAATTATCTCAAACCCTATAAATGGATTGTTGTCCTTGCCCTTTTACTGGCGGCCATCAACCAGTCCTTCTCCATGCTGGATCCCTATTTCTTTGGGAAATTGCTGGATAAATACGCCTCCCATCCATATGACATCGGTCATTACAGCCCCAATAAGGTATTTATTAAAACCGGAACAAGGACCCAATCGGAGTTTATATGGGGCGTTCTTGGCTTTTTGGGCATCCTGATCAGCGTTGCCATGGTGTCCCGTATTGCCAAGGCCTTCCAGGACTATTTCGGCAATGTGATCGTCCAGAAATTCGGGGCTACCATCTTTACAGATGGCCTTAGGCATTCCATGGCCCTGCCATTCAGCGAGTTCGAGGATCAGCGGAGCGGGGAAACCCTTTCCATCCTCTCTAAAGTCAGAGCGGATACCGAGAAGTTCATTTTAGCCTTTATCAATGTCCTTTTCGGTATCCTGGTAGGCGTAGTCTTCATCTCTGTCTACTCCTTCTGGCTGCATTGGTCCATTATGCCCATCTATGTACTGGGCATGATCCTGCTATCCGTCCTTACCAGTCTGCTTAGCAAAAAGATCAAGCGTATTCAAAAGAATATCGTCTCCGAAACGAATGCCCTTGCCGGCAGTACCACCGAATCCCTGCGAAATATCGAACTCGTCAAAAGTCTGGGATTGACAGAACAGGAAGTCAGCAGGCTTAATCAAAACACCTTCAAAATACTGGGCCTGGAGCTCCGAAAGGTCAAAAGTATCCGCTCACTCAACTTTATACAGGGCACTTTCGTCAACTTTCTGCGCCAATGTATTATGTTCCTTTTACTTTGGCTGGTATTCAAAGGAAGGCTCACTCCGGGTGAGGTGATGACCATGGTTTTTTACTCCTTCTTTATCTTCGGTCCTCTGCAGGAATTAGGAAATATAATTATGTTCTACCGGGAGGCCGAAGCCTCGCTGACGAATTTTGACAACCTGATGAAAAAATCCCCTGAGCTGCCACCGGCAGAAGCCAAACATCTCGGGCCGATCCGCACTCTTTCTTTCCAGGATGTCGTCTTCCGGCACCAGACTGCTCATCATAATGCCGTAGACCATATCGATTTCGATGTAAATACCGGGGAGACCATCGCCTTTGTAGGACCTTCCGGCAGCGGCAAATCTACCCTGATGAAGCTCATTGTAGGCCTTTACCGGCCTAATGAGGGAAAAATCTTCTACAATGGATTGGATGAGAACGCCATTGATTTCGATGATCTTCGCAAACAAATCGGCTTTGTTACCCAGGATACCCAGTTATTTGCGGGTACAATCAAGGAAAACCTTCTTTTCGTCAATCCTTCCGCAAGTGAAGCTGACTTGCTCGAAGCCCTGGAAAAAGCTTCGTGTATGGGTCTGTTGGAAAAAGCAGAAAAAGGAATGGATACTATGATCGGAGAAGGGGGACTAAAATTATCCGGGGGGGAAAAACAGCGTCTGTCCATAGCCAGGGCCCTTTTACGCAGACCGAAACTGCTGATCTTCGACGAAGCGACTTCCGCGCTGGACTCCCTGACGGAAGAAGATATTACCAGCACCATCCGGAAAATTTCCCTGGAAGGGAATCAGATAACCATTTTGATTGCGCATCGTTTATCTACTATACTCCACGCCGACCGGATCTACGTGCTGGAAAAAGGAGAAGTGGTAGAAACGGGTACGCACGGAAGCCTGCTGGAAGAAAAAGGTTTGTATTATGCTATGTGGCGGCAACAGATCGGGGAAAGGAAATATGCGGCCCTTAGCTGATGAAATTAGGACGAGGTTTGACAGAGTGTCACCGCTCACCCGGCGCACTCCGGATTTTCCATGCGCTGACCAGGCTTAAAAAAAAGCCCAGCATGACGCAACCTACACTCCGGTCCGGCCAGGTCTCGGTGATCATAGCCACGGCAAATGCCACGATTATGAAAAGCCCGAGTCCATCCTTCATCCGGTAACAGGCCATCAGAGGAATGATCAGATAACCCAACAAAAATATCATTAATCCGATAACCCCAAAATTACAAAGTACATCCAGATAGGTATTATGCATATTCCTTCTGGATTGAACGCCATAATTGAAATTCCTTTCCCTATAAACTTCTGTCAGTTTTTCCTGCTTGTCTCCCAGAGGTACGCCGAAGATCCAATGCTGTTTCGCCAACTCCCATCCGGAACTCCATACCACCATCCGGATTCCGGTCTCATTCCATTGGTCGGCCGTTAACGGCAAATGGAATGGATTTTCAGCTGTCTGGCTTTTGTAATTCGCATGTTTTAATTCCTTAAACCGGTCAACCGTTTTAGGAAAAAATATCATCATCAGTACTACGCCTGCCAACAACCCTATAACCAGGACGCCCCCTCCCAGAAACTTCCTGACCCGGGCATAATGCCATATTATTAAAATGAGGAAACCGGAATAAAGCGTGATAATGGCGATGCGGCTGGCCAGCATATAATGGAAGACAACCAGGAAGGCAATGCTAAGGAATACCAGGCCCTTATATTGTATGGCAAATGACTTCTTAAACAGCAGATATACATAAGTGAAAAGGGCCAGATTAACCGCCATGGCAATATAGACGGATTGCTGCCCGGTAAGCCTGGTAAGCCCCTCCCCATAGAGGGAGGCGTTATCCTGAAATTTCAGGTATTGCCCGATGGCAAAACCCATACATGCCGTGGCCGCCAAGGTTGTAAAAAAACAATAGGACAATAATATGCGATCTTTCAGCTCGCTCCTGATATATAATAAGCCTATACACAAAGGGAAGATCAGTAAGGGAGCCCTCAATGCCAGCATGGATAAAGCTTCCTGTCGATTTTGGGAAAATAGGGCGCTGAGAAGATGGAGAAGATAAAATACGATCATCAGCATAATCTCCTTCCTTTGCCGCAGTAATTGTCTTTTTTCAACCAGTGAATTGTAGAAGCAGCTATGCATCACAGTAGCGCCTATCAGAATGTTGTTGATAACAGGCATATCCGGCAGAAATAAGCTAAGAAAAAATACAGAAATCAGCCAATATAATATCTTTTCTTTTTTTTCAAATACCCTTCCCGTAAGATCCAATAAAAGCAGCGATTTCATGAATTACATAATTTTACCATTCGGATTTCAACTTTCCGGCCACGATGGTTTAATTTCATCATTTGGCGGTTTTGCACAAAAATACAAGTCTGGACCTTACGGACAATTAAATGCTAAGGTTTGAAAGCCTCATTGTATCATTGTAACTTTGGTCAAAATACATTAATTTAATTAACAATACAGTACATTCCTCATGAAACTATTGGCAGGTTTGTATCGGTACATACACGACACCATCAAATTCTAAGACAATTAATGTCAACCGCTCAAACCTCAGGAAGTTTTCACCGGGAGAATGGTCTTCATGATCAGGAGCAGCCGGCATTCCTGACGGTCGTGATTATTACGTTTAACGAGGAAAAAAATATCAGCAGGTGTATGGATTCGGTCAGGGCAGTAGCAGATGAGATCATCGTAATGGATTCCTTTTCAACTGACCGGACGGCAGAGATCGTCCTGCGGATGGGGGGAAAGCTCCATCAACGGGCTTTCGATGGTTATGGGGCACAACGGAATGCTGGAACCGCAATTGCCAGCCATGATCATATCCTTTTCCTGGATGCCGATGAATTCCTTAGTGAAACGCTTAGCGAAAGCATCCTGGTAGAAAAAGAAAGGGGATTTCCGGCGGATGGCTACCTCATGAACCGGCTAAATAATTATTGCGGGAAATGGATCCATTATGGCAGCTGGTATCCCGACAGGAAACTCCGGATCCTTAGCCGGCAGAAAGGGAACTGGAACCTGGACATCGTCCATGAAAGCCTTATTCCGGATAATAGTGCCCGGATCGGGCTGTTGAATGGGGATCTGCTGCACTATGCTTATTCGACCATCGACGAACATATGGATAAAAACAACCGCTATAGCACCCTTTCCGCTCAATCCATGTACCAAAAAGGGAAAAGGGCAAATGCTGTTAAGATCGTGATCAATCCTTTCTGGGCGTTTTTTTCGGGTTATTTTCTGCGGGCTGGTTTTCTGGATGGCTTCTACGGTTGGGTGATCGCCGTAAATGTTGCCCACCTCACCTTTCTGAAATACATTAAATTATACCAACTTCAGCAAAGAAAGTGAAGATGAATTAGCAAAATCAATCGGATATTTGCACCTATGAACGGAAAAATACAATCGATCATAAGTGAGTCCATCGCCGTCAAAAATAAGACACTCAGCGATGGGCACCTGCTGAAAACCACCGGGATTATCGTGCAATTGGTAGTAGAGGCCTTACGAAAAGGCAAACGTATATACTTCTGCGGGAACGGGGGCAGTGCCGCTGACGCACAACACCTTGCCGCTGAATTTTCCGGACGTTTCTATATGGACCGCGACGCATTGCCTGCTGAAGCTCTCCACTGTAATACCTCCTACCTTACTGCTGTGGGTAATGATTACAGCTTTGATGAGATCTATGCCCGGCTGATCAAGGGAATTGCCCACCAGGGGGATGTCCTTTTCGGTCTTTCCACTTCCGGCAATTCGGTCAATATGGTAAAAGCCTTTGAAACCGCGCGGGAGAAAGGAGTAATTACCATAGGTTTCACCGGTGAAAGCGGCGGAAAATTGAAACCCCTTAGCGATCACCTCATCAATGTTCCGTCCGGCAATACGCCCAGGATCCAGGAAGTCCATATGCTGATCGGGCATATCATCTGCCAGTTGGTGGAGGAACAATATTTTACACCCCTAACTCCCTGAAGGGGATTCATAATATGATGAGTATTAAAGAGGCCATTATTCTTGCAGGAGGGTCAGGGACACGCTTACGGGGAGCTGTACCGGATCTTCCCAAGTGTATGGCACCGGTAGCCGGCAAACCTTTTCTTTCTTACCTGATCGACTATTTCCGGGAGGAAGGCATTCAACGGTTTATTTTTGCATTAGGCTATAAAAGTGAGGTAATAGAAACTTATTTAAAAGACAATCTCCCTTCGGCCAGCTACAGGATCTCGCTTGAACAAGAGCCCCTGGGAACCGGCGGAGCCATTCAACTGGCCTGTACCCTGGTATCTGATAAAACGGTTCTGGTATTGAATGGTGATAGCTTTTTCCGGATAAAGACCAGTGAGTTGGCCCATTTTCACGAAGAAAAACAGGCGGATTGCACCCTTTGCCTGAAACCGTTTGAAAATTTTGACCGTTATGGGTCGTTAACCCTCAATCCGGACCAAAGTATCCGCCACTTCCGGGAAAAAGAATTTACCCCCTCCGGGTTGATCAATGGAGGAGTCTATGCATTGGACGTCCCCCGGTTCCTGGAATGGAAAGGGCCAGAAAGATTTTCCTTCGAAAAGGATTATCTCGAAAAACATAATCTCCAAGAGGAGAACCCGGAAAAGGATTACCCGGAAACCAAACTCTTTGGATTCGTACAGGACGAATATTTTATCGATATTGGTACTCCGGAAGATTACGAACGGGCCCAGCAAGAATTTTCTATCCGGCATTAAAAGATAAAATCACGACTATGATTTACCGAAGTAAGGCTCCTTTGCGGATCGGTCTGGCCGGAGGGGGTACGGATGTAAGCCCTTACAGCGATCTGTATGGCGGGGCTATTCTCAATGTCTCTGTTTCCCTGTATGCACATGCAACGATCGAGCCTTTTGAGGTATCCGGTAATGCGAATCAAAAGAAAAAAGGTACGATCATTTTGCAGGGAATCGACCGCGGGGAGGAACTGATCTTTGAGAGCGGAATGGAAGGACAGGGATTACCCATCGATGGCAAACTGGATCTGCTAAAAGGAGTAATTAACCGTATCCGAAAGGACTATCAATTGCCCGATTCCGGATTCCGGTTATCCACTTTCGTAGATGCGCCGGCGGGTTCAGGTCTCGGAACTTCCTCTACACTGGTGGTTGCCATCATCGGCGTCTTCGCGGAATGGCTGCGTTTGCCCCTGGGGGAATATGATATCGCCCATCTGGCCTATGACATCGAACGCAAGGATCTTAAAATAGCAGGCGGCAAACAGGATCAGTATGCTGCCGCCTTCGGTGGTGTGAATTATATGGAATTCTATACCGGGGACAAGGTCATTGTAAACCCTTTGCGGGTCAAACAGCAATACCTGTTCGAACTGGAGAATAACTTACTGCTTTATTATACGTCTACAAGCCGGGAGTCGGCCCGGATCATTGAGAAACAAAGTCAGAATGTGATCGATAAAAAAGAAGGATCTATCGAGGCGATGCACCAGTTGAAACACCAGGCCCAACTCATGAAAGAGGCCCTGTTAAAAGGACGCATTCACGAGATTGGAGAGATCCTGGATTTTGGTTTCCGGCAAAAACAAAAAATGGCGGAAGGTATTTCCAACAGCCTGATCGATGAGATCTATGTCCAAGCTAAAAAAGCAGGCGCCACCGGTGGAAAAATCTCCGGAGCCGGCGGGGGCGGATTCATGACTTTTTATTGCCCCGGCATTTCAAAATATGCCGTCATGGAAGCCTTAAATAAATTCGGCGGCTATTGTAAACCCTACCAGTTCACCGATCATGGATTGACGACCTGGACCATGCCCATCTCGTCTTAACAATTGGAAGAGTCCCGGGGAATCAGGAGTATCTGCGTATCTTTGCGCCTAATCAATCCAACCGGCATGCCGATACAAGACAAACCGAATTATTTCTGGAGCCTGTTTACGATGAAATGCCCTCGTTGCCGGAGAGGGTCCATGTTTTCCAACCCCAATGCCTGGAATTTAAAAGAAACGTTGAAAATGCCGGAGAAATGCGCTGAATGCAGACAGCATTTCGAACTGGAAGTGGGTTTCTGGTATGGAACCGGCTACGTCAGCTATGCCTTATCTTTTGGTCTATCGGTAACCAGTTTTATTGCCTGGTGGGTCCTCATCGGCGTGTCCACGGAGGATAACCGTTTCTTTTGGTGGATGGGGATCAATGCCTTTTTCCTGATCCTGCTCCAGCCCTGGATCATGCGGTTGAGCCGGGTAATCTATCTTTATTTTTTCGTTTCTTACGATGCGGATTACAAGAACACCCCTGTTAAAAATTTAGAGTAGGGTTTGGCCGACTGCTGCGGGGTTTCTTTGAAAATATAATCCCCTAAAGGATCTTCATTAAAAAAGCCCTCCGGGAAATACCGGAAGGCCTTTACAAACTATGCGATTGGGTTAGTAAAACTCCATTACTAACGGTAAAAATTTCATATTAGTATTTTACTTCTTAAGAATAACGGTGAAAACGGAACCATTTCCCAGGGAACTTTCACAGGAGATCTGACCATTCAGCTCTTCGACGATCCTTTTGACGATGGCCAGGCCGAGACCGGTGGAGACTTCGCCAGCTGTCGGCTGGGAGGAGATCTTGCTGTATTTGGAGAAAAGATGGGGTAACTCTTCTTTCTCGATGCCCACGCCTTCATCCCTTACCTTGATACTCACGGCATCTTTTTCTTCGCTGACGCTCATCCAAACATTCTTGCCGGTAGTCGTATACTTGATCGCATTGGATAACAAATTCTCCAGCATACGGCTCAGCAATTGCCGGTCGCTGAGGAAATAAAGGGACTTCTCCGGAAGATCCAGGTTCAGCTGAATACTCTTTTTAGAAGCGATTGGTGCAAAATTCTCTATAATGGATTCCGCAAAGATCTTAAGATCCAGGTTCTCCAGCTGTACCTTATGCTGATTGGTCTGCGCCTTTTCAACATCGAGAATATGGCGTATCAGTTTTTCCCCATAATTGGTAGCCTGTTCGATACGGCTCAAAGCTTTTTTCTGTTCCGGGGTAAGGTTATCCTGTCCGGATTGCATCAACTGATTCCACATGCCGATACTCGCAAAAGGAGTACTGAGGTCATGGGATACGATGCTGATCAGGGAATTTTTTTCATAATTCAATTCCGACAACCGTTCATTCTGCCGCATGACCAGGTCATTGGTTGCCTGTAATTTCCGGTTTACATTCCGTTTGGTGATAAAGGCCATGGCAGCCGCAACGGCAACGAGTAAAAGGCTGATGGCCATGATCATCATGATCCGGTTATGGAATCGCTGCTGGGTTATTTCAGCCTGCAGCAATAGTTTTTCATTCTCCCTTTTCCTGGCCATATATTTCTCCTCCAGTTCGGCAATAGACTTATAGGTTTCCCCATTCACCAGCGAAGTATCCATTTCATACCAGTCCCTTTGGAATTCGTAGGCCTTTTTGTAATCTCCCCTATGCTGGTATAATTTGGAAAGGATCTGATAACTATCCGATCGTTTGCTTTTGGAATCAAGCTGTCCGGCAAGGGACAGGGACAGATCGCCGAATTTGGAGGCTGAATCATAAGTTCCTTTTTCCGTATAAGCATCAGCCAGGTTCAATGCATCCAGCCAAAGATTGGGTAGCCTGTCGGGCAATTCTTTTGCTGCCAGGTGCCGGTTGTAATTGTTACGGAAATAGAACAGGGCCTGCTCATAATTCTTTTTGGAATAATAGATAGTACCCATGTTATTATAGAGGGAAGAAATATCTTCCAGGCCCTTATCATCCAGGGGCTTTCCAATGCGTAATCCTTCCTGCAGAAAATAAAGGGCGCTATCGTGGAGGCCTATCCGGTTATAGATGGCGCCCAGGTTAGTATACGTGGCGACGAGCGACTTGGCATCTCCCCGTTGTTTGTTCAGTTTCACGCATTCCAGGTATACTTCCAGGGCCTTCTGAGGTTGTTTCATATCATCCTGGTATATCACGGCCAGGTCGGTCAGGGCATTGATCTGGTAATTGATAGAATTGAGCTTGCGGGCCGCATCGAGGGTTTGCAGATAATAATCTATGGCATTTTCATATTCTCCCTTATTCTCATAATAAAACCCGTACAAACGGAGGGCCAGGATCTTTCCCTGGGGGAATGCCGCCTGCTCATAAGACCGGTTGATGAAGGAGGCAAAATACAAAATGGAGTCAACATCCGCTTCGGTAAAATTCAGGGCTTTTGCATAATAGCGTTTCAGGGCAGCGGAATCTGCCTGGGCAAAAAGGGATGGGGTGTAAAGTAAAAAAAAGAAGAAGAATAAACGCTTCACAGACTATGACTATTCATTTACTCCCAAGATAATGATCTTTCCGGTTCCCGCGGGGTCTTTAATCGATCAATTTATGTTTGAGGGCGAACTTGACCAATCCTACGGTATTGTTGACCCCCAATTTGGCGATCAGGTTCTTCCGGTGGGTTTCCACGGTGCTTACGCTCAGGAACAATTTTTCTGCGATCTCGGCATTGCTGTATTCCCGGCAGATCAGCTTCAATACCTCCAGTTCCCGGCGGGAAAGGATCTCGTCGATCTGTTTATCCTCGATAGTGATCGTACTGCGGAAATCTTCCTCGCGGTCTCCGATATTGATGTCTTTACTGAAATAACTTCCCCCTCCATGAACCGTATGAAGGGCCGTTACCAGCTCGGCCAGAGCGGCATTCTTCAAAACATAACCCTGGATCTTGTGACGGGTGAGTTTATGGACATAACGGGTTCCGCGGAGCAAGGTAAGATAAATGACCTTCAGATCGGGCCGGAGCGCCCGGATCGCCATTAACAATTCTTCCTCTACCATATCGGGCAGATAGACATCCAGCAACAGAATATCTGTTTCCAGGTTGGGAAGTTCCGCTAACAGACCCTTTGCCGATGAGGCCGTACCCGCAACCCGGATACCCTCCTGTTTGGCCAGCAATAATGCCAGGCCTTCCATATACATTTCATGATCATCCGTAATAAATACTCGAATCATCTGCTTATTAGATTCGTTTAAGGGAATTGTTTTGGCCAATTAATTGTCAAACGCCTCCCGAAAACAGTTTCAGCTTGCGACTAGTCAGGCTTTTAACAACCCAGCAAGATAAGGTTTTCCTTGCTTAATTCATATTTTCTATAATACCGGCTATCCCCTGGCCTCCTCCAACGCAGGCCGTAACGATCCCAAATTTCTTATTTAACCGCTTCATTTCGTGGGTTAACTGGATGGTAAGCTTGGTTCCGGTACAGCCCAGGGGATGGCCCAGGGCAATGGCGCCACCGTTTATATTCACAATTGCCGGATCGATGCCCAGCTCTCTGATGACAGCCAGGGCCTGTGAGGCAAATGCCTCGTTCAACTCAACCAGATCGATCTGACCCAGGCTCATTCCGGCCTGTTTCAGCGCCTTGGGAACGGCTTCCACCGGTCCGATACCCATGATCCGGGGATGTACCCCCGCGCTGGCGCAGGCTATCAGCCTGGCAATCGGTTTCAAACCCAGCTCTTTGACCATATTTTCACCCATGACCACCACAAAGGCGGCCCCATCGCTGGTCTGGGAAGAATTTCCGGCAGTAATACAGCCACCTGCCGCAAAAACCGGCTTCAGTTTGGCCAGGGCCTGGATAGAGGTATCTTCCCGGGGGCCTTCGTCTGTATCTACCGTATAACTTCTTTTTTGACGTTTGCCTTTTTCATCCACATAAACTTCCTCCACCTGGACAGGCAGAATCCCAGGTTTGAAAAAGCCATTCCTGATAGCATTGATCGCCTTCTGATGGGATTGAAAAGAAAATTGATCCTGGTCTTCCCGGTTAACCTTAAATTCCTTGGCCACCGCTTCGGCAGTAAGTCCCATATTCAGGTAATAATCAGGTTCTTCTGAGGCAATAGAGTAGGCAGGGACCGTTTTCCAACCCGCCTGGGGTACCATGCTCATGCTTTCAGTGCCCCCGGCAATGATACAATCCGCCTGGCCGGAACGGATTTTGGCAGTAGCGATGGCGATCGTCTCCAATCCGCTGGCACAATACCGGTTCACCGTTACCCCCGGCGCATGGATTCCTACGGCCCGGGCTGCAATGATCCGACCTACCTGGAGGCCTTGTTCGGCTTCCGGAACGGCATTACCCACGATAACATCATCTACCCTTTTGGGGTCCAGGCCAGGAACGGAAGCTAACAGCCCTTTAATGACCGTTACGGCCAGATCGTCAGGGCGATAAAAACGGAGTTTTCCCCTTTTGGACTTTCCTACCGCGGTACGGAAACCGGCTACGATATAAGCGTCTTGCATATGAGATTTTTTATAATTAATAACCCAGATCTGCCCGGGTTGGGCAGGCGACGGGTCGTTAGCGTCGAAAAAGGTTGTCTATGCAACTTTATATATCAAAGTTAAGATTTCCGGGGGAAATGGCCTACATCTTCATTAATCACTTTTATGCTTGGGAAATGATTATCGGTGCCAGTAAGAAAGGGGATGAAACTTACTAGAATCCTCGTTATTTCTCACCACGGAATACCCCGTTAATTTGTCTAAAGGAAACAAATTCGAAGGGCCGAATAGTAAATTTAAATGAATCTCTTTTATTCGTGCGGTATCATTGGCGCTTGAATAGACAGGGACTCTTACCAGTTTCTGACCAAGGCTATTATAAAGCTCTTTAATTTCTATAACCGGGGAAATCCCTTTTTGATAATTGTCAAAATAGCCTTTGCATCTTTTAACATCAAATTCAATCATCTCTCTATCCAAGCCATTATCACGAATTAATGAAATAAATTTTTCTGAATTTCCCTCCTGAATGGCAGCTACGGCTCTGGTTGCAGTATTTAATATTTTTTCGTTGGTGGTTTGGGATTTACAACTTGAGAATAGTAGGATTAGAAAAATGATGTTATGGATACGAATCATTGTTATTCAAGTTTTAGGTAAAGGTTTATGAATTTCCTTGAGATTTTTTTAAAATTCTAAAGAATAGGTTTCAATGCCTCTAATTCATCCTTTATCCATTTAGTGTAATATTCGACTCCTAATGTATTTTGGGTAGCGACATCATATTTACTTTCCTCTTCGTTACATTCCTCTAGCATTTTTTCATACTTTTCCTTGAAGGCTGTAAAAAAGTCGTGAAAATCTACTATACCGGATTCATTAATGCTCTTTTTTAACCTTAATGCAAAAATCTCTCCCATATCAAAATGTCCTTGTTCATGCTGCAGAACTGGAATTGTCTTAATCTTTATCCATGACAATTTCCTTGAAAAAACAGCAAATACATCAATTTTAGGTTTCCCTTCTTCAAATATATTTTATATCTTATAGAATAAGAACATATTGCCAAGGTATCGATTGATGATTCGTCTTTTTTTTGTGGAACACTCTGAAAATCCTCAAATGTCAGTCTATAATTCTGCGTCCATGTAATTATGGTATCGCTTTGGGATTCAGAATTTATTTCAATTGAATTATACTCAAAATTTTTAGCACTCCAGCTAGCTATAAAATAATACCCGCTAATAAAAATAGTTGCAAAAAAAATCCTTTCATATATAAATATTCAACAAAAAATAACCTACACTCTGGAAATACCCATAGACCAAAATACCGCAGTTAAATATAATGCATCGGTCTTTTTAAACCGCACCCGCTCAAAAACTTCAAAAAGTTTATCTTCGCGCCGTTATGTATAAAATTCTCCGGACCATACTGTTCTTTTTTCCGCCAGAGGGCGTGCATTATTTTTCCATGAACGCGCTCAGGCTGGCTTGTACCTGGAGCTGGTCCAGGAAGTTGGCTGGCTGGTGCTGCCATCCCGACGAAGAAACAAAATCCCTGAAACAGGAAGTCTTTGGTCTTTCCTTTCGTAATCTGGTTGGATTAGGGGCGGGATTTGACAAAAATGCGCGCTACCTGCGGGAACTGGATGTTCTGGGATTTGGATTTGTAGAGATTGGAACCGTTACTCCCCTGGCACAGGCAGGGAATGAAAAGCAGAGACTTTTCCGCTTACCCGAAGACCAGGCCCTGATCAACCGGATGGGATTTAATAATGACGGGGTTAAGGTGGTCGCGGAAAGATTGAAGAAATGGCGGGAACGTAGCAACCAGGTAGGCTCCGGGCAGGAAGGCGCAAACAAACAGGCCAAACCGCAGGCTTGTCCGCTGATCATTGGCGGAAATATCGGAAAGAACAAGGTCACTCCCAATGAAAATGCCTGGCAGGATTACGAGATCTGTTTCCGCGAATTATTCCCTTATGTGGATTATTTTGTGGTGAATGTAAGTTCGCCCAATACGCCAGGTCTGCGCGAACTCCAGGAAAAGGAATCTCTGCGGAAAATATTAACCAATCTGCAAGGGATCAACCTTGAACTTAGCCGGCAAGAAGGTATACCACAAAGACCCCTCCTGCTAAAGATCGCACCGGATCTCACGCCGGCACAATTGGAAGAGGTGATTGAACTTGCCCTGGAGATACGGTTGGATGGCCTGGTAGCAGCCAATACGACTATTAGCCGCGAAAAACTGTTAAGTACCGCGGCACATCTGGAAACAATCGGGGCCGGTGGCTTAAGCGGAGCTCCACTAAAAGAAAAATCGACGGAGATGGTGCGTACGATCCATAAAAAAACATATGGGACGATCCCACTTATCGCCTCCGGAGGGATTTTCACCGGAGAAGATGCAATGGATAAACTGGAGGCCGGCGCATCGCTGGTACAGGTTTGGACGGGTTTTATCTATGAAGGTCCGTTTATCACCCGCAGGATCTGCGCCAAATTATTGACCCTTCATCGTAGCCTTTAACTTTTTACCCGGCAAATAGATCTGAAATCCAACACCCAGTACGAGGTTGCTGGAAGTTACACTGGAGCCGAATCCAATGATACCATTATATTTCAGGAGACATTCCAGGCCAATGTTCGGCGTAACAAAATAAGCGATTCCCGGTCCGAAACCCAGACCGAGCCCATTCGTGTTATCTCCATGCGCAGGGTTTACCCCTTGTATACCAACCGTACCCTCCAGAAAAAAATTGGTGTGCCGTAGTACCGTAATGGAATTATCAACGATATAATACCTTCCCAAAGCACCAATACCATAATTGATATTGGAACCGGCACCTTTTTCCGTTTGCAATTGAAAATTCAGATAGCCCCCTATCGCAACGTGATCCTGGATAAACCAGGCTGCCTTGGGATCGATGGTCATCGTAAACGTTTTGGGATCGTTGAGCGTGAAACTAAAATTGGAGATATCTCCCCCTACCATAACATTCCCTTTTGAGATCTGAGCATGGGCTGCATAGATACCACAGAACATGACAATACCCATTAAAAGAAGAAATCTTTTCATAACTTGATTTTTAAGGTTGAAAAATTGCGTTTTGTCTTATCTTAAGGGAATAGGGGAGTCGTCTGATTGCAGACAGTTGGTGAAAGGAATAAGGGCATAATCAGACCGGTCAAAGCTGACACAAATATACAAATCTTTCATATATAATACTCACCAGTACATGAGAAAATCGTCAGTAATTAATCACCGTAAGTTTTTACCAGCTTACCTTTTTCCCTTTGGAGTTCCCGTCCTGAGGATGCTCGCGGGGAAAATGCTCGCCGTGAGATTGCTTGTCCTTGGGATGTTTGCAGTTTTATTCGTGGAAGGACAAAACGTAACAGGATCGGAAAGATTCCTCAGGCGTTTGGATGGATCAAAAATCTCCAACGTACAGCTAACAGAGAGGATCAACCGCCTGATGGATACGGCCAAGGTCACCGGGCTCTCCATCACCGTATTTAATAAAAACAAACCTGTTTATACCGGAACATTCGGATACGCCGATGTTACAACCGGTCAAAAACTGGACAGCGCGGCCATATGGTGGTCCTGTTCCTTCAGCAAGGCAGTATTCGCCTATTATGCCATGAAGCTCGTCGATAAAGGGGTGCTCAATCTGGACACGCCCCTCGTACACTATTTAAACAAACCGCTTTACGAATATACATTCACCAAAAAAAGTCGTGGTTATAAAGATATAAAGGAAGACAAACGTTTCGAAAAGATAACGGCCAGAATGTGTCTCGATCATACGACCGGATTACCAAACTACCGGGGTTATGAGCCTGATGGGAAATTGCGTATCCATGCCGACCCGGGCACCCGTTATTCTTATTCGGGAGAGGGGATTTATTTATTGCAATTCGTATTGGAACAGATCACGGGAAAAGATTTCGAGAACAGTATTCAGGAAGAAGTACTACGGCCATTAGGCATGGTCCATAGCAGTTATATCTGGCAGCCCGCATTCGATGGAAATCATTGCGTAGGTCACGACTCCCTGCAACATGCCTATGTATTCGATGCCCGAACAGTATCCCATGCGGCGGGCTCTTTATACACAACGATCGGGGATTTCTCTCTTTTTTACGAGGCTCTTTTGAATCAGCGGGGTCTTAGCGCTAAAAGTTTCCGGGAATTATTCCGGCCTCAAATCCCCATTTTATCCAAACAACAATTCGGTCCGAATGCCAGGGTGGACGAACGGGATGAAAAAACGACATCCCTCTTCTATGGGCTAGGCTTTGGATTAATAAAAACCCCCTATGGAACGGCCTTCTTTAAGGAAGGCCATAGTGAAGGCTGGGGTCATTATTCGATTGGGTTTCCCGATAAAGGGATAG
Organism: Flavitalea flava; assembly: GCF_054461575.1. Taxonomy (NCBI): domain Bacteria; kingdom Pseudomonadati; phylum Bacteroidota; class Chitinophagia; order Chitinophagales; family Chitinophagaceae; genus Flavitalea; species Flavitalea flava. The sequence continues at coordinate 216,880 of NZ_JBTLQH010000009.1, forward strand.
CTGTCATTATCATGACCAACAGCGACCAGGGTGAAAGTATTTTTAAGGAATTATTGCAAACTGCCATTGGTGATAGCTATACCCCCTGGTTCTGGGATAATTATATCCCTTATAACATAAAAAAAGCGCCTTGACTGACCCTATTTGGCTAATTTAGACAGGCAAAGCGCTTTTTATGCAAAAATGGTATAAGATCATCTTTTTCTGTACGCTGGCATTCGTCTTCATTGGTTGTGACCGCATCACCAAGACGCTGGCAAAAGAACAGCTTATGAATAAAGAAGCTCGTTCATTTTTCCACGATACCTTCCGGTTGGAATACATCGAAAATACCGGGGCTGCGCTGGGATTTGGCGAGAACTTATCTAAAACCGCCAATTTCTGGTTGCTGAGCGTACTTCCTTTATGCTGCCTTTTGGTGTTATTCTTTTACGCGATCAGGAGATCAGACGAGATCCCTTTCCCAAAAATGTTCTGCCTGGCCCTGATCTTTGCCGGCGGCGTCGGGAACATTATTGACCGGATCCTTTTCGATCGTCATGTTTCCGACTTTATGAATATAGGTATCCTGCATATCAGAACGGCTATATTTAATTTTGCCGACGTATACATCACCGTGGGTATCCTGGCTTTTATTTTATTGTATCGCAGACCTTCCGGTTCTATTTCTGCCTGACATTGACCGATATCCGCCGGTCCATTTTCTTTTCTGCATCAGGGCCGTCGGCAGCTGCTTTTGCAAACTGTGAGCCATAACCTTCCGCTCCATCCAGCTGTCCCGAATTTGCGCCTGATTTATTCAAAGCACGGGTAACCGCATCGGCCCTTTTCTGCGATAATTTCATATTATCCGGTTCATTACCCGTTCTGTCGGTATATCCGCCGATCTTTATTTTCACCTTTGGATAGGCTTTTAAAATAGCCGCAATATTCTGTACCTGTTTGCCGCTCTCTTCCGTCAATTCATCACTTCCCGTCTTAAAATTCAGGTTATCGAAGTTGAACCATCTTCCTTTGCTGATGCTGTCTGCGGGGTCGGTAGAATTCAGATAGGTCACCAGTTCATCCTCGATCCCTCCCTTATAAGCATCCAATTCCGTTCCATCGGGCAGTTTGACCTTGATCGATACCGGCCCTGAATTCATGGTCGTATCGGTATTCATGGTGGCCGCCGAATCAGTGACGGCAACCGTATTCGAGGTGTTCCCGCATCCCCTTGCAAAATACCATACCAGCGCGATCACCAACACGGCCAGCAAAAGAGGCATTAACCATTTTAACCCGCCGCCCGCTTTTTCTTCTACTTCTCTTGCGGCATGGGAAACTGTTGTCGCCGATGGCCTGGCAGTCCCTGTCAGAGAAGAGACGGCTGCGCCAATAGAGCCCAGCCCCAGCAAACCGGAGAGAGAACCAAGGCCCGAAGGCAAAGCGCTAAGGATATTGTCCTTTTGTGCGGATAACATACTGGCCAGGCCACTTGCATTCAGGTTGTTTTCACTGGCGTATTTGCCGATAACTCCCAAGGTGGCCGGGGCAGCAGCGCTCATAAGCGTTGAAGCAGAGGATTCCTTGATACCCGAAAAATTTGAAATAACCCGGGTAATATCGCCCAGTTTATTACCAAAAATTCCTTTAATCGCATCCAATCCGCCTGATAATCCACCCAAGACGCCAGAACCACTCCCTCCCCCAAGCAAACCTGCCGGATTTTCTATGGAGCCGGATGAAGTGGCTTCCTTTGCCATATTCAAAATGTTAGCCGCTCCTTCTATACCAGAGGTGGCTTTGGATACCAGGCCCCCCAACAGGGAGGGTACCAGACCGGAAAGAGCCTTACTGATGGCTCCTTCATTTTCTCCTAAAGAAGAAGCCGCTTTGCTGATAAGATCCGAGGTGAACAGACCTTTCACGGTGTCGACTAAATTAAATGACATAGCGTGGGTTTTAATGATGAAAAAATTGCAATACCTACTTCGTAGTTCACTATCCGTTAATTATAATCACGTCAGGCGATTCCGGTTTAATCCAAGCTGCAAAAAAGAGGTAAGACATTGGACAATAAGCGATAGGAGAAGGGGCAATCTATTGGGGGGAGGGGTTGATAAAGAGAAAAACAAATATATAAAATGTTACTAGGTAGTAATTTAAGCAAGATTCACTAGATGTACAAAAAAAATTATAATATGTTGCACATTAATGCTGAAAAAAATGCATTTACCCAATCACCGGGAAAAGCAGGTAACCTATTTTTGTGCCTCTTAACGAAACCACATGGCCTCTTTATTTAGTCTTGAATCCTTAATAAGTCTGCTGACCCTGACGACCCTGGAAATTGTACTGGGCATCGACAATGTCATTTTTGTTTCCATCCTGATCGGACGCCTGGAGAGGGGCCGTCAACTGGAAGCGCGTCGGGCATGGATGATTGCCGGCATCCTTATCCGGTCCTTATTATTGCTGGGGATAGGCTGGCTGGTTACCAACGGGAACCAGGAGTTGTTTTCTGTATTTGGTTATGGGTTTAATCTGCGCAATATCATTATGCTGGCAGGGGGATTGTTCCTCCTTTATAAAACCGTCAAAGAAATCCATGAAAAACTGGAAAGATCGGGGCATGATGAACAATCCGCTGGTCAAAAAGCCGGAGCCGGTTTCGGAGCGATCGTGAGCCAGATCATCCTGGTGGATACCGTCTTTTCTTTTGATAGCATTATAACGGCTGTGGGTATGGCAAGACAGGTTCCGGTTATGATCACTGCCGTTATCATCGCGATGATCATTATGTTCTTTTTTTCACAAAAGATCTCCGATTATATCCACAAACGCCCTACCCTGAAAATGCTGGCACTGTCCTTTTTATTGATGGTCGGGTTCAGCCTGTTTTTCGAAGGATTGGAACCTCTTCACCATACCCATATTGACAAAGGATATATTTATTTCTCCATGGCCTTTTCTTTCGGCGTGGAGATCTTAAATTCTACCATGAAAAAGAGAGCGGAGAAAAAAGCTGCCTTAAAGGCGGGTAAAGGTCAGACCCGGTTATAAACTGAAGGATCACCGGGCAATCCAGGTTATCCAATACATATTGCCAATTCATATTATCCTATACATAAAAGCGCAGCTGCCACCATACCCGCGGTCTCCGTCCGTAAACGTGAGCCCCCCAGCGTCACCGGGATGAAGCCATGTTGGCGGGCCAATGCGATCTCAGTACCGGAAAAATCGCCCTCGGGACCGATCAGGATAAGCTGCGATGAAACAATGGTATCGTCATCATTTTCGGGTTGCACACCTTCTGCATTGGACGCGGCGGAAGTCATTGCATCTGTCAACGAAATTTTTTCTTCTTCCAGACAATGGGCTATGAACAACTGCCCGTGGCCGGCAATTTCTATAACCTGGGAAAAGGTTATCTGCGGCTGCAAAACAGGAAGCCAGGTCTGTTGGGATTGCAGCATGGCACTTACCAGAATATTCTCCATGCGATCCTGGCGAAAATGCTGTTTTTCTGTGCGCTCACAAAGAAGGGGAATGATCTCGGTAACGCCGATCTCCGTGGCCTTTTCCAGAAACCATTCGAAACGGCTGGCATTTTTCACTAAAGAAATTCCAATGGAAACTTTTCTTTCCCGCATGGGATGGTAAACTGTAGATTGTATCCTGACTAAACATTTCTTCTTATGATCATCCACGATGGAAGCCGTCAGCAAATTTCCCCTGCCATCGGTCAATTGCAGGAGTTCGCCGGGTTTCATCCGCAGGACCTGTAGGATATGGCGGGAGGTTTCTTCATTCAGTACCATCTCCTCCTTCACCGAACCGGAGCCGGGTGCAACGATGTTATCCGGGGATAGGTAAAAACAGGGCAGTGCCATATTAGAATGGAGTTTCGTCATCATCCATCGGCAGGTCATTCATTTTGCTGCCCGCCTGGATATAGAGTTTGGCGCCCCCGCCCCCTTCATTATCCTGCACCGGTTTCCAGCCTCCAGTGGCGGGCATTCCGATGCCGCCGAAATCATCCGCTCCGTATTCCGTGAATTTTTGGATATGAAGAAGGGCCCTTAATTTGATCGTTTCCAGGGAACCATTTCGATGTTTTGCAATTTTTACATGGGTCTCTCCTTTATTGCTTTCGCCCATTTCGTTGGCAGTGATCCCATAATATTCGGGCCGGTACAGGAACATAACCATATCGGCATCCTGTTCGATCGCACCCGATTCACGCAGATCGCTTAATTGAGGGATCTTGTCCCCATCCTTCCTGGATTCAACGGCACGACTCAATTGGGAAAGGGCGATAATGGGTACCTGTAATTCTTTAGCCAGCCCTTTCAGATCACGGGATATCCGGCTGATCTCCTGTTCACGATTCCCGCCTTTGGAATCTCCCGCCCCGCTCATTAACTGCAAATAGTCGATGAGGATAATACCTACATTGTGTTTATTTTTTAACCGGCGGCATTTGGCACGCAATTCAAAAATGTTCAGGGCCGGCGTATCATCGATGAAAATGGGCGCTTTAGCCAGTCTGTCGATCCCTTTTTTGTACAATTGTTTCATTTCGTGTTCTTCCAGTCTGCCCCGGGAGATCTTCTCCATGAAGATCTCGCTTTCAGCGCTGAGGATACGTTGTACCAACTGGGCGGAACTCATTTCAAGACTAAAAAAGGCAACCGCTGTCGGTTTGGTCGCATTAAGGGCGGCATTTCGGGCCAGGTTCAGGGCAAAGGCCGTTTTACCTACCGAGGGACGTGCTGCCAGCACGATAAGATCCGTTGGCTGCCAGCCATAGGTGATCCTGTCCAGGGAAGGGAATCCGCTGGGTACACCGGTAATATCAGCCTGGTTATTACGCATATCCTCGATACGCTGGATCGTTTTGACCAGGACGGAGTCGATGCTGTCAAAATTTTTGCGCAGGTGGTTATTCGTGATCTCGAACAACTTGCTTTCGGCATCATCCAGCAGATCGAACACATCCGTGCTGTCCTCATAGGCATCCCCGATGATCTCTCCGCTGATGCGTATGAGTTCACGCTGAATGAATTTCTGAAGGATGATACGGGCATGCGTTTCAATATTGGCAGAAGAAACGACCGCATTGGTGAGTTTGGTCACATAGTAAGGGCCTCCGACAAGCTCGAGCTCTTCCCTGACCTTCAATTCTTCTACGATGGTCAGAATATCAATGGGTTGGCTCTTTTGGGCCAGCCCCTGCATGGCTTTATAGATACGTTGATGGCCTTCCAGGTAAAAACATTCCGGTTTAAGGATTTCCACTACTGCGTCAAAGGCGCTTTTTTCCAGCATAATGGCCCCCAGGACGGCTTCTTCCAGTTCTTTAGCCTGAGGAGGTACTTTGCCGTAAACCATCGTGCTGAGATCCATCGAAGGTTTCCGCCTTAATTTGCTGCGATCCTTGTTCAGATTGAGATTTGTCAGGTCCATGAACTATCCGAAATAAAAAATTAAATAATAGGGTGTCAAGCAATCTGCTCCATTTAACCGGCCTATTGGTTAGATGGCCTTACTCTTAACTGAAATTCAAACGCGTCATATATATTATGAAATTGTTACGGCAACGTGAACGGAATGTTATCCCTTTGAGTCAGGAGGGCGAATATAAATCTCTCTGTCGCGTTCAAAAAAATTTTTCTTTTTCTATATTTTTCCTATAGAAATCCACAGGATTGTTAACACAAATCTACGGCTTATTAACAGCAACCCCCTTGCTTTCCACAATTTAAAAAAGTTTTCAGCCATTTTTCCATTTATATCCACACCTCCTGTGCAGAAAGATATAAGGGTAAATATTTTGCCAGGATGTCCGGAATACAGAATGCATTTTTGCAGGTTTTCAGGAGTTTTAAACGCGCAAAAAAGGCGCCCCTGGCAAGTTTTACCTTACCGGGGGCGCCTTTTTTAACCTTATTTTCTATTAGCTGATCTCTTAAATGTTCTCCTATTGTCTTTGAGGGTTTTCTCGTTTTTCACCATCCTTTTCCCGGGTAACAGGAGGTT